>JBGSJQ010000194.1:0-13469 GCA_041741775.1 Terrimicrobiaceae bacterium | reverse complement strand
CGGCGGCAAAGGTGAGTGCGGGGCCGGCGCCGGACCGGGCGGTGAGACGCCGCTTGGCTGCCTCGGTCGGGGTGACCGTCTCGGCGGTGTGCACCGGATCGGGGGATTCCTCCAGCAGGTGCAACGGCTCTTCGGCTGGCTCCCAAAGTCCGGACATGCGCAGGGAAAAAACGCCGGGGGCGGAGCGCAGGCCGGAGGCGAGGTCGCCATATCCCTGCATGTTGCTTTGGCCTCCGAGAAGCCAGACATCGCCCACGCGCACATCGCCCACGGTCACGCGAGCTTCGCCGCAACGCAGCGTGATTTCATACGGGCCGCCTGTGGGCAGGCCGGGTAGGCTCACGGAGAAACGTCCGGCCCGGGCCTTACCCGCAGGACGCGGTTTGGCGAAACCGCGCAGGCCCTTTACCGTGACCAGAACCGGTCCGACTGCTGACGTGCGACCGCTGATATTCAGCGTCGCAAGGTCCAGAGAATCGCGTTGCAGAACCTGGTGCGGTTGGAGGCCAGTGAGAATTTTCATTGGGCGTGCGAAGTCGCCGTGGTTTCTGGAGGAAGAATCCGACGAAGGGTGATGGTGTGTTGAAGCGGACGCGCGGCAGCACGGGCGGCTTTGAGTTGTTTCTCGGCGTTAACTTTGATTTCCGCTTCGAGGGGCTTCCACTCGTGGTATTCGCCAGGCTGCTTGCGTTGCCAATGATTGGGATCGGCGGAGAGTTCTTTTTCCCAGGCTGCGAGCAAGGGCTCCATCTTATCGAGTGTAAGCGGCCGGGCCGCCTCGGGCAGGCGCCAATACTCGATGCTGGCAATACGGCGGAGCTTTTTGACCTCCTCCCAGCGTGCCTCCATGAGCGCGAGGACATCTTTCGCTTGGCGAATTTGCGGCGTGGGCAATGCCGCTAAATCGATGCCCAAGCCGAGCGTTTGAGCGGAGAAGGTGCCGACGGATTTCCCGTCGATAGCGAGCGTGTAGTCGCCGGGTTGTAGCCCGCTGACCCTCAGTTCCTCGCGGTTGAATTCCTCGGAAAACGGCACCCAGGCGAGGGCCTCTTGGGTGTTTGCGGGAACGGCGACGGGCAATGAATCCGCAAGATAGCCGAACGTGAGTCCGCCCTCGGCATCAATGGTGAAATCGCTGACGACGGCACCGCGCGCGAAGCGAACCTGGGCGGTGGTTGCGTTGAGCTGAACTTGCACGAAGGGGCCGACGGGGTTCTGTGCGCGCAGGATATGATAGGCCATGGCGAAGGAACCCGGAGGGCCCGGATGCACACGATCTCCGCCGATCATCGTGAATTGCGGGGCGGCTTTTTGAAGCCGTTGGTTGAGCGCCGTCAGCGGTCCGTGTAAGTCGATCACCGCGAGGTCATATTCGGCGGCGAGGGTGCGCGCGATGTCGGCGCAGGCGGCCAGGGCTCCATTCACTCCGGGGAGATTGGGCTTATCCATGGCTGAGGTGTCGTCGTAGGGAGACGGAGTCATCAGGATCACGCGAACGCCTCGCGCCTGGAGTCGTTCGACTAGGGTGCGCATGGACTTTGCGTAGTTGTCGAGGCGGGTGCGACGTTTCTGCTGTGCCGCGTCGTCGTCGGCTGAATTCGTGGCGTAGAGGTCCCGTCCGCAGTCATTCATGCCCAGCATGATGGTCGCCACGGTGGGGACTGGTCCGCTTTGGGGAATGATGTCCCAATCAAACCTGCGTAGGGCGCCAGCGGCGGAATCTCCACTCACACCCGCATTAGAATACGTGACTGGCTGGTCAGGATGGCGGAGCACTTGAAACAAATCGACGTAGCGCGGGTAAGGACCGTCGTGCGTGATGCTGTCACCAATCGCCATCCAGCGATCGCCGGCGACAAATGCAGCGGGTGGAGCTGCAACAGCCCGGCCTGCGATCAACACAAAAACCAAGAACAGAAGGCGGACGAAGGACATGCGACTGGCGCGGATGCACGCGAAATAGCCGTCCCAGTTGGCCGGTTCGGTGTGTTCAGGATAGTAAGTGACTCGAAGTGATATACTCATTTTGATTCAATTGGACTGATTTATTTCTCCAAGGTGATAGTTTTTGCGTCCTTTGCTGAGTCGTAGATGGCGAGAAGAATCCGCATGCCGGTGTTGGCGTGGATGGCATCCAAGCGACAGGGAAGATTTTCCTGAAAACATTGCCAGATGTCGGCAAACGCGCGGTCGTAGAAAATATTTGGCTCGGAGTCGTTGTGGTGAAAATGCTCGGTGCCAAAGTCGGGACTAACTTCCTCTTCGCCGACAATGCGACCAATGGCCCGCGTGGAGCCAAAGGGACCGAAATACAGCTCCACAATGCCTCGAGAGCCAATGGCACGGAGACAAGGCTGGTTCTGGCCGGCTTCGGGACCGGAGTGAATGGTGAGGGGCACGCCGTCGTTGAAGCGGACATCCGCGAGGAAGGAGCGCTCGGTGCGAACGCCTTGGTAATCTCCCGCGTCGGTCCAGTCCACGGCCGCCAGGAGGGAAACCGGCAGGCGTGGTTCCAAGGCAAACAGGGCGGCGTCAATCAAGTGCGGGCCGAAGTTAATAAAGCCGGATCCGCCATGATAAAGTGAGACGGCTCTGAGTTCACCACAGCGGCCGGTCTGGAGTTGATCACGAAACCATTCGAACCATTTGCCGTAACGGCGCTGGTGATTGACAAAAACCCGCACCCCGCGCTCGCGGGCTGCCTGCAAAATGGAATCCATCGCCTGGTGGCTGACGGCGAAGGGCTTTTCGATCAGCAAAAGTTTACATCCGGTCTCCATGGCGGCGAGCGCCATTGTCTCGCGATCCGGTGGGAAGGCACAAATGCTCACCCATTCAGGGCGTTCGGTCTCAAGCATTTCGTGATAGTCGGTATAACCCTTCGTGCCGGGGAATTCGGCGCAAAAGTCGTTCACGTTTTTGCGGGAACGACTGGCCGCAGCGACGAGCGCGAGGTTGGGAATCTTTCCCAAGGCAAGGGCATGGGCATAACTGATGGAGTTACAGCCGCCGCGGGTTTGATTGTGCGGACCACAACCGATGATGGCGGCTCGGAATTTTGGTTGGTTCATCGTGTATTGTGTTAGGCGTTCAGTTTGGACCAATCAAAGACGACGGAAAAATACTTGCGCGATTGAAGACCCGCATAAGCGGCTGGGGCTTCGTTGGGCGAGACGAGTTGGTCGATAAAGTCGGTGGCTTTAAGTTGGCCGCGCCGGATGGCTTCGATCACTCGGTGACGGTCTTCGATCCCCCTGTCGCCGGGAGCGAGGGTGGTGACTCCTTCGCTGACCAGACAGCCGTGGGGATTTACCGGCACGTCTTCAATATAGTTCGCCTGCCAGATCAAACGCGGCCAGTCATGCGCAAAGTAGTGAACGGGTTCGCGGACGTATTGCCCGGCGGGCATCATGGGTTTACGGCGTAATAGTTGGTAGGCGAGTTTCACCCCCGGAGTTGACCCGGAAGCTTCAACCACAATGTCCGCACCATGCCTGGTGAATATCATAGCCCGGTCGAGCGTGTCGGGCTGTCCGGCAATGATGGTGGTCGCCACTCCAAATTTGCGGGCGCGGTCGAGGCGGGACTGTTCCAGATCAATCACGCTCACGCGGCAGCCGGCGGCGACGAGCCACGCGGCGGAGAATGCGCCAATCATGCCTTGACCGATGACGATGGCGGTTTCGCCCGCTTGAGCGCGGGCGGCGGTGACGCCCCGGTAGGAAATGGAGGCAATTTCGGCAATGCAATAGTCGCACGGATTTACACCGTCGGGAAGCAGCACCGGGCGTTGGTCAATGTCCGTGGCATGAACTTGATGACTGGAGTGTGCCCCATACATAAATTTGATCCCGGGAGTCGGGCGGGGATTGATGCAACTAACCAAGTCACCCACGCGGTAGCCAAGGGCTTTTTCACCGACTTGCAGGACGCGCCCGATCGAGTTGTAACCTGGCACGTAAGGAAACTGACCGGCCGCGCCGTAAAGACCAGCCAGCATCCGCAATTCTGTGCCCGGCGAAACGGTGGTGTAGAGGGTTTCGGTGAGCACATCTGTCGGACCACATTCTGGCAGGCTGCATTGTGTGAGTGAGACTTCACCGGGTGCGGTGAAGATGATGGCGTTGACTTCCTGTTTGGTTTTCATAGTGAGATTGATTTGGTGTGATTAAATTGGATTTAACTGACTGCCTGTCTGTCTGATAGGGAATCGCTTATTAGGTGGAGTGAGAATTTGCGGTTGAGAGGCATGTTCATCGGCGAGCTTAGGTATAACGCGCTTCGAGTTGGCTGCCTGCGCTCAATACGAGGTTCACTTGGTAGCGCGATCCGCCTTCGGCAGACGGTATCGACTCGGCGGATACGGGCACGCCGTCGAGGAAGATTGCGGAGGGTTTTTGGAATTCGAGCGTGGTTACGCGGATATCGGCGCAGTCGATGAGTTTGACGATCTTCAGGGAGGCGCGGGTGGCGTCGGCATCCACGGTGGCGTGGAAGCGCGGGAAGAAGAGCGGGACGGCGGTGAGTTTGCCCAGGCTGGCCGGGATGCTGGGGGCGAGGCGCAGGCGGTCGTCCATGGCGTTGCAGGCGAAGCCGCAGAGCATCGGGAGCACGGACCAGGAGGCGGTGTTGGTCATATACCACGCGCCCCATTCGCGCTCGCCGTTGCCGGGGCCTTTCCACACGAGCGGCGAACTCCAGGGGCTGCCGTCATTGGTGGTCATGGCCGTGTGAATCTTGAGCAATGCAGCCAAGGCATCGTCGCCACGATCGATGCTGAACAGCTGGGCGATCAGGTAGGGCTCGGAGTAGAAGGGCCAGGAGAAGGAAACCGTCTGGTTGTCGTCGGTGACTTCCTGGGCGGGGCAGAACTCGCAGAGGCCGATGTTTTTCTCGAACATCTTGCCGAGCGCCGAAGCGGTTTGCGCGGGGTCGAGGATTTCGCCGAGGCCGAGGAGGCGGGCGAAGAAGGTGCCGGCGAGTTGTGCGACCATGCTGTTGCGGGATTCGCGGACATGGGGGCGTTCGCCACCGGCGCTGCCTTCGTGCAAGTCGTCCACCCACGAGTAGAAATAGCCGAGGTCTTTGCAGAACAGCTTTTGTTCGACGATGGGGCGGGTCTTGGCGAACCAGGCGTCGAGTTCGGCGGCGAAGGAATCGTCGCCACACCAACGGGCCATTTCCGCGCCGGCTTTGAGCGCGGCGAGGGTGAGGGTGGCGATGTAGCTGGAGGCGCCGAAATAGTGGAAGGCCTCGCTGTCGAAGGTGCAGCAACCGGGGCCCCAGAGCTCGGCGATACCGTCGTTGTTTTGATCGAGGCGGCGGTTGAATTGGAGGGCGGCTTTGACCTTCGGATAGACGTAGGCGAGGAAGCTGCGGTCGCCCGACCAGAGGCAGTGACCGTGGCATTGGAGGGCATAGACGAGAGACAAGTCCGGCCAGTGCGGGCTGAGCCAGCCCTTGCCGCCGAGACCACCGCCATCGAGGTCGTCCCAGCCGATGTCATGGAGAATGGCGCCGGAGCGGTCGAGCGGGAGGTCGAAGTTGCCGCTGCGCATGTCCCAATGCGTGGCGTGGCGCGCGGGGTGGCTTTCGCTGATTTGTTGTTCGCTGAAGAGGGTAAGCTCGCCGCGCGAGAGGGCGGGGAAGCCCATGGCGTAAAGGGCGTGCGAGGCGGCGCGTTGGTCCATGGTGCCCATGCAGCCGTTCATCACGCAGGGGGCCTCGGCGCTGCCGAAGCGGCCGGCGTCGTCGAATATGCTGTTCGAGTAGAGCGGGAAGCTGTCGTTGATGAGCTTGGTGGTGAGCCAGGCGGGGAGGTTGGAGCTGCGCAGGAGTCCGCGCCATTCGTCGGTGCGGGCGCGGAGGGAATCGCGGTTTTTGGCGAGGTAGGTGGCGGTCTCCAAGGAGCTGCCGAAGTGGCGGACGTAGGCGTTGCGGGAGCGCAGGCCGCGGCCCTTGGCGTCGCTGCGAACGGGAAAATGCCACGCGAAGACGAAGGGAATTTCGATGCTTTCGCCCGGTTGCACGAGGAGACTGGCGCAGAGCGCACCAGCGACAAAGCTGCCCCCGCTGGAACAGTCGGCGAGGCGACCGTCAGCGGCAAAGCGGTCCCACACGCGCTTTTTGCCGTTATGGTTTTGCTCGATGCTGTAGAGGGCGTGGGTGACCTCGGTGTCCTCGCCCGCGGTGCAGGCCAGCGTGTAGCTGCCCTCGACGCGCGGCTCCATTTTGGGAATCTCGTGGCCGAAGTGCAGGTGGCGCAATCCGTCCGTAGTGCGGAATTTGATGAAGTTGCCCCGGAAATCCTTCACGGCGGCGTTCGGGAAACCGCCGATGCCGATGAGGTTGGCGAACGAGAAAAGAAAGGCGACCCGGCGCGGGCGGTCGCTGGTGTTCACGGCTTTGAACGTGAACGAAATCCCCGGCACGGAGGAGTCGCGGTTTTGGGCGGACTCCGGCTCGTTGAGGATCAGCGAGGAAAAGGCGGCGAGCGACAAGGACACGCCGTCCATGGCCGGATAAGTCAGGTCAGCGGTGGGCACCTCGCCGACAAACTCGATGGAGTCGCGCGGCAGCGTGGCGGACAGACCGGGTTCGCGTTCCTTGAGCACGGTGGCGACGGCACCTTCGACGAACGCGCCGAAGAAGCAGCTCTCCAAACCGTGCGGAGAGAGCTCGGGGCAGGCGTCCATGTCCACGACAGGGAAGCTCGGCATGGGCTTGAACGGGTTGTGAATGTCGTTCAGCGGCATATCCAGATTGTTCTGGATGGTGAGGTTGCGGAGCGCGCCGTCGGGGCAGAGCTCGATCTTGCCCGCGCCGATGCCGCCCATGGGCACGCCGGCGAGGTTTTTGTATTTGGGATGAGTGGTCATGCTAGGTGCATTAAAGGGATGATCTGAAATGGTGGGCTCTTAGGCGGTCACGAGCACCCGTGAGCCAGACGGCGGCAGGGTCAATGCGGCTGAAATTTCCTGGGTGGATTCCGCATCGCGCCACTTGCCTTGGGGGAGCGAGACTTCGGCGGCGGTGTCGTTGAAGTTCATGAGAAACATCCAGCAAGTGCCGTCCGCCGCGACCCGCGTTTGTGAGGTCACGCCGACGGGAAGGGGCGTGACAAACGGCGGCTTGATTCCCGCTTCGCGAAGTAGGTGTTCGGCAAAGGCAGCCAGGAAACCGTCATCCATTCGCGCCGCGATGTGGTAGGCGTAACCGCGCCCGGTGCGTTTGAGGGTGACCGCGGGCATACCCGTATAAAATTCCCCGTCGTAGGTGGCGAGGACTTCAGCCGATTCGGCGTGGACAAGCTCGCAAATATCACGCGCCACGATCGGGTCGGTGAGGCCGAGGAGGTTGCTTGCGGCGATCTTGACGGGCACGGTGCGAAAGTCGGGCAGGGCGTCGATTTCTTCGATGCGGATGCCGAGAAGCTCGCGCAAGGGGCCGGGGAAACCGCCAAGGAAACAGAGGTCCGTCTCGTTGACGTAGCCGGTGAGGTAGGTGGTGACGAGGATGCCGCCGTTTTCGACAAAGGCAATGAGTCGCTCCGCCGTGCCCGGCAGGAGCATGTGTAGTTCGGGGGCGACTACAATTTTGTAGCGTGCAAAATCCGCATTCTGATCGGGCACGTCCACGCCGATGCCACGTTGCCAAAACGGCGTGTAATGAGCCACGCAGGTGTTTGTGTAGTTGATGAACTTTTTGACCGGCGACTGGGAGGCTTCGAGCGCCCAGTTGTTTTGATAGTCTTGGATAACCGCGATCTCGGGGCGCGCGCGCGTGCCCATGAGGGGTTGGAGCGTTTTGAGCATCTCGCCGGTGGCGCGCACGTCGCGGAAGACGCGGGTATCGTCGCGACCGTCGTGCGAAACCACGGAGCCGTGATATTTTTCGCTGCTGCCTCGACTGGCGCGGAACTGAAAATAGAGGATGCCCTCGGAGCCGCGTGAGAGGGCGAGGAGGTTGGACGTGCGATGCATGCCGGGGCGCTTGAGGGGGGAGAAGTCGGCCCAGTTTACCTGACTCGGGGTTGATTCCATGAGGAGCATGGGCTCGTCCGGTTTCATGGCGCGGAAGTGGTCGTGCCGGAAGGTGGTCCAGAGGCCGACGTGCCAAGCGGGGGATTTTTCGCCCGACTGCCGGTGCCAGCCGGGATAGACGTCCACAGAGACGAAATCCACTTCGCGGGCGAGAGCGCTGTAGTCGTAGAGCTCATAGCCGGGCATCAGGTTGGTGGTGGTCGGCACGTGGGGGGAGAATTCGCGGAGCGGAGCCGACTCGTTGCGGATGAACGTGGCGACCTGATGGGTCATGAACCGTTTCCAATCCAGGCAGAGGCCGTGGACGCTCGTGTCGATGCTGTCGATCTGTTCCCAATTGGTGAAAGTGTGGCTCCAGAAGCGCGACCACCAGGCGTTGTTGAGGGTATCGAGGGTGCCGTATTTTGCCTTCAGCCAAAGGCGGAACTCGGCCTTGCACTGGTCGCAGTAGCAGAAGCCGTTGAGTTCATTGGAAATGTGCCAGGCGACCAGCGCGGGGTGTTTGCCATAGCGCTGGGCGAGGCGGGTATTGATCTGGTGCACTTTCTCCCGATACACGGGCGAGGTCAGGCAGTGATTGTGGCGAGCGCCCTGGAGTTCGCGGCGTCCGGTTTCGCCCACACGGCGGATTTCAGGATATTTCTGCGCCAGCCAATTCGGCTTTCCGCCACTGGGGGTGGCCAGGATGAATTTTTGTCCGTTGGCGTTGAGGCGTTCGACAATTTCGTCGAGCCACTCGAAGCGATACACGCCCTCCTCGGGTTCGAGTTCCGCCCAGGAGAAAATGCCGATGGTCGCACTGTTCATTTGGGCCTCATTGAAGAGGCGCATATCGGCATCCCATACGCCGGGGACGTGTTGCCATTGTTCCGGGTTGTAGTCGGCTCCGTGGAGCAGAACGGGAGGACGGAAGGGCGTATGCGGTTTCATGCGCAGAACGTTTTAGGAACGCCGATGGGAGAGGCTTAGCGTTTTTTGCCATGCGTGATGGCGGGCCCCCAAGGGGCGAGGGTGGTGCGTTCGGGGAGGTTGCAACCGGCCTGCCAGACGGGGGCACCGGAACGAAACGCGCCCAGATCGGGATCGTGAGGCATGCCGGCGGCCGATGGCGGCACGGTGATGCCATCAAGCCTGATTGATGCCAGTGGCTGGGCTTTGCCGATGGCTGGCGAGTCCGCCGCCAGGGTGAAATCGGCAGCCGCAGCGTCCGTAAAGCGCGGGTTGGTGGCGTCATCGGCGACGCCGTCCCAAACGAGATTGTCGGTGATCTTTGCGGACGCGAAGCCGTTGGCGTAGGGTTTCCAACCGGGTGTCGGCTGCCTGATGCTGATGATGTTATTGGCGAGCACGGTGCCGATGTTTTCGCCCTTGCTGCCGGCAAAACCGAACGGGCCATAGGGCGCGCCGCTGGTGTTGGTGACCATGATGGTGTTGTTGTAGCAGAGGGTGTTGTTGACGGCTGTTTTGGTGGCGGTCCGTCCATCCGTGCCGTAAGCGCCTTGGAGCTGGAACCCCCACTCGGTGTTCCAGATGAGGTTGTGATCGAAGACGTAGTTTTTGGAAAAATCCGTGTAAAGCCCGCTGGTGTTAAAGCCGTCGATATCGTGAGCGAGGTTGTGGTCGATGCGGACAAATTTTGCATCACACGCGGCGACGTAGAGTCCGCCGCCGTCCCAGTCCTGCAACATGCAATGAAAAATGTCGTTGTGATGGATACGTGAGACGAGCTGAGTGGGGGTGGAATTTGCCATATCGCGCGGGGTGATGCCGGAGCGGCCGCAGCGGGCGATGGTGTTGTAAGCGAACTCGTGGTCAACCGTGAGGGCGGGGCCGGCGGTATTGATGCCGGCGCAGTCCACGGCTGCGTAATCGGTATCGAGAATCAGGTTATTCAGAACGCGATTGCCGCGCCCGAGGACGCTGACCCCGTTGCCAGCGCTGAAACGCAGCACGCTGTCACGCAGGGTGAGGTTGGAGCCGCTCAGGACGATGCCCGTGCCCTGTCCCCATTGCAGGAAAAAGTGGCCGGAGGTGTCGGTGAAATGGGTGAGGTATTGCGCATTCAGGCCGCAGAGGAGAATGTCGGAGGCGGGGGCGATACCTTGTTTCTTCCCGCGCCAGGGATAGCGAGCCTGACCCCTGGCATCATGAGCGAGTCCGTCGCCACCAGCAGCGCGATCGGTGGTGATGGAGCAGGCGAAGAGATCGAGATCGCGGATGACGATGTTGCTGAGGCCATCGAGATCGAAGGCCCAGTCGCGGCGTTTCACTTCGATGCGGTGCGCGGAGGGATCGTCACCGGAAGGCGTGATGAGGCTGAGGGTTTTCGCTTTGGCATCGTAAAACCATTCGCCGGGCGCATCCAGCAGGGCCAGCGAGTTGAAGAGGAAATAGCGCGAGCCCACGGGGTAGCCGGAGCCTCCGTCCTTGCCGGAGTCATTGTGGGAAGTGAAGGTGAGTTTGCCGTCGGATTGTTCGGTCACGCGACCGGTGAAGGCCCAACTCCAAGCCTCGACGTTAGGCTGAAAAAAGATCTCGGCACCAACGGCATCCACTTTTGCCGAGGCGAGAGCGTCGTCCACCACAACGCCGGTGGTGAGATTCGTGGACTTGCTGCGTATCTTGGAGACGAATTCGGTGATCGCGCTTTTGACCGGCCGGGAAATGTCACCGCCGAGATCCGGCCAACGGGCGAGGTGGATCATTTCGCCATCGACAAAGACCTGGAGGGCGAAATTGTTGGTGGAGCGGTAGGTGTCGGCAAGGGGCGCGGAGTAGATGTCGCCGGAGCCCTTGGTGAACGGCCCGGGGACGGGATCGGCGCCATTGATGACAGCCCTCTCGCCCGGGTAGGATGCGAAGGTAATGGGCATGCCTGCGGTGCCGGAGCGGGCAGGACGGACAGCTTCGCGATAGGTGCCCGCGCGAAGGTAGATCGTGTCCCCCGGCATGGCGAGGTCGGCGGCGCGTTGAACGGTGGCGAAAGCCGAGCGCGGCGAGCGACCGTCATTCGTGTCGTTGCCATCGGGCGAAACAAAGAGTGCGGACTCCGTTGGTTGCGCAACCGGGACGAGAAGGGGGGATTCGGCGGCGCGGCCGCCGAGCGGGAGGCAGCACAGGATGGAAACGAGTAGGTGATTGAGGTGGTGTTTCATAAGGGAGGTGTGGTTAAGCGGAGAGGCGGAGAACGTTCCAAGACAGTGGGGAAAGGTGCCCGGCTGCGGGGTGGAGCAGGGCTTCGGTAAGGGGGCGCTTGATGGCGAAGACGGTGATCTCTCCGGCGCCGATGCCGTCTATGTAAACGCCCGCGAGGTTTTTGTATTCGGGGTGAGTGGTCATGCTAGTTGCGTTTAAGAAATGCGGATTAAACCAACTGCACGCGGCAGCGACCGAGGTGACCGAAGCCGTCATGCCAGAGCGGGACGATGCTCTCAGGGTTTTCGCCATCGAAGGCAGTGAAGAAAATCGTGTAGCTTCCGTCCTTCTCCTCGATGAGGCCGAGCGGGGTGCGGATCGCCTTGAGCCAGGCGGGAGCATCGGGCAACGCGAGCACTTGTTCGGCGTCCCAGCTCACGCCATCGCGCGAGAAGGCGTAGGAAATGCCGTGCGTGTTGCCGCCGTCATAGACGCAAATGAAGAGGTCTTGACGCAGGCGGGTGACGACCGGATTTTCCATAAAATCCGGGTCCATGAGCACGGGGTTGAGCGCGGTCTGGCGATCCCAGCGTCCGGTGAGGGTGTTGTCGGCGGACTTGGCGAGGCCGACCCAGAACTTCATCGCGCTGCCCTCTTGTGGCAGGTCGGTGGGCGGGATGAATTCGGGTGCATTGTTGCTGCCGTAGAAACCCCACCAGTTGCCGTCGGCGGCCTTGTAGGGGAAAAAGGATACAACCTTGCACGAGCCTTCCCAAGGATCGGGTTGGTCGTCGGCGAGGTCGATGAGTCCGGCCTTGTTCCACGGTCCGGTGATGCCTTCACGGCCCGGGGTGGTGGAATCGAGCCGGGCCATGCGCCCGGTCATGTTGTAAGGCTGATCGGAGCCGGGTTTGCGCACGTAGTGGACGTAGAAAAGGGACCAGCGGTTGAGGGCCTCGTCGAAGGCCAGCATGGGCGACCAAGGATTCCAATAGGTGGACGGATCGCGCCAGTCGCCGTGCAGGTCGAGCACGGTGGAGTGGTGAGAAAACGCGGTGCCGTCGTCGCTGACATAAAGGGCGAGGCGCGAGGCTGCGGTCTTGGGTTCGGCGATGCACTCGGTGGTGAAAACGTAGTAGCGGTCGCCGACCTTGTGGGCGGTGCCGCCTTCAAAGCCGAATTGGATGCCTTGGGCGAGGGCGGTTGATTTGGCCACTACGGGAGTGGATTGGAGCTCGATGAGTCTGAGTTTCATGGGTGATGGGTTGGTGATGATCGCTTTAACAGGAGAAACGCAGGACGTTCCACGAGAGCGGGGGCAGGGTGCCAGGCTGCGGGGCTGCGCACGGCGTCACGCGGTCGGGGTGCTCGGCGGTGTTGGTGGCCTGCGGGTCGGCGTGGGTGAGGGTGCGGTGTTCGAGGAGCTTGCCGACGGCGAGGCTCAGCGGGAGCGCGTCGGTGAGGTGGCGGTTGAGGGCGAAGACGGTGATCTCGCCCGTCTTGGGAGCGCGCACGGCGACGGCATCGACGTAGGGGACTTCGCCGAATTCCTTCGTAGTATAGGTGGGGCTTTCGACGCGGCTGAAGATAACCTCGCCGCGACCGTGGCGGGAGAAATCTTGGAAGGGGTAGAAGATCGTCTGTTTCCAGGCCGGGCCGCCGGGGACGGTCATGATCGGACCGATGACATTGACGAGTTGGGCGAGGTTTCCAATACGCACGCGGTCGGCGTGGCGGAGCAGGCTGAGGATGAGCGAGCCAAAGATGACGGCCTCGGCCATCGTGTAGATCTGCTCGACTTGGGCGGGGGCGTGGTCCCAGGCATTGAAGCCGGGGGCGTTCATGTTTTTCCAGTGCCAGACGTTCCATTCGTCGAAGGCGAGGTGGATGTCTTTTTTGCCACGCTTGAGGGCTTTGACGTAGTCGCAGGTGGCGGAGATGGTGCGGATCATCGCGTCCATACGCAGGCCGACGGCGAGGCAGGCGGGGAGGTCGGGGAGCTCGTTGTCGTTAACGTAAATGTGGAGCGAGATGTGATCGACAAACTCGTAGGTGTGTTCGAGCACGATGCGGTCCCACTCGGGGTAGGTGGGCAGACCGGCGCTGCAACTACCGGCGACGACGAGCTCCAGCGTGGGGTCGCATTGTTTGAGGGCGCGGGCGGTTTCGCAGGCGAGGCGGCCGTATTCTTCGGCGGTCTTGTGGCCCATCTGCCACGGGCCGTCCATCTCGTTGCCGAGGCACCAGAGGCGGACGTCGTGAGGTTTTGGATGCCCGTGGGCGATGCGCAGG
>JBGSJQ010000193.1:0-21227 GCA_041741775.1 Terrimicrobiaceae bacterium | reverse complement strand
CCTTAGCAGCCGGAACTGAGAGCAAGTGGGAGGCGGAGGAGCGGGCGGGGTGATTAGGTTCCCGGCGGTTTGTATGCTGATATTCGTGGACCTTAGTATCGTTTCCGATACCACCACATTTTTTGAATTCACCGCGGCTCTGTCCTCAATCTAGGCTCGCGTGCTCATCGCCTTTTCAAGCGACTTAACGCATAACGTCCTCGAGGGCTGGCCAACCGTGCTCGCATCCGCCTCGCAGTTGCTTTCGTGTTCCGTTTCTGTGGTTTTGTGTGGTTTCCTCCTTTGGGAGCAGAAGCTCCTTTACTGTTCCCCCAAGAGGAGGGGTGCGGGGAACCGTGGTTCCCTGCTTCGCGATGGGTTCCGGCCGCCAGGCCGCATGATTATTGAGCGACGGCGGGTTTGGTGTAGCAGGGCAGTTCGCGCAGGAGTTCCCAAATAAAGCCGGTGAGTTCGCGGGCGACAGTCGTCATCGCTTTATTTCGCTGAAGACGCCGTCCCCGCAGACGGGTGAACCGTGCGTGCAGGCGGTTCTGCGCCCGCCAACTCGCCTCTTTTGCACGGCGATCGAGCTTCGCCTGGCGTGCGGAAAGCTCCTTACTGACCTTCGGCGGCGTGTCGTAGTGTTGGGAGCACTCGACAAGCAGCCACCGCGCATGCGGGTTGCCACATTTGGTGATGCCCCCCTGCTTGCGCGTGTCGCTGCTGGTGGACTCCGTCGGTACGAGCCCGAGGTAGGCCATGAGTTGCCGGGGATGGGCGAAGCGGTGGATGGCATCCGGCACATACACCGGGGAGAGGTCACCTGCGCGGAGCAGGCGGGCGAGCTTTTCCGCATCACGTTTATCGGTCTTGATCCGGTCTCCAGGCTTTTTCGGAATCAGCGATGGGGCGACAACCGTGCAAGCAATCCCGAGCTGCCTCAGCCGCCGGGCGATGACAAACCCGCACGGCCCCGCCTCATAGCAGACGTGCAGCGTGCGTTCCCGCTCGCCCCGAATCCTCCGCAGGAGTTTTTCCAGGGCGTGCAGGTCGTTTGTGATCGTCCCCGCCTGGCGGACCTCCCCGGCGCGCCCCCCTTCGGCCACGGCCGCGGTGATCGTTTCTTTGGACATCGAGCCCGATGTAGATTTCAGTTTTGTTCATATGGTGTGTTTGTCAGTTCGCGTTTCACTTGTTGATTCAGAACGAGTCTCCGCTCAATACGGAGTCGTTCTTGCGGATAGGCCCTCACGGGCAGCCCGCGTCTTATGAACGGCAAACACACCACCATTTTCAAGGCTGCGCTCGCCGCTTCAAAGCGGGTCCGCAGCCATAAAGTCTGGGCAAAGGAAACTCGACGCCTGCCCGTATCGCTGGTAAGTTGCTCTGAAATATGAAAATTCTCGAAGCCAAGCCTCTTTCCGACTTCAGGTTGTTCCTGCAATTCGACGACGGGACATCAGGAACTGTTGATTTGTCTTCCTATGCTGGCAGAGGCGTATTTTCGGCATGGATGGAGCCTGGAGTATTTCATCAAGCACGGGTAACCCCTGCAGGCGCGGTTGAGTGGCCGGGCGAGTTGGACTTATGCCCTGATACTCTCTACATCCGGTTGACGGGGAAGGCCCCTGAAGATCTCTTTCCTATGCTTCAACATCACCTTGCCCATGCCTGAGATTTCCCGTTTTTACGGCATTGTCATTCAGATTTACTATGGCGATCATTTGCCGCCACATTTCCATGTGAATTATTCTGGGCAAAGTGCCAAGTTTGATATCGAGACATTTGCCCTACTTGATGGCTCCTTGCCTGCCCGGGCGAGAGGTTTGGTCATTGAGTGGGCGACCTTACATCAGGATGAGCTCAGAGAGGCCTTTCGACTGGCTGCTGCCATGGAACAACCTCCAAAGATAGATCCTCTGCCTTAAAAAAACCCAACGGGCCGATGGAGCTAATCCCTGTGCCTTCGGCACTTATTTCATGGTTCCTGCTTGCGCAGGAACCACGCCATAAGCAAGCAGGGATACCTGATCGGGGACGTTGAGCAAGAATATATTCCCCTGCAACGCTGCGTGTGGTATGGTGACCCATGCCGACAGTGCTGCGTATCGGGTCATTCCGATTTCATTTTTATACGGACGAGGGCAATGAGCCCCCGCATATCCATGTCCGGACACCTGACGGAGACTGCAAATTCTGGCTGGAACCGTCCATTTTTCTGGCAAGCAACCGAGGCGTCAGACCGCACGACCTGCGTGAGATCGAACGTCTGATTTTCGAAAACCAACAACAACTCAGAAAAGCATATTATGACCGCCATACTCGCTGATGCACCGATTTCCTTGGAGCCGGCCGCTGTCCGTGCTTGGACCGAAGGAAGAACAATATTTATCGAACTCCATGATGGCCGATTTGTCGGCTTTCCCGCTGACCGTTTTACCCGACTGGCCGCTGCCACGGATGAGCAACTGAAGGACGTAGCCGTGGAAGTGAACGGATTTGCTCTTCGATGGGAAGCATTGGATGAGGACATTACAGTCCCAGGAATTCTTGCGGGTCGCTTTGAACTGCCACAAAAATAAAGGCCCAACGGGCCGGTGCAGCTAATCCCCATGCCTTCGGCACTTTTGTCATGCCTCCTGCTTGCGCATGAGATCATGCCAAAAGCAAGTGGGGATACCCGACCGGGGACGGGAAATATATTGACAGCGTGTTGCAAACGCAACATGTTGATCGCATGAAAACTGCCGCAGTCCACAGTCGAATCAATCCTGATATCAAGGAACGTGCCGAGGCTATACTGAACCAGCTTGGCTTGAGTCCCACTGAAGCAATTCGGATGTTTTACACCCAGATTGCCCTTCGGAAGGGTCTTCCTTTTGAAGTTCAAATTCCGAATTCTGTGACTCAGAGTGCGATGGAAGATTCCCGCAGGGGACACAAGCTCCGGAAACATGCATCTGTCGATGAGCTTTTCGCAGGCTGGGACGCATGAAGGCGATCTACGAAACCAGCCAATTCAGAAAAGATTTCAAAAAGATCAGAAAGCAGGGGAAACAGATTGAAAAACTCAAAGAGATCGTGAGATGTCTCGCCAAAGGGCAGCCCCTCGAACCTCGGCATCGTGATCACGCGCTTATCGGTCCCCTTAAGGGATCGAGGGACTGCCATGTCGAGCCAGATTGGCTATTGATTTACAGGACAGATGGCGAGTCGCTTTATCTGGAACGCACTGGAAGTCACAGCGACATATTCAAAAAATAAATCCCAACAATGCGATCCACCGAATGGCTACCCGTGTTACGCTCCATGCTTGGGCTCGTTCCTCGCCCGGCATGGATCGCGCCACGGGCAGCCATCGGTGATCGCGGACGTTGGCAAACCAGATATTGCCCTGGGTCATTCGATGGTGTATAGAAAATCTATGCGTGCTTTTACTGCGGTGATTGAAAAATGTCCTGAGACGGGCCTCTTTGTAGGTTTTGTCCCCGGTTTCCCAGGCGCACATTCGCAGGGAGACACCCTGGATGAGCTCCACTCCAACCTGCGTGAGGTGATCACGATGCTGATTGAGGACGGGGAGCCTCCTCTTGAAGCAGAATATATCGGAACCCAGCTCGTTACGGTTTAGAGCTATGCGACGCATTCCCGTCCTCTAACCGCGAGAAGTAATCAGGCTTCTTGAGGGCCACGGCTTTTTGTTGATTCGACAGAGGGGCTCGCACTGCCAGTTCAAACATCCCAACGGAAGGCAGACCACAGTTCCGGACCACCGAGGCAGAGATATTGCTCCACCTCTTCTTCGCCAGATTGCCAAAGACATCGAGATGACTATCGATGAGCTTCTTGAAAAGGAATAAAGCCCAACGGGCGCATCGACCTAACCCCTAACCGTGGTACGCCAGCGGTCCGGGGCAGGACATGCGGGACGCAACAAAATATGCTCACCTTGAAACAGGTGCCTAGCACCAAGAGATACCTTATCGCGGGCACTGCCGCAGGAGTAAGCCTATGTATCTCGCTGGCGTCTGGGTTCATGATTTCAGTTATGTTTGCATTCTGGTGGGAATCACATGGTGATACCTCCATTTTCTACAAGAACCCTTTGCTTCTCCAGATTCCACTTCTGACAGCAATTACAATCTGTGTTGCTGTAACAGCATACAGACGACTTAAAGGGCTGGCATTTTCTCTTCTTGAAGCGGGTAGCTACATTACACTCCCTATACTTGCTTTAATTGTGTATCTTGCATTTTCTGGAGCGTTTGGACTGCAACCTAAATGGCTTTGAATAGTGAGACACAAAAAATATCGCCGAACGGGCCGGTGCAGTTAATCCCCATGCCTTCGGCACTTTTGGCACGTCGGCTGCGGAGCAGCCTTTGGTGCCAAAAGCAAGTGGGGATACCTGACCGGGGACGTTGAGAAAAATGGGCGCTTGACATGTGTTGCGTTTGTGATACAAATGACCCATGTCACAATCCGCAGTAGTCCATGCTAGAATCGATCAAGCGACAAAGACCGCCACTGAGAAGGTGCTTGATACATTGGGGATGACCCCGACCGAGGCAATTCGCCTCTTCTACCGGCAGATTGCCATCAGGAAATCTTTCCCTCTTGAGTTGCATGTTCCAAACAAGCTGACTGCCTCAGTGCTCGCAAAAAGCGATAAGAATCAGGATATTGAGGCATTTGACACAGCCTCAGACCTTTACGCCTCCTGGGACAAATGAGGCTCAGCCAGACAAATCAATTCAAGAAGGACATCAAGCGGGCACAGAAGCGAGGCAAAGACCTCGCAAAACTAAAGGCTGTTATTGATTTCCTCCTCGCAGAGAAGCCGCTACCGCAGAAGAATCGTGATCATCAACTCGGAGGGAATTGGGCAGGTCACAGGGACTGCCACATTGAGCCTGATTGGATTCTGATCTACAAGATTCTTGACGGTGAAATTCGGCTCGAACGAACTGGGACTCACTTGGACCTGTTTTAAAACAAAAAATGCGAACGGAGCGATGCAGTTAATCTCCATGCCTTCGGCACTTCTGTCACGATTCCTGCTGGCGCAGGAAGTCGCGCCAGAAGCAAGTGGGGATACCTGATCGGGGACGTTGCACCAGAAATATGACCACTGTTCATAAGGCGAGATTAAGTCATGCGAAAGGTTTTCTATTCGTTCTCCTACTTCTGGCAGTTTTACTACTGGTTGCATCGGTTCTATTCGGGATCTTGGCTGTGTTTGCGACAGTAGTCTCAATTGCATTTCTGTATTGGAGGTTTACGCAGATGCGACTTATCTTCACAGACAGTATTTTCATACATCAAGGCTGGTTTTTCCGACATGAGGTGCCCTACGAGTCGCTACTCAAGGTAACTCGACCATATGAAGATGGATGGCCGAAGGATAGATGGTTTGGTCCCAGCGTTTATCAAGTGGCAAGCGCAACTCATCGATTTTATGTCAATTTACTCTGGTTTGGCCCATCTGGAAATCAGGACTTCAACCACAAAATTAAAAAATGCTAACGGGCCGATGGAGCTAATCCCTATGCCTTCGGCACTTCTGTCATGCCTCCTGCTTTTTCCGCTTCGCGGGCAGGAGACACGCCAGAAGCAAGTAGGGATACCTCATCGAGGACGGGGCAGAAAAATATTGCGCACCTGTGATGCCTCTCCTAGATTTCAGCCATGATGACGTTGACAGAAGTTGAAAGTCTTGCTTTCGAACTCCCTGAACAGCAGCGAGCTACACTCGCTTCACGCATTCTCGACAGCCTGCCGCCACTGTTTACTGATTCAGATGATGGAGTTGCAGAAGCGGAGCGTCGCAACACAGAGATCGACGCAGATCCCAGCAAGGGAATCAATCTTGAGCAGTTCGACAGCCTGATCGCACAACGTAGATGAGTCTGCGGGTTGTCTTCCATCCGAAGGTCTTCTCGGAGGTTGATGCAATCATGGATTACTACGAGCGCATTGCTGGCATTCACCTTGCCAACGACTTTTACGCGGAATTCCGACTTTTTGTTCAGGATGCGTCCGGCGACCCAAGAAAATACAATATCAGAAGGGGCAATTTCAGAAGAGTGAATCTGAAATGTTTCCCATTCAACTTTCTTTTTCGTGTCCAGGGGGATGCCATCCGGGTTTTGGTCATTCGACATCACGCTCGGCTTCCGACATATGGAACGAAGAGAATATAGGCCCAAAGAGCCAGTCATCTAATCCCTGTCCCTGCGGGACTTTCGGCATACCTCCTGCTGATTCCGCTTCGCGAGCAGGAGGAATGCCGAAAGCAAGCAGGGATAGGTCACTGGGGACGTTGATCAAAAATATGAGACGCTTTTCATTACTATTCGTGATTGTTTGTTTGTGCCTTACTAGTTGCACGCCAAACACACAAACAGCAACCACACCGTATATATCTGAGCTGACTAAGAAAATCACCGAGGATCCCGAGTCTGGCGCGCTTCGTGCAGACCGCGGTTTTGCATACGCGATGTTAGGACTCGCTAGCGACTCCTTCCAGGATTTTAGAGATGCAATCGTTCTTGAACCCGACAATTTGAAAATCCGCTGGTCATATGGATGGGCAGCATTCAACTTGTCCAATTATGAGCGGGCTCTGGAGCAATGGCAGTTCGTCATCGATCACAGTCCAAAGCGACCATGGTGGGTAGGCCATACCTTAGCAATATGCTATTGGGAACTTAAACGTCCACTCGAAGCTGTTGCCTATTACAATGAAGCTGTAACAGTTGCCCCCACAACCTTCTCTACTCGGACAGCCTTACTGGAATACACAGATTTCTGGACCTACAAAGAGCGCCAATCTATCGAAAAGGTGTATGATGCATGGAAACGTGCTTACGATCCAAACAAAAAGCCCTAACGAGCCGATGGACCAAACTACCATCCCTTCGGGACTTCTGGCACACATCCTGCTTCCGCAGGCTGTGCGCCAGAAGCAAGTGGTAGTTGTTCATCGGGGACGGTAGAGGTGGTGCCGTGAGAGATCTTCAGCCCCTGGGATGCGGTAGCTTTCCTTCCACACTTCCGCCGCCCGATCGCTGCCCGAGGCGAACAACCGGTGCAATACCGTCAGGTAAAATGCCCGCTCCAAATCAAACTCGTGCCGGCGCTTGCCCGCCATTTCCCCCACGATCTCGCCCATCCCCATGCTTTTCCACAACCGCCCGAACACCAGGTCCGCTCCGATTTTTCGCACAGACACCGGTTCGGTTTCGCCTGCTGCATGGGCGTCAAGCACCCGGATTTTTTCCGAAAATCGGAAGCCGCTTTGAAGCAACCGGTGAAGCTGCCCGCTTGCTAGCAGCACGTCCAGACGGCCCAGTGTTGCGATCACTCGCTGGCGCACCCGGGTCCCTTCGCGGAAGCTTTCCGCGATTTGAAGATATTGGCGGCCAGCTGTGCCTTTGACTCTGAAGAACATTGTGTCCGCTTCATGGGACAACACGAGCCCGATTCAGCGCAATTATAAATCAGCTTCCCTTCGCATTTTGTGGCACTACATTTTCGACTCGGACGCCGCAGCCCGCCCGCAAACCCGCATCAATAAAGGATTCTTACTTTATGTGACCCTCCAAACTGCAGCGGACGGGCCAAGTCACTCGCCCCCCCGGCGTGAACCATACATCTTTCATCAGCTGCAGCCGTCTTTCCGTGATTCGAGGGCCTTCTTCTGCTCTTTTTGGGATAAAGTGTGCGGCCGCGTGATTGGATGGAGATTCGGCTTCAGGTCAGGATCTTGATGTAGGCCTTGGCGCGAAGGGTATCGAGCCAGCGCTGCTGGGCTTTCATGCGCTCCTGCTGGATGAGGTTGCGCTCGATTTCGTCGCGGACATCCGAGATCGGCTTCACGGCAGCGTTCTTCTTCGCCTCCACCAGCATGATGTAATAGGACTCTCCGATTTTCACGACAGGGCCCACTTTTCCAGGCGCCAGCGAGAAGGCGACTTTGGAGAGCTCCTCGTTGAGGGTGCCGCGCTCGATCCAGCCCCAGTCACCGCCGCTGTCCCGCGTTCCCTCGTCCTCGGAATACATCTCGGCCATGCGGTCGAACTCGGCCCCGCTAATCAGCTTCTGCCGAATCTCCTCGGCGGTTTGCTCCTTGTTCGCAGTCCCGGGGACGTCCCCGGCTTCCCCTTCGCGCAGGATGATCATGCGCAACTTGATCTGCTCGGGAATCGCGTAGGCTCCTTTGTTTTTGTTGTAGAAATTCTGGATCTGCTTGGGGGAAATGACGAAATCGTCGTTCACCTTCGACTGGCGCATCGCCTGGACGACGATCTTTTCCTTCTCGATCTCCTTGAACCGGGTGACCGTGTAGCCCTGCGCCTGCAGGGTGCGGACGAACGCGGAACGGTCCCCGCCAAACTCCTCGCGAATGATCTGCTGGATCCGGTCGTCGACGACATAGTCCGGAATGTTGGCCCCCTTTTCCTGCATCTTGCGGAATTCCTGGATCACCAACTGCCGGTCGATCAGGTCCTTCAGCGCGGCAAGCCGCATCTCTTTGATTTTGTCGGCGAGGTCCGCGCCGGAATACACCTCGCGAAGCCCCCGCTCACGAGCGCCGATCAACTCGCGCACCTGTGAGATTGTGATGACGTCCTGGTTGACGATGGCAGCGACTCCGTCAATGACTTCGGCCTGCTGGGCGGCCAGCGGAAGGCTGGTCACAAGCAGGCTGACGGTAAGGGTATATAGTAAAAATCTCATCGGCTGGGCATCTCTTCCAAGAGGGATAGAACCTCGCGCAACCTAGATTCCGCGCCGGATGCCGTCAAGCGGGGAAACCGTCCGCCCACGAGGATGAAGCTGCCTCCCCGCGTCAGCATCACTTTTCCCTCGCGCACCTCCACCTGGGGAATTCGCCGCCGGGTGGCCTCCAGCCGGATGGCAGCAAGCACCAGCGCGTTGGCAGCGGCAGGGGGAAGCGGGCCGAAACGGTCCCGCCAGGTTTCTTCGAGGGAAGCGATCTGCTCCCGCGACGAGGCCTCGGCGACCCGGCGGTAGGCGTCGATGCGAAGCCTGGCGTCGTTGATGTAGGCGGCAGGGAGGAACGCCCCGGCGACCCCTTCGTCGGCGGCCAGGAACTCCGCCTCGTCGGTTCGGAGGAAGTCGAGCCGCACCACGGCGGTGCCGCCGCCGGTCCGGTTGCCTTTGAGGGACTCGACGGCGCGTTTGAGAAGCTTGCAGTAAAGGTCGAAACCGACAGCGACAATGTGCCCGCTCTGCGCGGTTCCGAGAAGGTTGCCAGCTCCGCGGATTTCCAGGTCGCGCATGGCAATCTTGAACCCAGATCCCAAGTCGGAATATTGCTTGATGGCCGAAACCCTCCGCCGGGCCGCCCCGACACTCATGAGCTCCCGGGGCAGGAGGAGGAACGCATACGCCTTGTGGCTGGAGCGCCCGACTCTTCCACGCAGCTGGTAGAGGTCGGCCAAACCAAACCGGTCCGCCCGGTCGATGATGATCGTGTTGGCATTCGGGATATCCAGCCCGCTCTCGATGATGGTGGTCGAGACCAGCACATCGGCTTTTCGCGCGACAAATGCCTGCATCACGCCTTCGAGCTCCCTGTCTTCCATCTGCCCGTGCCCGACAATCACCCGCGCCCCCTCGCAAAGCTCGCGGATCCTCACCGCCATCCGCTCGATGCTCTGGACGCGGTTGTGAAGGAAATACACCTGGCCGCCACGCGCGAGCTCTCGTGTGATGGCATCCCGGATGATCCGTTCGTCATACCCGCAGACCATGGTTTCGACGGGCTGCCGGTTGGGCGGGGGCGTCTCAATGACCGACATGTCCCGGGCCCCCATGAGCGAAAGGTAAAGGGTGCGCGGGATCGGTGTCGCGGACAGCGTCAGCACATCCACCAGGCGGAATTTCTCTTTCAGGGTATCCTTGTGCTTCACCCCGAACCGCTGTTCCTCATCCACCACGACGAGGCCGAGGTTTTTAAACGAGACGTCGGACGAGATCACTCGGTGGGTGCCGACCACGATATCCACGCTCCCCTCGGCGAGGGCCTTAACGACCCGCCGCTGCTCGGTTGCCGTGCGATACCGGCTGAGGAGTTCGATTGTTATGGGATATTCACTCATCCGCTCCCGGAATGTCTGGAAATGCTGCTGGGCCAGCACCGTGGTGGGCGTAATGATGACCGCCTGCTTGCCACCCATCACGGCTTTGAAGGCCGCCCGGATCGCGACCTCGGTTTTTCCAAATCCCACGTCGCCGCAGACCAGGCGGTCCATCGGGCGAATGGATTCCATGTCGCTCTTGGCTTCCGAGATCGCGCGAAGCTGGTCGGGAGTTTCTGTATAGAGAAAAGATCTCTCAAATTCCTGCTGCCAATGCGAATCGGCGGGAAACGCATGCCCCGTCCCGTTTTCGCGCTCAGCCTGAATCGTCAACATGCGGGCGGCATATTCAAAGATCCCCTTCGAGGCCTTCGCTTTGGCCTTTTGCCAGCGTCCGTCCCCCAGCTCGGAAAGGTCGGGGTGGCGGCGTCCGAGCCCGACATACCGCGAGACCTGCCAGGCCTGTTCGAGCGGAACGTAGAGCCTTGCACCATGCGCAAATTCCAAAGCCAGCACCTCGCCTCCACCATCAGGGGATTTATTAAGCCCCAGAAACCGCCCAATCCCGTGGTCAAGGTGAACCACAAAATCATCTTCTTCGAACTCAGAAAAATCCATTGCCGCCCGGCCGGACCGGACGCGTTCCCGGCGCAGGGCCGCGCGGTGGGACCGCTGGCTGGCTGACCTCCCCAGCACCTCCGCGTCCGCCAGCAGCGCCATTTTCGCTGCCGGACACACAAACCCCCGCGTTGCCGGAACCGGCAAAAATGTCAGCCGCGACGCATCGCAATCGAAGTCCGCCGCGAGTTCCCGGAACCGCTCGCCTTCGCCTTCGTTGTTGCAGGCAAAAGCCACCGTCCATCCGTCCGAGTCCCATCCGACCAGTTGATCAAAAAATTTGGTGCGCTTCACCTCGTCGAGCACAAGATCGCCGGCCCCCAGCTCGGCAAAGGGTGGCGGGTAAAATGGCACGTCAGCCGGCTCAGGGCTTCCGCTCCCCAACGCAATCCCCTCGACCTCCCCATCAGGCTCGATGTGCAGAATGGTGTCCTTCTTCAAAAAATAATCCCTCAGCGTTCCACTCCCCCGCTCCTGTCGCGCAAGCAGGATCTCCGCCGCGTCGACGACGGCCACCGAGGTCTGCGTATCAAGGTCAAACTCCCGGATCGACTCAATCTCCAGGTCGAACCACTCGACGCGAACCGGACGTGGAGCCTGCCAGGAAAAGACATCGAGGATTCCCCCGCGCCGTGCAAACTGCCCGCGTCCGGTCACCTGCGGGGCCGCTTCATAGCCGGCCTGAACCAGCTTTCCCGTCACCTCCTCGACGGGAATCGCCATCCCGCGCCGCAGCTCGAAAACCCCGCGCACGAGGGACCCCGGCGTCGGGGCATGGCTCTCCCACTGCGCACGGTGGATCACCACCACCTCGTTGCCCCGTCCACCCGCAAGCGCCCGCAACAGCTCCAACCGCTCGGATGTCGTCTCGGGGTCCGGCAGCGCGTCGCCTCCCGGCATCTCCAACTCCGGGAAAAGCCGCACGCGCCCACACCAGGCGGCCAACTCCGCCGCAAAATCCTCCTGCCGCCGCACGTCGGGGCATTCGACCCAGACCCGCCCGTGGATTTTGCGCAAGACCAGCGCCGCAACAAAGGCCTGCGCTGGCTCGGCGATCTCCCCGATCACACCGCCCGGACGCGTCCCGGCTTTCAGCATTCGCCGAATCGCAGGATCCTTCTCCGCCCTCTCCAGAAGCCAGTCGCCGGCATTCTCCGCGGCCTGTCCTGTTGACTTCATCGATGCTCCAGCACGTCCCTCCGGTAGGCACTCTGCAAACTGGTAACATCTGTCCTGACCGGTCGGCCGTCGATCTCCCCAACCGCCCGCACCCCCACCCGGCTGTTCGTCACAAATGCTCCCGTCGCCCGTTGAAGAGAGCCGGCATCAAGCAAGGTCTCCTCCACGGACAACCGCTCCAGCACCCAGGCCCGGACAACGCCATCGCGCACCCCCGTCCCCAGAACCGGCGTCTGCCAGCGGCCGTCGATTTCCAAAAACAGATTCCCCATGCTGGCCGAGACGAGAGCGCCAGACGGATCAAAAAGCACCGCGTCATCAGCCCCGGCGGATTGCGCCGCAACCAAGGCCCTCACATTCTGCCAGTAGTTTCCCGTCTTCCATCCGCCCGGTGCCGCCAGATAAGGCGCCCCCGAGGTCACCATCCGCATGGCCGGAAAATCCGTCCCCACCTCCACTGCCTCAAAAATCCCGAAAAGCCCCCCCGAAAATGGTGCCCCCAGTCCTCCCGGCCCCGCTGTGACATACCACCGAAAGACTCCGGTCATATCGCTACCCACCCCATCTGGCAGACCTGCGGGAAGTTCCATTTTTTCCCAGCCCAGCTCCTGCAAAGCACGCCCCAGCCGCTCACGATGCGCTTCAAAAAACAAGGACCGTCCCTGAAAAATGGCAATCGTCTCAAAGACGCTCATCCCATATCGAAACCCACGGTCCTCCAGCGGAATCCCGCTGCACGGGGTCCAGCACCCGTCGTCAGATCTCCAGGCGTTCAAACGCCTCCTTTGCCAATGCGAGCCATGCCTTTATCTACGAAGCCCCCGCCCCCCGCGCAACAGATTTGACGGCACCTCACCTCTGGGTGGCGAGCACTCCGACGACCTGGCCTGCGGGATTCTCCACCACGATCGGCACTCCCGGGACGAGTCGGCCAAGCAGGCTGTCCAATCGATCAGAAGCGGAAACCCTCGTTGGCTCGGCGGCCAGGCTGGCAACAACATCCGCGTCCCGCCCGGCGGCAGAGGCCTCGAGCAGGCTGGTCATCGTCACCACCCCCACGGCCCGCATCGCATGGTCAATCACCGGATAGAAGGGCTGCCCGGATCCTTGTGCCAACGCGACGGCATGCCTCACCGGGGTGTCGGACGGGATCGCGGCAAATTGCGAGTGCATGATATCGGCGACTTTCCGTTCGTGGGCCCCGGATCGGAACTTCGCGTAGGCGATTTCCTGCTGGGCCCCCATGAAAACAAAAACCGCTATGAAGACGAGCATCGGGGAGCCGATCCCAAGGAACCCCGCCGCCGCGAAGCCCGCCGCCAGCACCTGGCCCACCCGCGCCGCAATGGTCGTCGCCTGCGCGTAGTCCAATTTCATCGCAAGCAAGGAGCGCAGCACACGGCCGCCATCCATCGGGAAGGCCGGGATCGCATTGAACAGGACCAGCATCACGTTCACCGAGAGCAACTTAATCGCGAGGCTCCCTCCCACCTGGTCGAGTTCATTCAGATCGCTGAGACGGAATTTCGCCGCCACGAAGACAAAGAGGACCAAGGCAATTACGACGTTCACCGCCGGACCGGCCACTGCCACAATCAGCTCCTGCACCGGCTTCTCTGGCATCCGTTCCAGCCGCGCCACCCCTCCGATCGGCAGCAGCGTGATGTCGGGCGTGCGGATCCCGAACGCCCGCGCCGCAAACGCATGGCCGAACTCGTGCAGCAGGACGCACAGGAAGAGCAAAAGGATAAAACCAACCCCCGTCACGGCCCCGACCACCCCCTCTTCCTGACCGAACATCCACCCAAACCACACGAGCAACAACAGGAACGTGACGTGGATTTTAACGTCAATTCCGGCAATCCGAGCTATTCGATACGACCATCTCATAAAAAAATTGGTTTTGCGCCGGGGCGGTTTGGGATTATCACCATTCCTCTTCGCTGTCCCGACGGCAGCTCACTCATAATCCAGAATTCCAAAAAGAAAATGTCATTCCCAAAAGTCCTTGTCGCAGATCCCGTCTCGCAGCGTGGTGTGGAAGAGCTCGCCGGCGGCGGCGAACTCGAAGTCGTCGTCAATACCGGCCTCAAAGAAGCCGAGCTCATCGCCATCATTCCCGAGTTCTCCGCGCTCGTCGTCCGCAGCCAGACCAAGGTCACGGCCGCCGTCCTGGCCGCCGCCACCAACCTCAAAGTCGTCGGCCGCGCCGGCGTGGGCGTGGATAATGTCGATGTGGACGCCGCGACCCGGCATGGCGTCATCGTGATGAATACGCCCGGCGGAAACACGATCTCCACTGCGGAGCACGCGTTTTCGCTCCTCATGAGCATCGCCCGCAGCATCCCCCAGGCAGACGCCAGCATGAAGGCCGGCAAGTGGGACCGGAAGAAGTTCGAAGGCGTCGAACTCTACAACAAAACGCTCGGGATCCTCGGCATGGGCCGCATTGGCACCGAACTGGCCCGCCGGGCCATCGCCTTCGGCATGCGCGTCCTCGCGTATGACCCCTACCTCTCCGTGAGCCGCGCCCGCAGCCTCCAGGTCGAACTCGTCGAGGACATCGATGAGCTCCTCCCCCAGGCCGACTTCCTCACCATGCACATGCCCCTCACCGAGGAGACCAAGCACATGCTCGACGCCCGCCGCCTCGGCCTCTGCAAAAAAGGTGCCCGCGTGGTCAACTGCGCCCGCGGTGGACTCATCGACGAAGCCGCTCTCGGTGACGCTCTGAAATCCGGCCAGATCGCCGCCGCCGCCCTCGACGTCTATGAGGTCGAACCCCCCCCGGCCGAATTCGCCCTCCGCGAGCTTCCGAATATCGTCTTCACCCCCCACCTCGGAGCCAGCACGGCCGAGGCGCAGGAAAATGTCGGCATCGAGATCGCCCAAGCCATCCGTGCCGCCCTCCTCGAAGGCGAAATCCGCAACGCCATCAACATGCCCAGCATCGACGCGAAGACCGCCGCCGTCGTGCGCCCCTACCTCACGCTCGGCGACAAACTCGGACGCTTCGCCGCCCAGCTTGCGCCGAAACGCAATGACCGCATCGTCATCACCTATGGCGGCAAGGCCGTCGAGATGCCAACCGAGGCGATTTCCCGCGCCATCCTCACCGGATTCCTCAAAAATGCCGGCGGCGAGGAAGTCAACAGCGTCAACGTCCGCACGATGGCCTCCACCCTCGGCCTCAACGTCGAGGAAGTGCGCTCCAGCGAACAGACGGACTTCAACGAATGGCTCCACATCGCCGTCTTCAGCGGCGACAGCAAAGTCTCGGTCGGGGGCACATTCTTCGGCGCAAAAAATGACCCGCGCATCGTACGCGTCAACAGCCGCCCGGTCGAGGTCACGCCCTCCGGCGTTGTCCTCCTCCTCGAGAACAAAGACCGCCCCGGCATCGTCGGCCACATCGGCACCCTCCTCGGCAAGGAAAACATCAACATCGCCAGCATGAGCCTCTCCCGCACCGAACAAGGCGGCCGCGCCCTCACATTGCTCAACCTCGACAGCCTCCCCGACGCCGCCGTCCTCCAACGCCTCGCCGCCGACGCCGACATCTTCGAAGCCCAGGTAATCTCGCTGTAGAAAAACCCCGCCCGACAACCTGAGAAAGCGTCAATACGCGGGACTGACCCTCAGGCCGAATGCGACATATCCCACCTTTGTGGGTTGATGCGCAGCTGGGAACAGGCCATAGTAGGGGTTGTTTCAACGATGGATGGATTTCTTCTGGCCGGTGCGACGTTTTGCCTTCTTGTGAGCTTCGGCTACACGCTATTCTCGCTGGGTGCCGGAAAATTCCGCCCCGGGGTTGTCAATCTGGTGGCGATTCTGGGCGGGTTTGTGCTGCTGACGGTGGACCTCTGGAAGCGGGGGCAGGCTCAGGGGGCCTGTCCGATCAACTCCCTCTTCGAGGTGCTCGTCTTCATGAGCTGGTCGATCCTTCTCATCTACCTGATCGTCGGGCCCGCGTATCATCTCTCCCTGCTGGGAGCCTTCACCTCGCCGCTGGTCTTTCTGGTTTTGCTGATTGCCCAACTGGGCCCCGTGGGTCCCCCGGCAAGCGGCCGCTTCACGCGCGATCCCTGGATCGAGCTCCATGCCTCTCTCACGCTAATTGCCTACGGAGCCTTTGCCCTGGCGGCTGTTGCGGGGCTGATGTATTGGATTCAGGACCGCCAGCTGAAGGGGAGGAAGGCCGGAGCTCTGCTCTACAACCTGCCCCCGATCACCGATCTGGGCGTCGCAAATGCCCGCCTGCTCTGGCTCGGATTTTTCCTGCTGACCATCGGGTTTGCCGCCGGCTTCATCAGCGGCATGCAGGTCAACAGCGCCAAGTTTGTTGCCTCGGCCGCCATCTGGGCCTGCTATGGAATCATTCTGGGGCTGCGCCGGGCCCGACGCCTGCCGCCCCGCCGGACCGCCGCCGCTTCGATGGCGGTCTTCGGAATCGTCCTGCTCACCCTGCCGGTGATCCAATACCTCTCCTCTCCGAAATGAACATCCTTTGCGCCGGCATCAGCCACCGGAACGCGGCGGTGGATATCCGGGAGAAATTTGCCGTGGGCCCGCACGAGCTCGAGGAGACGCTGGGGAGGATCCGGGGGATCGACGGGCTCGCGGGGGCCGTCATCGTCTCGACGTGCAACAGGGTCGAGTATTATACGGCCAGCGTCTGCCCGATCCGGGTTCTGGACGGTCTGCGGGAGGTCTTGGAGGAACGGGCCGGGGCCGATCTGGCTCCGCTTTACACGCATGACTCCCCGGCGAGTGTCCGGCACCTCTTCCGGGTCGCCAGCGGCTTGGATTCGATGGTTCTCGGGGAAACGGAAATCCTCGGCCAGATCAAGCAGGCGTATGAAGCGGCCAGCGGATACGGGGCCACGACCCGCCACCTCAACAAGCTCTTCCAAAATGCTTTTCGCGTTGCCAAGCAGGTCCGCACCGAAACCCGCATCACCCGCGGAGCCACGTCGGTCGGGTCGGTCGCCGTCGATCTCGCAGGAAAAATTTTTGGGGATCTGTCCGGAAGGCACGTGATGATCCTCGGGGCGGGTGACATGAGCGAGCGGACCGCACGCAGCCTGGTTTCGCGCGGGGTTCGCACCGTGATCGTGGCCAACCGGACGTTCGAGCGGGCGGCGAAGCTGGCCGGGGAGATTGGAGGGATGGCGGTTCATTTTGACAACTGGCAGAATGCCTTCGAGAGCGTGGACATCCTGATCTGCTCCACGGCGGCTCCGCACCCGATCGTGACCCGCGGCAAACTGGAACCCCTGCTGGCGGGACGGGATGGACGCCCGCTCTTCATCATCGACCTCGCCGTCCCTCGCGACGCAGAGCCCTCAATCAATGAACTCGAGAATGTTTACCTCTACGACATTGATTCTCTGGAGCAAATCGTGCGCCAGTCGCTTGAGGTCCGCCGCGCGGAAGTGGTCCGTTGCGAGCAGATGATCAATGATCACGTCGGGGACTTCATGACATGGATGCGCACCCACAACGACCGCTCGCTGTGAAAACGATCCTGCTCGGAACCCGCGGAAGTGACCTCGCCCTGGTGCAAACCCGGGATGTGGCCGCCCGCCTGAGATCCGCCCACCCCGACCTTGAGGTCGGGGAGCGCATCATCAAAACCACGGGTGACAAGCGCCTGGACGTGCGCCTCTCGGCTCCCGGCCCGCTGGACAAGGGCCTTTTCACCAAAGAGCTTGAGGAGGCGCTCTTCGCAAAATCCATCGATGCCGCCGTCCACAGCCTCAAGGACCTGCCAACCGAACAGCCGGAGGGACTGGTCATCGGAGCCATCCTCGAACGCGCCGACCTGTCCGATGCCCTCGCCTCCAAACATGAAGGCGGATGGCAGGGACTGCCCCGGGGCGCAACCGTGGCCACGTCAAGCCTCCGCCGCAGGAATCAGCTTCTGTTACTCCGGCCCGACCTGCGGATCCAGGAAATCCGGGGCAACGTCCCAACCCGCCTGCGCAAGGTTCTGGAAAACCCGGACCTGGAGGCCCTCATTGTCGCCCGCGCCGCGATCGAGCGGCTGGGGGAAGGGATTGTGCCGGAGGGCATCCACATGAGCGTCATCAAAGAGATGCTCCCGGCCCCGGGGCAGGGCGCTGTCGCTGTCGAGTGCCGGGCGGAGGACGCAGAGACCCGCGAGCGCCTGCTCGCCATCCACCACGAGCCCACGGCCCTCTGCGTCCAGGCCGAGCGCGAACTCCTCCAAAGCCTCGGAGGCGGCTGCCACATGCCCTTGGGTGCGCGGGCGACCATCTCCGAGGGACGCGTCCACCTCGTCGCCGGCCTCTTTGAACCCGACGGAGTCCGATGGCTCTCTTCAGAAAAATCGTAAAAAATCCGCGCAACCTTCCCTGGTCCGCGGTGTTGAATCGTCCGAAATCCACATTCCTATGAAAATCCTCCCGCTTCTTCTCCTCTCCGCGACGCTGGCTTCGACGGCAATGGCCGGGCCGAAATACTCAAAATACACGGCCGATTACTACAAGGGAGCCTACGACCAATACGAAGGGAAAGAGATCACCCTCAAGGTCGCCTTCGTGAAGCCCTATTCCTACAAGAGCGATATCGCCGATGTCCGGTTTTTTCATGCGATTACCAGCGATGACTCCAAAAAGATGCCCGGTGGCGAAATCCCGGTGGCCGTTCCGCTCCAGAGCGGCGACGAACTCATCCGTCGTTACGGAACCGCTCCTGACGATGATCGGAAAACCCGCCTGATGAGCGGCACCCTCCGCGCGGACGGGCACGGCCTCTGGTTTGTGGACGTGAACGGCAATGTCACCAAATCCCTCGACGCCCGGCGTCAGGCAGAGATGACTGCCGAGGCCAGCCCGTCTCCTGCAACTACGGCCGACGACGAAAGCAGCGCCTTGGCCAGCGAGAGCCCGTCTCCTGAGCCCGAGGCCAAGCCCGACAAAAGCCAGAACGGGGCCGAGCAGATGGCCCCTTGGTGGAAGTTCTGGTAGTCGTTCCGCCTTAGCCCGGCGGGGGCGAATCCCCCGGCTCGGCAGGCTCCCGCTTGAATTGACGGCAAATGGGCGGCATCTTTCACGGGTGCTGCCCGGACTATTGTAACCCTATGGCTGAGACACCGCAGGAGCGTGTCCGCCAAGATCTGCGACTACTGATTCACCTTAAACGTTTGCGACGGTCGACCGGGATGTTCCAGGGTCGGATCTTTCCCCGAGCGGTTGCCATCCTCCCTCATCACGATCAGGATAATCAGGGCGATGATACCGACGATGATTGCCAGGCACATGCCCGCCCCCGCGTTGCCTTCAAACTTTGCCATGGGATCTCATTAACTGATTCGCTGATCATGAGGGGCAGTAAGGGGCGGCAGTCAACAACTATTGACATGTCGCCTCCATTTCCACGTCGGGCAGCGCCAGTTCCTGCAGGCGAATCCTCAAAGCCACACCGGCTGGGAGGGGTTCCCGCTTGAACTGACGGCAATTGGGCAGCATGTTTCCGGCGTGCTGCCCGAACCTGGCGGCTTTCTGACGCTTTGAAAAATCCGCCTCCCATTTCCGACAGCTTTCATGTGATGGCCAAACCGATCGGGCCGATCTGCAATCTGGATTGCACGTATTGCTACTACCTCGAGAAGGAGAGCCTTTTCCCGAAGGGTGAGAATTTCCGGATGAAGCCGGAGGTGATGGAGTCCTACATCCGGCAGTATATCGAGCTGCAGACCTCGCCGGAAATCACATTCGCCTGGCAGGGCGGAGAGCCCACGCTGCTCGGCGTCGATTACTTCCGCAAAATCGTGGAGCTCGAAAAAAAGTATGCCGGCGGGCGGGTGGTTCACAATGCGCTCCAAACAAATGGCACCCGGCTCGACCGCGAGTGGTGCCGGTTTTTTCGCGAGAATAAGTTTTTGATCGGGCTGAGCGTGGACGGTCCCCGCGCACTCCATGACACCTATCGGGTGGACAAGGGGCAGAAGCCGACTTTCGACCGGGTGATGCGCGGGCTTGATCTGTTGAAGAAGCACGGCGTGGAGTTCAACACCCTGACCGTCGTCAACGCGAGCAATGTGAAGCATCCCCTGAAGGTTTACGATTTTCTGCGGGAAGCCGGATCGGGGTTCATCCAGTTCATCCCCCTTGTCGAGCGGCTGCCGGCCGGTGGCGGGAGCAAGCACGGCCTCGACTTTGCGGAGCCGCCGGAGCCGGGGCAGCCCCCCTCGCCAGTCACCCGCTGGAGCGTCAAGCCCGACCTTTACGGGGATTTTCTCATCCAGATTTTCGACCAGTGGGTCCGGCGCGATGTGGGCAAAGTCTTTGTGCAGATGTTCGACATCTCGCTGGGGATCTGGTCGGGGGCCGGGGCCTCGTTGTGCGTGTTTCTGGAGGATTGCGGTCGCGCGATGGCCCTCGAGCACAATGGTGACCTCTTCTCCTGCGATCACTTCGTGTATCCAAAGTATCACCTCGGCAACCTCATGAACGAGTCACTTGGCGCGATGGTCAACTCCGGGCGCCAGGAGGCCTTCGGGCGGGCCAAGTCGGCGACCCTCCCCAAGTTCTGCCGGGAGTGCGATGTCCGCTTCGCCTGCAACGGGGAGTGCCCGAAGCACCGGTTCACCAAGACGCCGGACGGCGAAGACGGCCTCAACTACCTCTGCGCCGCATACAAAAAATATTTCCACCACGTGGATCCCTACATGAAGCAAATGACCGCTCTCCTGAACGCCAAGCGGGCTCCGGCGGAAATCATGCAGACGCTCCGGCGCTGAACAGCCGCTGAATTTTCAGTGCTGCGGAGCCGGGTTGAAAGAAACGTCGTTCTTCTTGCACCAGGCCTGCGCGCCGGTGTCCCCGAGCTCGGCTGCCGTGATATACCACGTGCGGGCTGATGCCGGATCTTTCTCCAGCCCGCCGTGTCCCTCTACCAGGCAAATCGCATAGAAATACGCCGAGCGGGCATCCCCTTTTTCTGCGCCCTCCCGGAACAGATCCACCGCCATCTTCTCGTCTTTCATCCCTTCGGGGGCAGACATAAAAAGGGCCCCCAGGTTGCTGAATGCCGGCAGGTAGCCGAGGTCTTTGGCGGATGAAAAATAGGCGAACGCTTTTTTCAGATCGGGTAGGATGACGCCGGGAATGCCTTTTTTGTGAAGGTCGCCGAGCTTGTCGAGAGCGAGCACATCGTTCTGTGCAGCCGCTTTGTTAAGCCATTCTATGGCGCGCTGCGGATCACGGGGGACTCCCTTGCTCAGCAGGTAGCACTCGCCAAGGGCCGCCATCGCACGGGGGTTGCCGGCCGCGGCGGCTCGCTGGAACCACTGCGCCGCCTCACGCAGGTCGG
>JBGSJQ010000192.1:0-28896 GCA_041741775.1 Terrimicrobiaceae bacterium | reverse complement strand
CCGCCTCACCGCCACCGCTGCCGCCGCTGGCAAACGCGCCTTCCTCACCCGCTCCTACACCGATGATACCGTCCGCCGCGTCGCACGCACCGCACCCCACCGCATCGTCCTCGAACTCCGCCCAGACGCCCTCTCCAGCTTCAACGACAACTCCGACCGCCTCTACCTCTGGGACCGCCCCACCCCCTCCAACGCCGACCACAACACAGCCGACATGACCTGGTCCTTCATCACCGCCGGAGTGACCAAAGAATGGCGCTACTACGCCGGCACCACCCTCACCTCCACCGGCATCTACCTCGTCGAGGGCCACGTCTATCGCTTCAACATCGAGGTGGACCCCGCCCAGCGGCGCTGGCGCTTCACCCTCCGCGACCTCGACTGGCAAAACGGCAACGCTGGCAACGCCTCCCACACCGCCGGCTGGGTCGCCTTCCGCAACGCCGCCAGCGGAGCGCCCTCTGTCGGTGGCCACCTCCACGCCGGACTCTTTCTGCAATCTGTCCAGACTGCCGTGCTCTCCCTCGACAGAGTGCGCATCACCCCCGCCGACCTCTCCCTTTCCGCCTCCGCCATCCCACCCGGTTTCGCCTTCGACTCCGAAATCGGCCGCCTCACCGGCACCCTCGCCTCCGGCACCGGCACAGTGACGCTCGCCGCCACCAACCCCTTCGGTGCCACCCAGCGCGACTACACCTACGCCGTTTCCACCCCCTACGAACTTTGGACCAACTCCATCACCTGGCCTACCCCTGCATCCGCCGCCCCCGACGCCAACCCCGATGCCGACGGCCTGACCAATCTCCTGGAATACGCCCTCGGCCTCGATCCGCTCGCACCGGAAAGCACCGGCATTCAGGCGTCCTTCCAGGGTTCAGGGCTCAGCTCTCAGCTTTCATTAAGCTTCCTCCGCGCCCGCACCGAGATCCTTTACGAAGTTCTCGCCAGCTCCGACCTCGTCGCCTGGGAAGTGATCGCAACCAACCCCGGCGAGGTGAGCGACACCGAACCGGTCACCGTAGAGGACCCCGAACCCCCTTCCGAAAACCCACGGCGCTTCCTCCGCCTGCGCGTCACCGCCCCTTAACTCTCCTGTGCTTCCTTCCAAAAATACTTAGAACCGGGAAATGTGGATCTTTGTGACGTGCTCGCCGCTTTGCATGATCGGAGCGTCATCCTTACACGTTGCGCCAGCTGGATATTGGAGGGAGTCTCTACGCCGGAAATGCGGGAGCGGCGAATCGGCCAGCCAAGGGGTGCCTGTCAGCCCGAAAATGAATCCAGAATGCTCCCAGGAGCGCCTTCAGCATTTTTCGCGAACTCAATTGTAGTTCGCCAGAAGCGCGGTCGATATCGAGTCGCTGGAGTTCATTTAATCGCACGGCGCTGGGAGGGACGACCGCCGTGTCGTCCGAATGCGGTGACGCCTTGTAGCGCTCGTTTTTCTGCAAGGTTGCACGCGTTTCGGAGCGCACTCTGCCGGGATTAGGCGAGAGTAGCGTCCTCCCCGTATGAAGCACCCCTTCCTCATTCTCTTGTTTGCAACAGCGACGGCATGACAGACACTGTTACCGTCCGCAGCACAACGCCCCTTTCGGATATCGACCGGGAATTTCTCCGGCTTCAGGTGACCAGCCCGTAAACCAGAGACCTCGAAATCCGTCGGACACGGTTTTCATTTCAAAGTCTATGTCATTTGACCGTTTGCCTTTTTCTCGGAGTCTGTATATCGCGACCCATCGTGGGTCGCAGCGCGAGGCGCTGATCCGTTGTCCGGCGCCAGATTCCTCAGGGTCCGCTCACCTGCAGGGCGGTGGCGCGGAGTGGGCGCTCGAGCTCCAGACGACTTCCTTGAACGAGGACCGCCATGCGATGCGGCTCAGCGCTCGGGTGACTTCGGGCCATGCGCGGCAAGTCGCCGTCGGACTCTCACTCATTGACGAGGCTTGGTCGGAGGCAAACTATGTGCTCATCCCCGGGGCGGTCTATGCTGGCAACCGCTTCGTGGTGCGCCCGCACAATTATCCACCGCCGATGTGGGGGCCAACATCGAGGGAGGATCGCGACGAGATCCATACGATCGATCTGCCGGGCCTCCGGCGCAGCGGTGAATCCTGGCTCGACCAGATGTCAATCGATGCGGCGGTGCCGGCGCTCTGCATTTATTTCCCGGAACGTCGCCGGGCGCTCTGTCTCTTCACCGCGCAGCAGGGTTCACACGGTTGTTTCAACTACGAAGTGATCGAGAATGAGCGGCGCGACAGAGCGGAGATTTTGCTCGGCTGCCCCGGCATGCGGCATGGACGTTATTTTTCGGTGAAGTGGAAAGAGCCGTCCGGCTATGCGCTGCCGTCCGAAGACAGGGCCGTGGATCTGGAGGCAGGTGAATCCATCGTATTCGATTTCCAATTACACTGGATTGACTGTGCTTCGATCCACGAATTGTTCGAGCACGTCTTCGCCCAGCGGAAGAGTTGCTTCGAGGAAGTGCCTTTGAAAAAGGAGATCCCCTTCTCGGCTGTTTTTGAAACCATCGAGCGCAACCAGAACGAGAACAAATGGCGTGAGGAGTGGGATCTCTACCAGACCAGTATTCTGGGGGAGAATACCCTGCCGGTGGCGACCTTGCTCTTCCAGTCCGGTTGGTGCGGCGGCATGTTGGGCTGCTATCCGCTTCTGCAGGACGGGAGCCCACTTTCGCGGGAGCGGGTGCTGCGAAATCTTGATTTCTTCTTCACCGGCATGTCGAACTGCGGGCTGTTTTACGCGATGTTTGACGGCAAACAATGGACGGGCGAGCCGATCAATGGCGAAGCTGTGATCGGTGACGACGCGTGGATCCTGACCCGCCGGGTTGGTGACATCTTATATTTCATCACCCGGCACTTGCTGCTGCTGCGGGAGCGGGGGCAGGTGGATGCCATCAAGCCGCACTGGGAGGCGTCGCTCAAGCGAATCGCCGACGCGGTTGTGCGGATCTGGGAGGCCGAAGGAGAGCTCGGGCAATTCATCAATATAAAGACAGGCAAGGTGGAGGTGTTTGGGACCGCCTCCGGGGCGCTGATCCCCGCCGCGCTGGTGCTGTTCGCCGACTATGATGGGGAGCCACACTATGCGGAAATCGCGGAGCAAATGGCCTTGTTTTTCAAGGAGCGCGAACTCGACCGCGGCCTGACCACCGGAGGTCCCGGTGACGCCATGCAGGCACCGGACAGCGAGTCGGTCGCCGCGCTGCTGGAGAGCTATATGATGCTTTATGAGCGCAACAGTGAGGCACGCTGGCTGGAGGCGGCGCATGCGGCAGCGCTGCAAGCCGCGTCCTGGGCCTTGTCGTATGACTATACGTTTCCGGAAGGGACGGCCTTGCATGCAATCAGCGCACAAACGCGGGGGGCGTGGTTGGCCAACGCGCAAAACAAGACGGGCGTGCCGGGTATTTGCACGCTTTCGGGCCAAGGGTTTTTGCGTCTCTACCGGGCCAGCGGCGATGCACGCTGGCTCGAATTCCTGCGCGAGGTCAGCCACACCATGCCCCAGTATATGGGACGCAGTGACAAGCGGATTCCTTGCGCCTATTCCGGCGGAAACGCGATGGATGCGCAGCCCGAGGGCTGGATTTGCGAGCGGGTCAATGTTACCCAATGGGGCGAACCAATCGGGGAGCTCTTCGCCTACACCACTTGGTGCGAAGTGGCGATGATGCTCGTCTGCTCCGATTTGCCCGGCGTGTATGCCGAGCCGGATACTGGACGAATCGTCGATTTTGACCACGTTACTGCCGAGTGGGTGGAGGCAGACGGAGTTCGCTATTTGCGCCTGACGAACCCGACGAAATTTGATGCATCGGTTCGGGTTTTGATCGAAGACCGCGCCGCCCGCGCCCGTCCGCTCGCCATAAACGCCGCAGCCAACTGGCCGCGTTGCCCGGTGGCGGCTGGCGAATCCGTCAATCTGCCACTCTCCTCATTTTCAACAAGAGCGACCGTATGAGCGATCCAGCAAAAACGCCTCGAAAACGCCACATCGTCGCTCCCGAAGACCGTATTCCGATTAAGGAAAAGGCCGCTTTCGGAGCGGGTGGAGTCGCGCGCGGCATTCAGGAGACGGCCGACAACATGCTGATGAACCCGGTTTTCGTGCTCGGTGTCGGCATCGACCCGCGCGTGATGAGCCTGTGCGGGGTGGTCTACCGAATCTTCGATGGAATCACCGACCCGGTCATGGGCGTCATCTCCGATAATACCCGCAGCAAGTGGGGGCGGCGTAAACCCTACATCGTGCTTGGCGCGATCCTCATGGCGATTTCCATGCCACTGGTCTTTTCTTTTGGTCAGACCTGGTCCGCCGCCGCCATCACCGCTTGGATGATCGGTGCCTTTCTCTTTATCTACCTCGGCCAAACGATTTTCAATATCCCGTATCAAGCGATGTTGCTGGAGTCGAGCCCCGACAGTCACGAGCGGACAAACCTGGCGGCTTTTTCGGCCTATTTTGGATTTTTCGTTTCGCTGATCATGGGCTGGTCGTGGTATTTCGCCCAAAAGCTCAGTATCGACACCGACCCGATACCGATTGTGACCGGTGCCTTTTGGGTCATTTCCGGCTTCTCTGTGCTGGTGCTCTTGCTGGGGTTTCTTCCGGCAATCTTCATGAAAGAGCGCTACTACGCGAAGGCGGCTAATCAGAAGAAGATGGGGATTATTGAAAACTTTAAACTCACTTTTAAGAGCAAGCCCTTCCTCATTCTGATTACATTCGTGTTCACCTTCTTCGTTGGTTTTAACGTCAAGTGGGGGCTGGTTTTCTTCGTGCGGTATTACTACGTGTGTGGCGGCGATGAAGCCTTGGCCTCGAAGCTTTCCGGACTCGAAAGCTCGCTGCAAGCGATCTCTTCGATCTGTGGGATCGCATTTTTTACCTGGCTTTCGCATCGTATTGGCAAGCTCATGACGCTCAAGATAACCGCGTTCTGCTTGTTTTTCGCCGGTATCGGTCTGTATTGGCTCTACACGCCGGCCTATCCGTATTTAAGCATTTTGCCCGGGGTCTTTTTTGGTCCGGCGATGTCGGCACTGTGGGTGATGATTCCCTCGATGACCGGCGATATCGTGGACGACGACGAACTGCGCAACGGCGAACGCCGGGAAGGCGCCTTTGCCTCGATTTTTTCCTGGATGACTAAGGTGTCGCTCTCTGTCGCGGGCGGGCTCTCCGGCTTCGTCGTCTCTTGGTCGGGTTACCGTTCGGAGATTCGCCACGACCTCCCTGCCGATGTGATCGAGACCATGCGTATTACTCTGGTCGCGACACCCAGTGGAATCATCCTCATCGCGCTGATCGTGCTCTTTTTCTATCCGATTACGGAAAAGGTTATTGATGAAAACCGGCTCAAGTTGGAGGCGAAACGCGGCAAGGTTGCGGCGGAACCCGTGGCAGAATAGTCGTTGCCGTTGCCTGTTGGAATCCGGATTGGATCTCTACGGTCGCTTCATTCGCTTCTCGCTACGTTTGTGTTGTTCAGCTGCAGAAAAGTCAGCGGCCGAAAATCGGGCGAATGTGGCGCTCCAGCAGATTGTGGGTGACGTTGCGCCCGATCACTTCGCGGTGGGTTTGCAAGGCGGGCAGGAAGGCCTCGTGTTGTGCGGCGATTTTGAAGGCGACGTGGATCAGTTGACGCAGGTTCTGATTGTAATTCGGATGACCCGGCTCGTGCCGCAGCGCGGTCACGTAGTCGTCCGCGTTCCAACCTTGCACCGTTTCGACCGCAGGCAGTTTTGCCGGATCGATATCGACGACGGTGCGGTAGGGCGCGACCAAGGCATCGAGCTTAGCGTGGGCGGCGGCGTAGATTTCGATTGCCAGTTGAAGACCCTCACCCCCGGCCTCGGCCAGACCGATGACTTCTTCCAGCCAGGTGGTGCCGGCGGTCTTGACGTGCAGCCCTGCCCCGTGCTTGGCGATCAGTTTGTTGATGATCGGATAGAGGGAGAACTTGTCGCTACCAGAATGGACGCTGAGCTTGAGGTTTTCCGGTAAGCCGAATTCGGCGACGGCGTAGGCGATAATGTGGAGATCTTCGTCGAATTCCTGCTCGAAGCGGGTGAGGTCGCCGACGTAATCGACGCCTTTGTTGAAACGTCCGGTGAATTTCGGGGCGACGGTCTGGGCGGGGATGCCCTCGGCGGCGATCATCGCGAGGATGCAGAACAGCTCGCCGGGTGTTTGCGCCTGATCCGTCTCGTCGATGGAAACTTCGGTGGCGAAGGGCGCGTCGCCCTTGAGCTCGACGATGCGCCGGTAGATCGCGCCGGCTTTTTCAATCGCGGCAAGGAATTTGGTGGCGGAGCCTTCGAGCTCTTCGCGCGAGAGCGTGATCAGGCTGGCGGCACCCTCGATCGGAAGTGTGCCGATGTAGCGCTCGTTCGCTTTCAAGAAGGCCTCCACCTTGGCGGGGGCGGCGGGTTCGCCGACTGCGTCGGCGACGTCGAGGGTAAAGAAGTCGGCGGTCGCCGCGAAGCCTTCGACCGTCTCCAGATTGATATGGTCGGCGTCCACGAAGTAGGGATGCTCCCAGCTGAGGGCGGCAACGGCGGCGTCGGCTTCGGCGCGCAGGCTGGGCGGCAGGGTGCCGACAATGCCGTGCTCGCGGTGCGATTTGTTCCAGACCGGGTAGACCTTAATTCCGGAGGCGTATGCGGTCTGGATGGCTTGTAGTTGGGCCAGGCCTTCCGCGCCGAAGCGGTCGCCCATGCCGAAGGTGAATCGTGGGAGTGTTTTCATGATATGCGTTTTGCCGATTAACCGACGTCGATGCAATCCTCCATGACGATTGCGGAGCGCGGGTCTTCGGGGTGGGGGCTGACTTGGATGTTTTCCAGGCGCACATTGCGCGCGTGGCGGATGAAGAATCCGGCGGCAGGGACGTGGCCGAACATGGTGGCTTCGGGATAGGCGTCGGCCTTCTCGGGCACCGTCTCCGGCTTGCGGGCTTCGGGCGCGGCTTCGTTGAGCTGAATGCGGATGTCGCGCAGGATCAGGTCTTCAATCGGGTGTTCGGGCAGGCCGGTGAGGATACAGCCGATGGCTCCCGCCTCGCGCACCGAAATCTGAGAGAGGGTGACGCCACGTATGGTGCCGGTCGCGGGCGCTGCACCGCCATGGAGGTAAGGGCGGTTGCGGCTGCCGAGTTTGATAAAAATGGGGGACTCGGTGCCGCGGATGGCGATGTTACTGATATTGACGTTCTCCATGGTGCCGCCGTCCACGATCTCGAGGGAGATTGCGCTGATACCGTGGGGATGGCCGTGAATGAATTCCTGTTGGGCAGAGGGGGCGACCACGCAGTTGCTGATGGTGATGTTGCGGAAGCCGCCGTTCGACTCGGTGCCACACTTGATCGCATTGCAGTGGGCGCGGATCACACAGTTGGTCACCACGACGTCTTCGGTCGGGCGCTCGCAACCGCTTTTCAGGGTGATACCGTCGTCATCCGTATCGCTCGTGCAGTCGCCGATGCGCACATCGCGGCAGCCTTCGACGTCGATGAAGTCGTTGTTCGGGCGGACGTGGTTCCAAGCCGTCAGGGCGTGGACGCGCAGACGCTCGCAGCCGAGGTAGTGCTGCATCCAGAGCCCCGCGTTGCGCAGGTGCAGGCCTTCGACGCGGATGTCGCGGCAGTCGATCATCTGGATCAGGCGCGGGCGGCCGTCTTTATCGGTGCCGTCGCTCCCGAAGTGCTCACCGCGCCCGTCGATGGTGCCGTGGCCGGTGAGTGCAATGTTTTCTGCCGACTCGGCGTAGATGAGCGAGCGCATGCCGCGCCAGTCGGCGAAGGAACGCACCGGAGGATTGGTATGCAGGGGGTAGTCGGCAAGGTCGGTCGAGCCGAGGATGTGGGCGCCGTGCTCCAGATGCAAGCGGACGCCGGAACGCAGATACAAGGTGCCGCAGACATGCTCGCCGGCGGGAATCCTGACCGTGCCGCCGCCGGATTGGTGCGTCCGGTCGATCTGTCGCTGGAGCGTGGCGGTGGCGTCTTCCTGGATGGAAATCTTCCTCATGGACGATGTTGAGGGCATCCCAGCCGAGGCCGTGTCTATTGTCGAGGCGGCATTCATGAATTTGTTAGCGGCAAAAAAGAGCCCCGCCGCGAACGGCGAGGCTTCAACCCCAAAACCTATGCGACGCGCACCCTACCGCCGACGGCGCAGGGCCAGAACTCCAAGTCCGCTGAGGAGCATGAGCGCTGTGCTTGGCTCAGGAATAGCTGAGAGCTGGGCTTGATTAATGTTAACGGTCTCATTTAAGGCATTGCTGCCCAGACCGAGGAAGGTGATGGTGGCTACCGCGTTGACCTGCTGAGCAATGATGCTCGTGTATCCGCCACCATTGGCTTGGTAGAGGTAGTCGGCCGTATTGTTGTCCAAATCGAGAATGATCCGGAAGTCATACGTGTCGCTGAACGAGAGGCTGGTGTTAATGATCGCTGAGCCAACTGTGGCGTTATAGATCCGAAAATCTAGTCCGCCTGTATTGTTTTCATTCCCGAACACGATCGTCGCTTGGTCCGAGCCAGACGAACTGGTGAAACTCGTATTGGTTGCCGCGCTAAAGCTGCGCAATCCAAAAAAGACGGAGTCGTCGGTCGCGCCGCTCATAGTCGTCATCGTGACACCGACCAGGTCGTATTGATAGATGCCGGTGCTGAAATCGGCAACGTCAGCGTTGCCGATGCGACCTTGTCCGGAGAGGAGTCCGGAGCCGTTGGTCTGCCATGTGCCGCCGCCGCCGAGATTCGAGCTGAAGGTGGCGGAGCCAACGGAAGCGACCGCTGCGCCGAGGTCAGTGCCGGAAACGTCGTTGAAAAGCCACTGATTGACGATGGTCTGCGCGGAAGCCGGAGCCGCTGCGCCGACGGCGAGAATAGCGAGGAGAGAGAGGGTCTTTTTCATGATCTAGGGTTGAGTGAAGTCTTGGAGGTTTTCCTTACGGAATCAAATTGCTCGCGGATTCCTCAGCACGCAAATGTTTTGAATCCGAACACGTTCGGATGGTTTTGGGGGCTTTTTGGAGTGCGCCGGCTTGACGGCGCTTTGGATTGGTATGGCGGGCTCGCTTGTAGTTCCGACGTCGAGCATGCGACCGGGCGTCGGTTCTGCAATCCAAAGCGGTGTCCAGCCACCGCCCCATATCAGGGACTTGCGATGCGTAGGCGGAGGAAGTGGCGGAGGAAGTGGCGGTCGATGTCGGCGGTGTCGGCGGCGAGGATGTCGTTGGCACCGTCGGGAAGCCGAACACGTTCGGAGCGTCCGCTTTGCGCTGGCAGACCCGCAGATTTTCGCTATATTCGCTGGCTGTATCTTATCGATCCACAACCGCCCGCATGGCCGCGTGGAAAGACCACGATAGACCCCCGATCATGCCGCCAACCCCCTCCAGAGTGCCGACGCTGCGCGAGATCGCAAAAGCGAGCGGCATGTCGTTGACGACAGTATCCTGTGCATTGCGAGGGCAGCCTGGAGTGGCGGAAAAGTCGGTGCAACATGTGCGACGGGTCGCCGAGGAGATGGGGTGGAAGCCAAATCCGCTGGTGTCCGCGTGGCTGAGTCACGTGCGTTCGACCCATGCGCCGATGGTCCAGGCGACGCTCGCCTATATCATTTCGCATCCGCAGGGGATCGATGGGCATTTTTCTTCGGAGGTTTACCGTGCGTATTGCGAGGGAGCCAGAAAGCGCGCGCAAGAGCTGGGGTTTTCACTGGAGCTGTATCATTACGAGGAGTTCGGCGAGCAGCGGCTGGCGCAAATCCTGGAGGCGCGAGGGACGCCTGCGCTGGTGGTCGCGCCATTGCCCGAGTTCTGCCATGAGATTTCACTTCCCTGGGACGGGTTTACGTCGGCCACCATCGCCTATTCGCTGGTAAAACCGCCGATCCATCGCGCCGCGAACCATCATTTCCATTCGGTCGCGACCGCGGTGAAGACGCTCCGGGCCTATGGGTATGGGCGGATCGGGTTGGCGGTGCCGCAGGATGTGGACGAGCGTTCGTTCGGCATGTTCACGGGTGGATATTGGTCGTCCAGCCACTACGCGGGATTGTCCGCACTCAATTTATTTTCGGACTTTTACCAAAAGGAATCGTTCCCAGCATTTGGACGCTGGCTGAAGGAGGAACGACCGGACGTGGTGATCGGATTGGAAATGGTCGCGGAGTGGATTCGCGGGCACGGCTATGCGCTGCCCGGAGAGATTGCCTTCGCCAACCTCGACCGGCGTGCCGAACACGGAGATCACGCTGGGATCGACCAACGGGCGGAACGGATTGGCGCCACGGCGGTGGATCTGGTCACCGCGCAGCTCTTCCGCAACGAACGCGGGCTACCCGAGCATCCCAAGCTCAGTATCGTGCAAGGTGCCTGGGTCGATGGCGCGACGGCGCCGAGGAAGAAAAAAGATAAAGGACTATAACCTTGAACCGGCGAGCAAGCTCCGGCATGCCCAGCTGTCGATCTCCATATTATCGTCCGCTGAATAGAGTGCGCGGCGGTGGGAACTCCTTCGCGGCATGCCCTGCTTCATGACCGCCGCATCCAAGGAGTCGCATTGGAGGCGGGGTTTGGTCGCTTTCAGATCGGCGTAGAAATCGGGTTGATGGTTCGGTTCAGAGGATTCGAGAGATAGTTTCGCATCGCTCACCCAAGCAAACCAGATAAAATGGATTTATGCATGCCAACGATTTCCCCCCGGTTGTGGTTGATCCGAAAGCTCCCTTTGACCGAATTCGTGAGCTTTATCTCTATGAGGAACCGGCGCTGCTGGCTTCGATACGGCGAGGGGATCGGCGCGATGCGACCCGGATCATCAACCTCCTGCTGGTTCATATTTACAGCGCTGGTGCCGAGCGCAGCGAGCTTCTCAAAGGTTTGCTGCTGGAGTTGATTGTGATGATGTCACGTGCCGCTGTGGAGGCGGGGGCGCCCCAGTCCGAAGTTCTCGGGCTGGGCTTCAGGCACCTTGTGGAACTGGCTGAAATCGACGACGATGAAGGCCTTGCGGGATGGCTCAAAGATTCTGTCGTTCGGATTTTTGAAGCGGTCGAGCGGCATCAGGACTTTGAAATGCCTGTCCTTGTGAGGCGCGCGCTGAAGATTATCCGCGAGGAATCCCCCACGGACCTCACGAGGTCCCAGGTGGCACGGAAGGCCGGTGTTTCAGCGGCGCATCTCGCAGAGATCCTTCAGGAAAGAACGGGAAGATCTTTTACAGAACTTCTGCGCGAGGCCCGCGTGGAAAGGGCGTGCGAGCTTCTCCGGACCACGGAACTTTCCCTGGCGGCCATCGCCGCCGAGTGCGGGTTCTGTGATCAAAGCTATTTCACACACGTCTTCCAACGGCTGAAAAAGGAAACGCCGAGGCAATACCGGGACAAGCAGCCGGGAGTGCTGAAAACACAAAAGAATCCGCCCTGAACACAAGACCAGGCGGCAGGGTCCACCTAGGGTGGGCGGCGTTATCAAACACACCATGAGCAAAATCACCGACCTCTCTCTCGCTGTTGAAAAAGGAAAACGCAATGATGCCAAAGCCCTCACGCAGGCGCTTTTGGATGAAGGAATGAAGCCTCTCGATATCGTCGAGAACGGCCTGGTTCCCGGCATGAGCGCCATTGGGGAAAAGTTTAAGAAGAACAACGAGGTTTTTGTTCCGGAGATGCTTATCGCCGCACGAGCGATGAAGGAGGCGATGGGCTTGCTGGAGCCCCTCCTGGCGCAGGCCGGCATCAAGCCAAAGTACACCGTCGTGATCGGCACGGTGCAAGGGGACCTGCACGATATCGGCAAGAACCTCGTCGCCATGATGCTCAAGGGCGCAAACTTCGGCGTCGTGGATGTCGGCACGAATGTTCCTCCGGAAAAATTCGTGGCGGCCGTCAATGAAAACAGTGCTGCCATCCTTGCCCTCTCCGCCCTCCTCACGACCACCATGCCTGCCATGAAGACGACCGTGGAAGCTGTGCGTGCGGCCGGCCTGAAGGATTTGAAGATCATGATCGGAGGTGCGCCGGTGACGCATGATTTTGCTAGGGAGATCGGAGCGGACGGTTACAGTGCCGATGCCGCCAGCGCGGTGGATCTGGCTCTCAACCTTCTTGGGGAGAAGAAGGCGTGAGCCGTCAGACCTATCTGGAGTTGGCCGCAGCAGGGCACCGGGCACCGATCGGAACGCATCTCGTCCTTCACACCAAGGCGGATGCGAAGGCGATCCTGCTCGATGGCCCGAGGCTTGGCGGAGTTGCAGCGGAGACGGCGGAGAGGTTCCGCACTCCACTGGCGATTCCGATTATGGATCTCATGCTGGAGAAAGCCGCGATGCTGGGGGCCTTCGGGGTCCCGGTTGCCGAGGTGGATGGCTTCCATTTTGAGCAGCCTCCCGGCGATCCGGGCGACGCCCCCCTCACTCCCCGCATGCGGGCGACATGCGAGGCGATCGACCACGTTGCATCCAAAACCTCGCTCGTCCCCTGCGGAATGGGAATCGGCCCGTTTTCCCTGATGACGAAGCTCGTGAAGGATCCGATTACGCCCGTCTTCCTGGCGGGAAGCGGAATGACCGGCGACGATGAACCCGAGGTCGCGGTGGTGGAAAGGTGCCTTGAGGTGGGAATGAGGGTCATTCTCTCCTATCTTGCCGCCCAGGTGGACGCGGGGGCAAAGGCCATCATCGTCTGCGAGCCGGCCGCAAATCTTGTCTATTTTTCCCCGAACCAGCTGGAGGAAAGCTTCGAGATCTTCGACCGCTATGTGATGTCGCCGATGAAGCAGATCAAATCGTTTCTGGATGCGAGGGGAGTCGATCTGATCTTCCACGATTGCGGGGAGTTGACCAATGAGATGGTTGCCCGGTTCTCCACGCTCGAGCCTGCCATGATGAGCCTCGGATGCTCGCGCCGGCTCTGGGATGATGCCGCGCTTGTGCCGAAAACAACCGTCCTCTACGGGAATCTTCCGACAAAGAATTTTTATTCCCCTCAGCTCACCGTCGCTGATGTCGAAACGCTCTCGCGCGAGCTGATGGACAAAATGCGCGCCGCAAACCACCCGTTCATCCTCGGCAGCGAGTGCGATATCCTCAGCGTGCCGGGAAGCGAAAAAGAAATTCTTTCAAAAGTGGACGCGTTTATGAATATCCCTGGCTGATGAGCTCCTCCCCCCGGATTGCCTTGCTTGCCTGCCGCGTTTTTGAGGAGGAACTCCGGCTGCATGGGGCGAATGCTCCCCACGTTCTGGAGACACGGTTTCTGGAAGTCGGGCTGCATGACCATCCGGACAACTTGCGGAAGGCGCTACAAGTGGAGATCGATGCGCTCGACTCCCTGGACATAGAGGCGGTCGTTCTCGCCTACGCGCTTTGCGGACGCGGCACCGCAGGGCTGCGCGCAGGACGGCACCGGCTGGTGATCCCGCGCGGACACGACTGCATGACCATTTTCATGGGCAGCAAGGAAAAGTTCGCCTGCCAGCAGGCGGCCTGCCCGGACTCCTATTACTACACGCCGGGATGGATGAAGGCCAATCGGACACCCGGCCCTGAACGTCTCGATTCGCTGCGGGTGGAATTTTCAGAAAAATTCGATTCCGACGATGTCGAGTTTTTATTGGAGTCCGAAAAAAGCAATTGGGCTCAGCATGGGCAGGCGGTTTTTCTCGACCTTGGCACACCCGGAGCCGATGAAAAGGCTGCTTCGGCCGCGAAGTCGGCCGCTTCCCTCGGCTGGAAATTCGAACGTATTCCCGGAGATCCCACCCTGCTCAGCGACCTTATCGCCGGGCGCTGGGACAATGATCGCTTCCAGATCATCGAACCCGGCGGGCGCTTGGAGCACGCACCCGATGAGCGGATTTTCCGGGCTGTAGACTGATCACAGCCCGTATTCGGCAGGCAGGAATTTCTCCCTATCCGCAAAGGCGAGTTGCTCGGCGATGAAGTCATCCTCTTTTTGTGGGAGTCCCGCGACCGTTTCCTCCATCGCATCGAGCCAGTCTTTTTCGCGCTCCAGGATATGGAGGCATCCCGCTTCCGATCCCTCGCGCATCGTGGCGATGGCTGCCAGGGCGGCCGCGCATCCGGCGCGGTAGTGATCCTTCTCGGAAACAATGGCGCTGGCGATCCGGACGACGTTGTGGGGAGTCAGGATGTAGGCCTGTGGGTCGAGTCCGGCATCCGAGCGAACGACCCAGCGTTGATAGGTCGCCACCCCGTCCTTGCCGTCCTTGATCGCCTCGTTCATCACGCGGCAATCGTAGATGAGCTGCTCCATGTAGCAGGTTGGGGCCATGCCGCCGAGCAGCTTGATGTTCTGCACCGATTCGTTCGACCAGGTATCACAGGTTGCCGCAGCAATGTTGCCGAGCGGGCTGAGATGCGCGCAGGCCGAAGTCTTGCCCTCCATGGCCATGGGAAACCCGGTGATCGCCTTGAGGAACGGGTTTTCATACCCGCAATCCTTGCCCGGTCCGACCGCTCCACATTCGTAAGCCACCAGAGAGCGCACGGCACTGACCGCACGGACGACAGCTGCGAAGACCCGCGGGATCATTTTTTGCTCAGCCAGGACCATGGCGGTGTTGCCGAATCCGCAGGCCGTGTCTCCGGCGGCGTGGACACCATGTCGTGCGGCGATCTCATGGATCGTTGACCAGAGATACTTCATGTCGCGTGCTCCCACGCTGCACTGGGAGAAAATGACGGCAGCCAGGTCGCCGTTCACCAGCGCGTCGTCGTGGAGCTCTTTCCCCCCGACGGATTCGATGCTCAGCAGCTCTGCCCCCTCGGCGGCAGAGCTCTCAAAAAGCTGCAGCATCCGGTCGAGGTAGTAACCGCTGCGCATCGTCGGTGGACGTATGAATTCGCGGTTGTCATTCGGGGTCATACGGAGGACGGATTTCAGGCCCGTTGCGGATTCGAAAGCGCGCATGCCATCCATGAGGACCCGGACGATGGACAGTCCCCACTCGGGAAATTCGGTCATCGGAGGGAGCGTCTCAAACTCGATAACAACGCCATCGGATTCCAAGGCCACGGCACGGGTGAGTGCCCCATTGATGATCTCTTTGTAGTGTTCCAGAACTCTCGGCATGGTATCCTTTGTGATATCCATGGAGGGCAGCGTGAAGTTCAGTTCGGGATAAACCTGTCCGCCGCCGATGACCATACCGGACCGGGTGGAAAGAGGTTTTGGGGCGGATCCGAAGACGAGGGCTTCAGGGGTATCGATGGCGAGAGATTGGTATTTCATGGCTGGTGTGATGTCAGCCCGCACTCTGCCAGACCGGATGCAGGCAGTCTTTCACTCTCGTGCGATCTTTTGGGATTCCTGTGCTTTTGCGCGGTAGGCGCGCGGGGTCGTGCCGGTGTAGCGTTTGAAGACGCGCGTGAAGTAGCTCTGGTCCTCAAATCCGCAGTCCAAGGCAATATCGATGATGCTGGCCCCCGTCCTGAGGAGAAGGATTTTGGAGCGGTCCACCCGGTATTGGGACATGAGGTCGGTGAACGTGCGACCGGTCTTTTCGCGAATCAGGTGAGAAAAATGGCTTCCTGATAGCCCTGCGGCGCGGGCGACCGTATCCCGGTCGAGCGGATCCCTGAGGTGTTCCTCCATATAGGACACCGCCCGTCCGAGCAGAACGGCATTGGGAAACTGGCGGTTGTCGCGGATGGCATCCATCACGCGTTCGAGCATGCTGGAAAGCCAGTGCGCGACCTCCTCCTCATCGGACAGCCCCGCAAGCGCTGTGGCGCTTTCGAAGTTGCACCCCAGCACCTCGGAAGGGTCCGCTCCGGATTCCACCGCAGCACGGGACATCACAACGACCAACTCTAGGGCGAGGCTCTTCAGGAGTTCCGGACGGGAGCGCGACGTGTGGTAGATGCCGACCAGGACGCGATTGATAATCTCCCGTGCCGCTCCGCGTTCCCCGCGCTTGATCGCGGCCAGCAGGCCCGGTTCCTCCCGCAAATAGAGGTCGCGAATGCCATCGTAGAGCCGGTCTTTCAGCACATGGATGGCCTCTGCTTTTTCCCTCTCCCGCCGCGATTGCGCCCGCCGGGCCTTGAGAAGATCCGCGTTCGTCAGGTTGGCGGACTCGACCAGGCACAGGAGTAAAGCGCAGGCGGAACGGATCTTTTTTGAAAGGCCGACAGGATCGTGCTCGTCGAGGGCGATGTCCTCCACGACGACGCCTCCGGTCACGAGGGAGTTGACCATCAGCGGAATGCCCCAGCCCGCAAGGCCATCTTCGTCGGTCATGACGCAGGCTTCTCCCCAGCGTATGGCCTCCCGAAGCAGGCCGCTTCTCCAGCCTGCACGGGTGGTCGGAACTTTTTTGCTCCCCCCGGTGCCTTGACCGGAAAAATCCACCGGGATGGCGCGGAATCCAGACTCCTTTTGGTATTCCCGGAGGAGGTTCCGTATCAGGGAACTGTCGGACATGGCAGGGAGAGGTGATCCAGGAAGCGGTCCTCAAATCCCGGATCCAGATTGAGCTCGATGGTTTCGACCTGGAGATCCGACATTTCTGCGGCAAGGGAACGGTCTAGCATGGCGAGGTAGGCTCCTCCAAGCGACGTGTTGCCGACGGCAGAGATTTGGTCTTCCCGAAATCCCGGCAGCAGACCGCAGGAAATGGCGTTGGGAATCGAGAGATGGAGCCCGAATCCGCCGGCTAGAAAAAGCTTTCCGATTGCCCCGGCAGGAAGGCGCTGAATCGCCAGCAGGGTTTCAATGCCCGCCGCGATCGCTGCCTTCGCCTGCAGGAGGAGCGCGAGGTCCACCTCGCCGATGCGAAGGTCAGGATGCTGCGGCGCCAGCAGAAAGCTCAGGCCGTTTTCTTCCTGCCTGAAATACCCAGGATTTGCCGCCACGATGCCCCTGTCAAAGCGCCCGTTTTCCGTGAGGAGTCCGGTGCGGCGGCCTTCGGCAAGGAAGTCCACGTATGCGGAACCCGTGATGCCATGCGGGACATCACAGGCCCCCCCGATGGTTTCAAAAGCCGCGCCAAAAGGATCAGTGCTCAACGACAATTTCCCAACGACTCCCCGGGCGGCGCGCATCCCGCAGAGAAGGCCGCACCCTTCGAACGCAGGTCCCGCCGCCGTGGCGCACGCCAGATTGCCCCTCGGCCCGCAGAGAAGGATTTCTCCGTTTGTCCCGACGTCCACGAGCAGTTGAGGCTCATCGCCGTATCTCACGCCGCAGCAGGCCGCGCCCGCTGAGATATCCGCCCCCACATAAGCCGAGATCCCCGGCAGAAAAATGACGGGTAGTTCGCGGGGCAAACCGAATCCCTCGCCGCAGAAATCCCGCCGGTCGAGGAAAGCCGGGGTGAAGGGCACGGTTCCCATCGGGGTGGGATCGGTTTCACTAGCAAGGTGAAGCATCGTCGTGTTCCCGGCCACGACCACGCCGGCGAGATCTTTCATGCTTCTTCCGGAGTCCTTCAAAAGGGATTGAAGCTGCGGCCGAAAGGTGTCCTCCCAAAAATCATCCCTCAGGCGCCTGATGTTAGCTTTGTCGTCCTGGCAGAGCTGGATTCTGGTGAGCACATTGTCGCCGCGGGCGACCTGGGCATTGAGCGCGCTAGCCTTGGCGAGGACTTTGCCGCTTGAAAGCTCGACAAGAAGCAGGGCGACGGTCGTCGTTCCAATATCCACCGCCACCCCGAGGGGGCCGGGGAAAATCGGATCGCTGCCGGTGGGAACACCGGTCTGGAAATCGCTGACGACTGACGGGAGGTGGGACAGTCGGGAACGGGCTGGAATCCTGATTCGCAGGATTTCCCCGGGCGCCAACCGGCGCTGACAGGCGAGAAGGTCTTCGGGCGGTTGCGTATCCGTGATTAGGTGACATCCCCGGCAGAGCCCGCGCTGGTTGCAGCGCGTGTTCAGGGGATAGCCGGCCCCCGAGAGGATTTCCGCCAGGCTGTGCTCGAGGTGGGCGGAGGTGATCCGCTTTCCATCCACCTCGATCTCTGCGGTGGGCTTCACGCCAGAGCCTCAGCCATTGCCTTGAGGTGAGCCGGGGACGTCCCGCAGCATCCTCCAATGATCGAGACCCCCACCTCCCGCAACTTCCTCGCCGTTGCCGCCATTTCTTCCGGTGTCGCGTCGTAGTGAATGCCTGAAGATGTTGTTTTCGGGGATCCGGCATTGGGCTGCAGGATCACCGAGGCATCGCCCGCCGCGGCTTTGAGCTCCACAGCTAGGGCGAGATAGTCGTCCAGGCTCAATTCCGTGCCGCAATTTGCACCCACCATATCGGCGCCTGACTCCCGTGCTGCCCCGATCGCTTCGGATCCGGTGGTCCCCATCATCGTGCGAAAGGTTCCACCCATTTTCTGAAAGGCGAAGGTGGCGGCCACGGGCAGAACACAGACCGCCTTCGACGCCCGAATGGCTGCGGCAGCCTCCGCTGGGTCGCTCATGGTCTCGACGAGAATGGCATCGGCACCCCCGGCGGCCAATGCGCCAATTTGCTCGCTGAAAATCTCGAAAAGGCGATCCTCTGTCATGTCGCCCAGCGGTTCCAAAAAATCGCCGAACGGTCCGACATCTCCGAAGACCCAGCCCTGAGGGCCCGCCGCCTCGCGGGCGAGTTCGGCGGCCTTCCGATTCCATTCCGTGACATGGTCGCCAAGTCCGTGACGGTTGAGCATCGGGCGTGTTCCGCCGAACGAGTTGGTGGTGATCAGCCGGCATCCCGCATCGGCATAAGCGGCATGGACGGCCATCACATCGGCGCTCCGCTCCGCATTCCAGAGCATTCCGCACTCGCCCGGCTTGAAACCCCGCAGCAGGAGTTGAGTTCCCATGGCCCCATCGCAAACGACGACGCTGGATCGACAGGAGGAGAGGAGATCGGCCTTCATTACTTGCGATCTTTTACCTGTGCCCTCCGGCGGGCAACTGAAATTTGCGGCAATTTAGTCCGAGATGAGATCAGAGCCCTCGGTCCCTGTCCATAGGCCTCGAAAAAGACCTTGTAGAATTGTGCGTAGCTTCCAAAGCCCGCATCAAAGACCGCCTGGAGGATGGTAGGCTGAACCGGCTTGCGGAGATGTTCCCAGAACCGGGCCAGGCGAAGCGAATTTTTGTAGCGGTTGAGCGGCACGCCAACCTGCGCGGCAAACAATCTGCTGAAATGCGCCTCACTCAGTCCACACTGGCGGGCCAGCGCTCCGAGCGACCCGCTCCAACTGTCTTCCCCGAGAAGTGAGATGGCCCTCGAAATCGCCGGATGCAGGGAAAAAGCCCGATGGCGCGGGGTGCCGGCCTGCTGGAGTTGCCAGCAATGGAGAAGCAGGTGGTGCAGGCCGGCATTCAACCCATCGGGGTCACCGTGGCGGTAGCGGAAATCCGACTCCACCCCGAATCCAGCCTCCCTGTTGAGAAGATCGGGATCCAGGGAACCCTTCATGATCTGATCCATCGTTCGTCGCAAAAAGCTGAAGGACTCGGGATCCAGAACCGAGTGGAGAACCGTGCCTTTTTCGGGGCGCTTGCGCTTGAGTCCTCTGTAAGGTGCGCTGCGGCAGGATTTGCTGATCAGCTCCGGTTTAAAGACAGCGACGTAGTATTGCGCGTCGTTCGACCGATCCACCAATTGGTGCTCCTGAGCAGGAAACATCCAAAGCAACGAGCAGGGACCGAAGGTGAAACGTCCATCGCCTGTCACATAGGTGACCGTTCCGCGGGCGACAAGGTTGAGTTCAAGCTCGACGTGATGATGGCTTCTCAAGGACGGCGGATTCCGCGCGGATTCCGCAAGAAAAAGGAAGCCGTCATAATCGGGATCGAGCTTGAGATCCTGCAGCACAATCGCAAAATACGATATCTTATTGTCACAAGGCGAGAAGTAAACCCGGGATAGTCGAGGTATTGTTGCGGAGAAGAAACCTCAAGAACTATGACCTCCAAAGAACGCCTTCGCGCCGCCATCGAACACCGCCAACCCGACCGTATTCCCATCGATTTCGGAGCTTCATTCATCACCGGCATCCACTGCAGCGTGGTGGAAAATCTCCGTCGTCATTACGGCTTGGAGCCCCATCTTGTGAAAATTTGCGAGCCCTACCAGATGCTTGGGCTGGTTGAGGAGGACCTGCAGGAAGCGATGAGGATCGATACGCAGCCAATTTTTCCGAACCGTACGATCTTTGGATTTGTCAACGAAGACTGGAAGCCCTGGCGCACCCCGTGGGGGCAGGACGTTCTGGTGTCGGGACACTTCGAGACCGAAGAGCGGCCGGACGGAATTTATATTTATCCGAAGGGTGAGCGGTCGGCCCCCGCGAGCGGAAACATGCCGCGGACGGGCTATTTTTTTGATTCGATCATCCGCCAGGAGGAAATCGACGAGGACAACCTGAAGGTCGATGACAACATGGAGGAGTTCACCCTGATGTCGCCTGAGGAGGAGGCCTACTGGCGCGAGCAGGCCGCGATTTACAGGGGCAATGGGAGGGCCATCGTCACGCATTTGAACGGCACCGCTCTTGGCGACATCGCGCTGGTGCCCGCACCATTTCTTACCGCACCCAAGGGCGTCCGGGACATCGCGCAGTGGTATATGACCGTGGCCAGCGAGCCGGATTTCGTCGCTGAACTCTTCGACCGGCAGGTCGACATCGCCCTCGCAAACCTGGCCAAACTTCACCAGATCGCCGGCGACGTGATTGATGTCGTCGTCGTCTGCGGCACGGACTTCGGCACACAGGAATCCACGTTTTGCTCCCGCACGACATTTGATGACCTCTGGCTTCCACGCTACCGGAAAATCAACGATTGGATCCATGCGAACACGCCGTGGAAGACGTTCAAGCACTCTTGCGGGGCGATCGAAAGCTTCATCCCGAACATCATCGAGGCCGGGTTTGACATCATCAACCCTGTCCAATGCTCAGCCAAGGGCATGGAGGCGAAACTGCTCAAAGAGCGGCATGGGGACCGGATTACGTTCTGGGGCGGCGGCGTCAACACGCAGAAAACCCTGCCGTTTGGAACCCCCGAAGAAGTGCGGTCCGAGGTCCTGGAGCGCTGCGAAACCTTTTCGCCAGACGGCGGGTTTGTCTTCAATGCCATCCACAATGTGCAAGCCCTGACCCCCACGGAAAACGTGGTCGCCATGGTCGAGGCTGTGCACGCGTTCAACGGTCGCGCGGTTTGACTCCGAAATGACATCCCGCCATTTTGGAAATCTACCCTCGGGGGAGTCCGTTGAGGCCTTCACTCTCACAGGGAGCGCAGGAGCTTCTCTGGAATTCCTCAGCTACGGCGGGATCGTCAGGTCTATCCGGATGCCGGATCGACATGGATCTCTTGCGGACGTGGTTCTCGGATTTGACAATCTGGAGTCTTATCTGGCCGGGCATCCCTATTTCGGAGCAATCACCGGACGGGTGGCCGGACGCATCCCGGGAGCGCAATTCACGGTGGAGGGAAAAACTTATGAGCTTGTCAAAAACGACGGGCCCAACCATTTGCACGGCGGCTTGCGGGGATTGGACAAGCGGGTCTGGAAGGTCGAGCCTAATGTGCGCACCGACGGGGCCGACTCGTTCCGGTTGACCTACCGCAGCCCGGATGGCGAAGAGGGATATCCCGGCACGGCTTTTTTTTGCCTGGATTACACTTTGACCCAGGACAATGTTTTCCTCATCGAAAGCGAGGTGACCACGGATCGTTTGACCCCGGTCAGCCTGACCCACCATTCGTATTTCAATCTGGCGGGCGAGGGAAGCGGGGACATTTTTGATCATGAGTTGACCATTGATTCCGGGACGGTTTTGGCGGTGGACGATCTGATGACCCCGCTTAGCCGTGTCGAGCCGGTGGCAGGCACGGCTGCAGATTTTTCATCTTCCCGCCGGCTTGGAGATGCGATTCCGAATCTCTTTGCGCGGCACGGGGACTGTTACGTGCTCCCTGGTGGCGACGCGCTTCACTTGGCTGCCCGGTTGGTGGAGCACGCCAGCGGGCGGGTTCTTTCGGTCTCCACCAACGAGCACTGTCTTCAGCTCTACACGGGAGTCTCTCTCGACGGCCCATCTGTCGGAAAATCCGGCCGCCCTTATCTGCCTTTCGCTGGTGTTTGCCTGGAGTGCGAAGGCTACCCTGCGGGCGTCGATTTTCCGGAATTTGGAAACATTCTCGTCCACCCCGGTTTTCCTCAACGTCGCGCCACGCACTACGCCTTTTCCACCATTAACTGAGCAATTCAACCATGAGTGATTCCATCCTAAAACCACCTGCCCATCTCGACTACAGCCTGACCGGCGAGAATGCCAAGCTTGCCGTGGAGCGCGGCCTGGCTGAGGCCGACTGGTATCAGTGCCCGGTCCCGCGCGCGAGCATGCGCCAGCTCCTCGAGCGCCGTGACGGACCGGCCATCCGGGACACGGTCCTCTGGTTCGGCCTCATCCTGGGCGCGGGCTATGCCACTTATATCCTGTGGCCATCGTGGTGGGCGATCCTTCCCTACCTCATTTACGCGATGCTCTACGCCTCGACCTCCGACTCGCGCTGGCATGAGTCCAGCCACGGGACGGCGTTCAAGACGGACTGGATGAACAATGCGCTCTACGAAGTTGCTTCGTTCATGGTCATGCGGGAGTCCACAATCTGGCGCTGGAGCCACACCCGCCACCACAGCGATACGATCATCGTCGGTCGCGACCCCGAAATTGCCGTTCCCCGCCCGCCGGATCTCCGAGCCCTAGCCATGAGCTTTTTTAATCTTGGGGTTTACCCGAAATATTTCCGCAGCATCTTCCTGCATGCGCTCGGACGGATGAGTGCTGACGAGAAAACCTTTGTTCCGGAAAGCGAGTTTTCGAAGGTGTTTTTCCGGGCGCGGATCTACGTCCTGATCTATGCTGCGGTGATTGCTCTGAGCATTTTTTCGGGGAGCATTCTTCCGCTGCTGTTTGTTGGGCTGGCGAACCTGTTTGGCTCGTGGCTCATGCCGGTTTACGGCTACACCCAGCATGCCGGGCTGGCGGAAAATGTGCTCGATCACCGGCTGAACTGCCGCACGGTCTACATGAATCCGATCCACCGGTATTTGTATTGGAACATGAACTACCATGTGGAGCACCACATGTTTCCGCTGGTCCCCTACCACGCGCTTCCTCGGCTTCATGCGGCTGTGAAAGACGACTGCCCGGCCCCTTACCCGAGCCTTTTCAACGCCTGGAGGGAAATTATTCCGGCCGTGCTTCGTCAGGTCAAGGATCCGGCCTGGAACGTCAAGCGGAAGCTTCCCGATCCCAAGCCGCGCGAGGTCGACCCGGCAGCCGTGCACGTTTCCGAGGCCTGTCCCGACGCGGACGGGTGGGTAGAAGTTTGCGATGCCTCTCACCTGGGGAAGGAAGACGTGATCCGCTTCGATCAAGGCAAGAAAACCTACGCACTGGTGCGGGATGCAGAAGGCCGCCTCTTTGCGACGGACGGCATCTGCACGCACGGGAATACGCATCTGGCCGACGGACTGGTGAAGGGGAAGATCATCGAGTGCCCGAAGCACAACGGGAGGTTCCATCTGGCCGACGGCTCGCCGGCGAGGGCGCCCATTTGCCGGGGTCTGGCAACGTTTCCGCTCGAGGAGCGGAACGGAAAGCTTTTCGTCAACATCGCACGCGCCGGAGGCGCCGGGGCGCGGGAGCAGAAAACCGTTGCCTTTCGTGTTGTCAGCAACCGGAATGTGGCCACGTTCATCAAGGAACTTGTGCTCGAGCCGGTCGATCCCGGAACGCGCATCGCCTTTACGCCGGGCGACTACATGCAGCTCGACATCCCGGCCTACGGGCGCATCCGGTTCAGCGACTTCGACATTCCCGAGCCATATGCCGGCGTCTGGAAAACCCAGCATGTGTTCGACTTGGAGGTGACGAACCCCGGGCCTGGACGCCGGAACAATTACTCGCTTGCGAGCAACCAGTCCCTGGAACGCACCTTGCGCTTTAATGTCCGTATCGCGACCCCGCCACCGGGTCAGGACTGCCCCCCCGGCGTCGGCTCAAGCTATGTCTTCGGGCTGAAACCCGGCGACACGGTTTCCGCGATCGGTCCGTTCGGCGACTTCCATATCAAGCCCACTCAAAAGGAGATGGTCTACATCGGAGGAGGGGCCGGCATGGCACCGCTGCGCGCCCACCTCTCCCACCTCTTCGAAACGGAAAAAACCGCGCGCAAGGTCAGCTTCTGGTATGGGGCGCGATCCAGGCAGGAACTCTACTATCAGGAATATTTCGAAGACCTCGCCCAAAAGCATCCCAACTTCTCCTTCCATGCAGCGCTTTCGTCCCCGCTACCGGACGACCAATGGAGTGGCCTAACCGGATTCATTCACGAAGTAGTCATGGAAAATCACCTCAAGCACCACGATAACCCGAATGCGGTGGAGTATTACCTTTGCGGCCCCCCGATGATGATCAAAGCCTGCACAAAAATGCTTTTCGGCCTCGGCGTCAATCCTGCCCAAATCGCCTACGATGAGTTTTAAAATGAAAAGCCATCTCAACTTAAACGACGGTTCCTCAGATGCCCCGAAACTCCAGGTTTTTCTCAACCTGGATAATCTCGCCGATCTCCGGGCGGATACCATCTGGCCGGGACTCCAGGGGCTTGCCCGACTGCAACGCCTGGCAGCGGATGGGTTCGAAGGTGTCCAAATCACAGACGACAGCGAGCCGGTCGCAGGCTCTCCCCTTCCTCACTGCGGACTGGATCGCATCAATCGGCCCGCTGAGGCGGATGCGATTGCGGCAAAGCACGCCGCGCGGGGGGACCTGTGCATCACCGTCCATGCCGGATGGGGGGCGGAGGATGACGACGAGGTCTTCCGCCTTGTCGAATCCATTTTGAGTGCATCGGAAAAGCACGCCATTCCGATCTTTATCGAAACCCATCGCGCAACGATCACCCAGGACATGTGGCGCACGGTCCAGATCACAAAAAAATTTCCGGAACTCCGGTTCAATGGGGATTTCTCCCATTACTATTGCGGTCAGGAGATGGTTTACGGCGGGTTGGAAATGAAGCTGGACTTTATGCAGCCGATTTTTGACCGGGTGGCCTTTATGCATGGGCGCATTGCAAGTCCGGGTTGCATGCAGATGCCGATCGATGACACCATGGCGCGCCCGTCAGCTGCCGTTGGGACCGTGGATTACTTTGCCGACTTCCTGAAAATATGGACGCGCGCGATGCGGGGGTTTCTTAGCCATGCGGGCCCAGGGGACCTCTTAATCTTTGCTCCCGAACTCCTTGCGGGCACCCACTACTACGCGCGTCATCTTCCGGACGGCAACGGGCAGTCCACCGAAGAATCCGACCGCTACGCACAGGCGCTTATCTATATGGATGCGGCGAAAGAGTGCTTCCTCCAGGCTCAATCCTGACGCAACACATTTTTCCTCCACCGCCCACACGTTCAATGCTCCCCATGGCCGGATCGATCACCATATTATCCCAGTGGTTGAGCATTCGAAGCGGAATGTAAGGGGCAGAGGAAAGTGGGATGTTCTCGATCGCGCTTCCGCGCTGCAACTCTTGAAGGCATGCGAACACTCCAGAAAGTAAACCACGGTCGGATCCTCCTTTCACCACCAGCTTGTTCGTGAAAGAGATTTCATAACCTTCCTTATCGAGCGACTCATCGACGAGAAAAACCACACCGGCCTGATGTTTGTCCTGAACGCGTTTAGCCTGTTCGCCAGTGAAGCCCTTCACCGCTCGTGACCATTCATCCAGTGCAGACTGCTACACACTCGCCTTCGGCACCCGTAAAGACATTTATGAGTGCGTCACGAACACTCTGGGAATAAACCTCTGTCTTATTGGTATAGCGCAGCCATGCCTCATAGCCGGACTCATCCACCGGTATGCTTTTCTTGTATGGCGAGCAATTTAACAGTCGTAATATCGATATCAACAACAAGCAAAGGATGTAAAGTTTCCACCAGTTTATGGAATTATATTGATGGGTGTGGTTTTGCCAATAGACGACTATTGATTTGAACCAAACAAGAGAAGGCTCCTCAATCCTGCGACCGGTCCAGTACGGGCATGATGCGCCGCGTCCAGGCGGCGTAGCCTTTTTCTGTGAAGTGGACGTGGTCGGAGAGCATGTGGTCGTAATTGAGGTGAGCCTCGCCTTCGACTTGAAAGACGTCGGAAAAATCGACATGGCTCGCACGGGGATCCTCGGCGAGGGTCGGGATGGATTCGTTGACCTCGCAGACTTGGCGGTATTCCACCTCGGTGCGCAAGCGCTGGCGGGGTAGCAGGTGGAGGATGAGGATCTTTGAGTCCGGGCACTGGCGCCAGACCTCGTCGCGGCAGGCCGCGATGCCTTCGACGATTTCGTGGCTGTGGTTGCGGTTGATGTTGTTGGTGCCGATGAGGAGCGTAAAGAGCGGGGCGGGGGGGAGCGTGTGGTGCTGCAGGCGCCAGAGCAGGTGCTGGGTGCGGTCCCCACCGATGCCGAGGTTGACCGGTTTGTAGGGGGCCAGCTCTTTCTTCCATGAGGGCTGGTATTGCCAGCCGTCTGTCAGGGAATCGCCGAGGAAGACGACCCGGGCGTCGATGCCTTCCTTAAGGGCGGTGACGTGGCGTTCATGGATTTCCAGCCACATGTTGCGGATGCTGGCTTCGTTGGCGGCGTGGGTGATGGGCATGTTTTTTTGAAACGAACTTTGGTGTATGGCATTCTGTAGTCAACTCCCAATGGCGGGCAGTTGTCGCATCACGTCGAAAAACGAGACGATCTCGTTCTGGACGGTCTCCGACAGTCGCTCTCCGACGCACCAGAGCACCATGCCGATATCCCAGCAATGGCGGCATTCGCGCGCCTCGCCGTCGGGCGCGATGGCACGGAACCAGCCCTTGCCGGTGACGTAGAGGTGCTTCAGCAAATTCTCACACCGGGAGAGGAAGCCGTATTGCAACGTTGCAGTATCCGGAGGCGGATGGATCGGGATAAATGTGCAATTATTGAGTTTTGTGAAGCCCCCCTACCTGTCGACCTTCTTGTTTTTTCTATCCGTCCTGCTTCCGCTGGAGTTGTCGGCCGTGACCTATCCGGCCGGCGCGTCGGCGTCCGGCGTGATCGACGTCACCGCGCTGCCCACGAGCCTGACCTCATCCGGTTTCACCAATCTGGACAAGACTGGCGCGACCGACAACCGCGCGCGGCTGCAGGCCTTGGTCAACCGCTTCAAGCAAGAGACCACGACCAACCCGACCAGAGATGTCCGCATTCTCTATTTCCCTGACGGCACCTACCGCCTGAGCGGCGGCATCACCGGCGTAACGAATACGCCCGGTGAAGGCGGCATTCTTTTTCAAGGCCAGAGCCGCGACGGCACCATCCTCAAGCTCGACAATAACGCCTCCGGTTTCGGTAGCGCGGCCAGTCCCCAGAAAGTGATTTCGTTCTTCGAAGGCACTTGGACGAACAACGCGTTCTTCAACGGCATCGAGGACCTCACCGTCGATACCGGCACGGGCAATGCCGGAGCCATCGGCATCGCCTTCGTTTCCAACAACTGCGGCTACATTCGCAATGTCCTTATCCGCACGGGCAACAACGGCACGGCACCCGGCGTAGCAGGGCTGTTGCACAACACGACACTCACATCCGCGAACCCTTCCGGCGTTGGCATCACCAAAGGCGTGGAAGTGCTCGGCTTTCAATACGGCATCCACTGCGGCGAGGCGCTGCAGTATGGATTCACCATGGAGGACATCACGCTCTCGGGGCAGACGGTCGCGGGCATCCGGGTCAGTAACCAGCCCGTCTCCATCCGGCGTATCACCAGCACGAACGGCGTTCCGGCCGTCCTCCTAACCGGTAACTCCGCGCAACTCGTATTGATGGACTCGGTCTTCAACGGCGGCAGCGCCACACGCGCGGCGGTCGAGCGGAGTGCCGGCTATCTTTTTGCGCGCAACATCACCCAGAGCGGCTACCGCACCATCATCCAGGACGGCGTGACCGATGTGACCGCCAACCTCGCGGACGACGAATACCTTTCCGCTGGAAGTCCGGTTCTGAAGCTGTGGGAATCCACCCCGTCGCGCACCCTCGATCTGCCCGTGGTCGAGACGCCCGAGCCAGCGTGGGATACCTCGGCGGGCGCGTGGGCCTACGTCAACCCGACGCTGCAGGACGACGACACGGCGGCGTTCCAAACCGCGCTCAACTCCGGCGCGTCCACCATCTGCGTGCTGCCAGACTCGACGAGTCCGGTGAAGATCTCCTCCACGCTCACCATCGGCCCGAACGTGCGGCGCATCATCGGCCAATGGAACGGTATCCAGCCGGCCGGCTATCTCTACCATGCCGATCCGGGCGAGCCGATTTTTAAGTTTACGCAGAGCAATCACGCAGCGGTGGTCATCGAGAAATTCCAGAGCCAATACCTCCCCGGGCGGAAGTCCTATTTCATCCGGAACGAATCGGCCTCCGACCTCGTCCTGCGCGATATTTTCTACGTAGCCGGAGCGCTCTACCGCAACACTTCGGCCGCGACCGGACGGCTCTTCATCGAAAACGTGCACTGCCTCCCCGGCGGGCAAAACGTGGACTACGAGAATGCGCCAGTCGGCATCGAAATCACCGGTCAGACCGCCTATATGCGGCAGGTGAACCCGGAGCAATTCTCGACCGGCATGGTGAACGACGGCGGCACGGTCTGGATTTTCGGGTTCAAGGTGGGCGAGGCCGTCGGCCCGGTGATCCGCTCCAAGAACAACGCCACCACGGAAATTCTTGGTGGCGTGATGAACATGACCCACGACGTCGGGCCAACCGACCCCTTGTCCACCCGCATTCTTGA
>JBGSJQ010000191.1:0-18165 GCA_041741775.1 Terrimicrobiaceae bacterium | reverse complement strand
CCTTCGAATTGCTCGTTCGAGTAAGAAGAGAACTTCAGGAACCCCTGTTCGACGTGGCGCCAGCTTTGGAAGGTGAGAATAAAAGCGACCGGGATCCCGATATCCATGATCTGCCGACGCACGTAGTTGAGCCTTGGCGGGGAGGTCCGCCGATTGCCGTTTTGGGGAAATAAAAATTGCGCCTCGTCCATGGCCAAAAGAAATCGAGCGGATCGGATCACACTGTCTATTGCGGCGCGTTGCTCGTGTAGTGGTGGGGTGATCGAGGAAAACTTGATCCCAAGCGCCCGGCAGATTTCCCGCAGAAGATCGCCCTCGGATCCGCTCGCGGGACATTCGACCAGGCGAACCTTGCCTGGATGTATCTTGGCGAATGCACGAATCGCCCGGCTTTTTCCGAAACGGGACTGGCCTAGAAAGAGGACACCCTTCCCGGTCTCTTGTGCGAGCTTGAGCCAATGGAATATCTCGCTGGTCACGCTCGTTTCTGCGAATCCCGCAGATACCTCTGCCGCTCGTATATCCAGATATTCAAAGAAGCATTCCCACAGGCGCGGGAAATACCACGCTTGCGATCCACGAGCGCCTTTCGAGTCCGTGCCTTTTTTCCCGGTGAACGATGTATCTGCATCCGTGCAAAGGTCGAAGAAAAATCCAGCCAACTCGGCTTGTGCGGCCTCAAGGCAATGCCTGTGCACATCGCTTGCACTCCACTGGCGATACTCCTTCCGGCGCATGGTTTCGATGTCCATTTCGTCATCCTCTGGGCCAGTGGCAGAACAGAAGGAGTTCCAAAATGCGGCGTCGGCTCGCGGGGAAAATACACTCGGCTGGCCCAGCTCCTCAATCGATGCTTCGATATCTGCCAGCGTGGCAGCGCGATCCAAAGGGAGGGAGTCCGGCTTAATCCTGTCACGGTATCGGTGGATAAAGTCCGAGGCGAACTTGACCAAGCCGCCGGGATAGTTCTCGGGCAGGCTCACCCATCCCAGGAACCAAAGAGCTTCGACCAGGCGCGGCTCCTTTTCGATCTCCTCCAAGATTTCAGGCAAGAGAAAGTTTCGAACTGCGTCGAGTTTCTCTGCAATTTTCAGTGGGTCAACCGTTCGGATATTCATATTGCTTCGTTCGCCAGATCAAGAAGCACGTCCGCGTGGCATGGCGTTCCTTCTTTGCACCAGCAGGCAAGATTTCTTCCGCGCAAAGTTGGTAGGCATCGCAAGATTTCCCGGCGTCTCGGTTGCAGATCGGGGTATCTTTCCATGTCTCCATTGAGCCACATTCGGAAGAGTTCCACGGCTCTCGCTTGAGTGCATTTATCATCGACGCGGAACGGGTTTCCAAACTTGTGAGGACGCGCCACGCTCACAGTGTTATCAGGCATCGTCCATCCAGATCGACGCGACAAAACATGGCGAACAGGGCGATGCACGGAACACCTACCCGCGCCGTCATTTGATTTGGTTTTCATAGTTTTCCTTTCGCGGGCAGGTGCCCTTGATCTTGTGCGTTCTGCTCTCGTTCGCGGAGCCGGGCGCGGAGTTCGTCGAATGATTGAAGCTCTGCAGCCCGGTCTGTGTTTTTGATCTTTGCCGGATCCAGACCCGCGCGATGAGCGAGCTTCCGAGCATTTGTTGCCTGGGCTTCGCGGGCCGGCCTGAGTTCGATTTCCTCGCGTTCGACACGGTTGTGAGCCTCGCCAGCTTGGCGCAGCGGTGCGCTTCCAAGAAGCTCATTGCGCACGGTGAGGTTATGCCCATGGTTGAGCATCCGGAACAACGAGACCTGCGGTTTGAGGAAAGCCTTGCGGCGCGCGCGCGCGGCTGAAAACTCTTCACTGGTTGGTTTATCCGCATCGAGCGCGGGTTCGTGACGGACGATAAATGGTCGCTGACCGAGTGGATCCGTGCGGGGATGAACGACCACAACGTGATCGGGCATGGAGCTATTCCAGCGAACAATCACTTTTTCCTCCATGAGATTTCCGAGTCGGTCACTGTCAAAGAAAAAACGAGGCTTCCCCGCGATCTGGATCTTGATCCCTTCGCGTGAAACCTTCGATTCGGTTTGTTCGGTCGCGAGCAGGTAGCGGAGCGAATCAGGAAGCACTTGATGCGGGCGGCCCGGTGCAAACGCTTTCCAGCCCTCTTCAGGGCTCATGCCAGGAAGACGTTCGCCATTCTGAACCTCGTTGTTGAAACGCTCGTAGGCCCGCTGCAAGAGATCAAGATATTGATCCCCGCTGAGGAAGTGATCCCAAGGCGCAGCCTCTGCTTTCAGCGGTTGCCCGACGCGCTTCATCGCAGCCAGTGACTTCCTTGTGAGTTCTGGGCAGTCCTTCATCTCCAACCTGCCAGTATATCCGGGAAGCTCCTGCATCGCGTTTTGTTCCTGGGAAAACAGGCGCTCTATTCCTTTGGATTTTGGAGTTGTTGCATTCCGAATTTTCAGGCTGATGCCTGCCCGCGCGAAGCCCGCATCGATTTCAGTCCAATTCACCATTGCCGCTACGTTACGTGATTTCCAAATGCCCCTCTCAAAGGCGAATCCTTCGAAGGGAAGCCCGATTCTTTCGTCCATACACGTCTCCAGCATCAGCGTCCGGATGTCGCGCGAGTTGTATTGCGGACGTGGCAGCAATAGAACGCTGAGAACAAGGTCCGTCCGGGTGCAAACCATTGGTAGAATCTGCGGCCTAATCACGTTAAAACGCAGGCCGTCAAACTCAAACTCGCCACTTTCGTCCTCGAACCACACATAGTGGTTCGCAGTTTCATCATCTGATTGATACCATTTTCCCGATGGAACTTTACTCCAATCCCGCCGTCTGCTCGGTTCCGCCAGGCGAGCCGCTTTCGGGCCTTGATTCAATGGCTTGATCGAACGCAAGAGTGGTTGAAGCTTCGCCCGCAGGCTTTCAGGAACGTAACTCTTATTGAGGCGAGGATTGAAGGAGTAGCTGGAGCGGAAGTGTTCGCTGAACTGCATCGGCTTTCCGGGAATGATCTCGATCCCGCAATACAGCTCCCGGAATGCCTGGGAGAGCCCACCGCCAACTTTGTTTGCGCGGGTGAGAAGAAGGCGCTCATCTTCCGATAGCGACTCTGGGTCAACATAGGCAGCAATCTTGCGCTTCGCGGCACCGTCCCGTCTTTTGTCGCAGAGACCCTTGATCCCATCCCGCTCGAACGCGCTCACCTTGCGGTCAAAGGCGACGCGGAGGGCATGGCGACTTGCTGCGATCCGTGGAACGCGGGTGAGCATGAAGCTTACAACGTGGCGCTTGGCCCGAGCCGACTCTGTCCCTTGATCAACCAGAGTGAGGTAATCATCAAGCGCTGCCTTCCATAGACAGGCACGATCCGCAACTGACAGGGCGGCGATGTCTTCCACCGTGCTAATCGCGTCATCCAGTGATGGGTGGATCCCACCCGCCTGTTTCGCGGCCGGGCGATCATCTCGGACTGCGCCAGCAGGAAGGTAGAGCTCAATCCGGCTGAACTCGTTTCGGCCGCCATCGCGAAGGATGACCATCTGCGCAATACGGGCGACATGGCGGCGGGATACCCGCTTTCCAAAGGTCGCTTCATAATCCGAGGCAAGGCGGCGGTCGAGTTCGCCAGGCCGAATCTCGCGATCATTCCGATGCTCGATGAAAAATGCCAGGGCGCGCTGGAGAAGATGAGCCCGCTCAATGTTTTCGGGGGGTTGCTTTGACAGTGGGATCGTCGGTTGCCACTGAGGTTTTGGATCGGCTAAAACCGCCTCGCTATCACGATAACAGAAATTAATTTTTTGTTCCGCGATTTTTTCGCGGGTCTTTAAAGGAAGCTTTTCGATCACGTAAGCTGCCGCCTGATTTCCCGACCTTACGACAACGCCATCCGGCTCGACCGATGCGAGTTGCTGGCGCATTGCCCCAGGAGTCACTCCCTCAACTTTTGCGATCTGTGCCGCAGTGAACATGCGGGGAACGGAATCGAGCCGGTATCTCATTGAGCTCCTTTTTCGATGTTTCCAAGGGCGATTTTCTCAGCGCGCTCCAGCCGCTGCCGTGCCCGTTCAATACGGGAGAGGCGCAGGACGGCTTGCGGCCGGTTAGCCCGGCGCAGAACCGTGGCATACGAAATTGGCAAGGACAGCGCCCGGTGCGCGGCATATAGAGAAACCCGCTTCGCGAGAGCGAATTGAACCACAGCATTAACCCACTCCGCGCGGGCTGCTGGCGTTCCCGCTCGCCACTTACGCATGATGGTGTCTGGCTGTGGGCAGGAGCGCCAGGAGTAAAACAAGCGCTCGAAGGTCTTTTGGCTTCTGAGCATTCGGCCACCTGTCATCTGACGGGCCAAAGCGTAGCGACGAGCGAGCGAAAGTTTCCGGTGCGTGAGACGTTGGAAAACTTCATGGAGGATCTTGGCGCGGTGTGCCTCCCGATCTTTTGAACTGCCCTTGGTCTTTTTCATGGTTCTGCTGAAATAAGAGCAGCCCGGCCGCGCGGTCTCGACGATTGGGGCAAAAAGCGATCCTCGCGAGGACCGGGCTGCAAGATGTTGTGAGAAACGGGGTGGCGTGTTTGCGCCTGCCCTTGTGCATACCCTTTGCACCGCCCAGCCAGCGCGTTTTTAAGTTTTGGGAATAGCAATGGTGCGGCCAGCTGCAGAAAGTCGATTCTCGGGGCGATCTGCGAAGTGCTCAGTCGCAAGGTGGCCGCTCCTGGCATCACCATGCCAGGAGCGGCCTGAACGCAGGCGCTTGCCGAACGAAAGCAATGCCGCAAACGCCTGCGACCCGAGCAATTCATTTCCCAGCCTCCTTTTTCAAAAACCCGATGGCACTCCCTGTCTGATCGATGTGGGTTGCGATGCGCAGCGCGCGGCGGGCTTTGTTGACGACGCATTCAATGCCCTGGGTGATTGAGCCCCCAAAGGCGGTTAAAAGCCTCTGAATCTGGTCAAGCTCCCGAGCGCAGAGTGATTTATCGATAAATACGCGGCGTGCGATTTCTGGCGGAAGGTGTTCCTTTGTGAGTTCAATGAAATTTGCCATGAGGCGCATGCGATCCGCGTGCATCTCGGGCATCTCGGGCATCAGCAAGTCCACGAGCGCCGGAATGTCTGCCTCGTAAATTTCCAGGGCTTTGGCGTGTGCGCGATCCCATGCGGCACGACGGCGCGGTCCGAGCTGGGAGCGGATAGCTTCAGATTTGGCAGTTGCCTCGACGTGATTGACGATTTCGTCCGGCCCGGCGTTTTCCCCTGGGAGATCAGATATCTCCGCCTCTGCGAGTTTCGAATCAAATGCCTCGGCAACGGTGATGAGCCCTTGAACTTCCTCCAGAGCTTTTTTAAGTGAGATCGCTGCGGGCGTGGTAGTGAGATGTGTTTTGGTTTTCATGGTTTAAAAAAGTTCGGGGATTTTTTTAAAGCGATGATCCAGGCGGATTCCTGCCGGTAGGCATCTCGAAATTTCCCGTCAATGCCCTGCAGGGCTGCAGCTATGGCGTCCCTCCGAGCTTGGGAGCGGTCCAGCGAAAGATCGTTTTCAGCGGCTAGCGGCAGAAATTTACTCGTTTGGTTATTTTCCACATCTGCCGTCAATCCAGCAAGTAACCTAGAAAAAGCGCCACTCCGCGCGGCATTGCCTTGGAGGTTTGAAGCGCTGGAGATGGACTCCCAGAGATTCGGTTTTTCCCTCATATGCCGCTGGAGTGGCAGATTCATTTTGAATTCCTCCAGGCTGCCGGAGCAGCCTTCTTTTTGCTGATCCGGATCGACGCCTCATCTTCAGTAAAGTTCAAGTGAAGCAAGTGTCCTGATGGAACCTCGCCCGTCTCGGCCATTCTGAGGGCCTTTACAAGAAGTGGGGCGAAGCACTTCGGAACGATCATGATGCCATATTCCGGAAAGTCGCCGCACTCAGACTCTCCTGGATAGAGCGAAACGAATCCGAAATCGGGCTCGGGACTTAACCCTAGACGCGTAGCAATCCGATTCAGCAACTTGCGGCTGGTCAACGACCCGCACAGAACATTTCTAACGTATCGGGCTGAAACGCCAAGCTCATCTCCGATTGACCGCGATGACAGGCCAAGAGCTTTCATTTTTTCACGGACAACGTGTCTTTCGACCACTGAAATCCTGCTGTTGTGCTTTGCCATATGTCGATATATCGGCAACATCGTCAGAACCGTCAAGCATTGTTTGAATTTAATTTTGCCGGTAGGATTTCCGCTACAGATGGAAACCACCCCAACGCTTCCGGACAGAGAGACGGCGATCTGCCTTCGCCTCCGGATTCACCGCGAGAGCAGGCGATTGAGCCGCACTGAAGCCGTGAAAGGAACCGACATGACGGTGGAGCGCTTGGCGCACGTCGAGAACGCGCGTTCGCCATTGCGTTATGACATGGCCGTGGCGATGTGCGCGGCAATCCAAATCAACCCGATCTGGCTTGCGACCGGAAGCCGCTCACATTCGCTACTGATATTCGAGCTTCCTGATCCCGAAAGCGCAGGCATATCTCCGCGCTCTCTGTTCAGTGAAGCCTTTGATGGGTTTCTTATTCGCCACTGGAATCTTGAAATCGATGACCTTCGGTCTGATTGGCCTGGGCTGGCAGATAATTCCCTTGGTTCAAAAGCCGCAAAATCCTGGCTCGCTCAACGTGTTGATGCGTGGATTTCGGCTACACCAAACATTCGCCTGAACGACTACATACTTGAGTTGGATGAGTTCGCTCTGGAGTTGGCCAGACGCTATTGGACCGCCCTAAACGACCACCTAGATAGAGGTGGTTCCCTTCGCTATGATCGAGCAACTCAAACCGCGAGACTCAGCAACCCCCCCGCGCCAGCGAACCCACCAGCCGGCGAAGCAAAAAAAACAATATTGACATATAGCGCAATTGACATACAACTGGAGTCTTATGCAAAAACCCACCATGTCAAAATGCAAAAACAAACCCTCGCTCAACGCATCAAGAACGCCCGGAAAAAACTCGGGCTCTCGCAACGGCAAGCCGCTGAAAAATGGGGCTTCCAAGTCCAAACCATTCAACAATGGGAGCATGGCCGCCGGAGACCTCGCAGCCTCTACCGTGAGAAGCTCGAAGAAATCCTTGCTGGGGCTGAGCTCCAAGGAAGCGCCGCTTCTGGGGAAGCGTGAACTCATCAGCCCAGGGCAGGAGAGAGTCGAGATATTCTACAGCAGGCAATCCCTTCTCGATGCACTGCAGCTCTCGCCAACTCTCTTCGCTTCCCTAAGCATCGTCGCCGCCTGGGAAGGCTGGACTGTCGAAGAAATGTGCCGCAAGAACCTTGTTTCCCTGCTGGAAAGCGAGTTTGGCGAGATGCTCGCTATCGCCGATAATGAATCCAGGGATGAGCAGGAGAGAGAATGGGTGAAGGGATATGTTTCCGCACTTGCACCACTCATGCAAAGCCTTGGCTGGAATGGATCCGCAATCACCAGTGAAGAAGAAGCTGGCTGATATCCTGATACCCGAGACGTAAACCTACCATCCAAAAGGGCGCGGAGAAATCCGCGCCCTTTTTCGTATTGATTTCCAAGATTTGACAGGGAATGCTTCTTTCGCCGATGCCTGCCACTACTCTGCAACCATCCCCAGTAATCGACTTGCCCGCAGGCGTCGAAATGTTCAGCGTTCGCCAGGTATCAAAAATCACTGGCACCAGTTCGCAGCACTGGATAAACCAGATAGAAAGCGGCCAGATCAGGGCATTTGATCTTCGATCCCTAGGCACTACAAAAGCCATGTTTCGCATTCCGCGCGCTGTAGTAGTCGCATTCCTCGAAAAACGGGCAGCATAAATTCCACTTAGGCCTTGCCTCGCTGGAATTTCTGGTTAAACATATTTTTGCCTTGGAAGTTTGATCGCTGTGATGCGCCCCGCGCCATTACACAGCCATGAGCCAAAATAATCTTTCCGTAGCCTTCGAGAACGTCGAGGTTTCGGCGCAGCTAATGCATGATGCGACATCAAAGCTGGAGGAGCTTCATAAAGCGAACTGTGCGCAAGTCCGCGCTATCAGACAGGCATCCTCGCTTGATGATATGATTGCGGCTTGGACCAAGCTTCACGAGTCCGACTTACTCGCAGAAATCGAAAATGCAGCTCGCGAATTAACCGCTCAAACTTCCGGGCTTGTCGAAGACCTGAATAAGACAACGAAAGTTGTAAAAGAGACTTTCGACAAACATGAAAAAGCCATCAAAGAACTCCGCGAGAAAATCGAGGAAGGGGATTCCTGGAGGGACTCAGAATGAGCTTTGTTGTAAGAATTGGTTCGGTCGCCGATACGGCAGCGATTGAAAAAACAGGAGACGCGCTTCACAAAGTCGGCAGTGAGGCGGACGTTGCAAAGAGCAAACTTTCCGACATCGGCACGCAGGCCGATGCGAGCACAGACTCTCTTAAACGCCTCCAGAACGAATTCCGCACTTCCCTCGACTCCACTCAGCAACAGCCCGATGCGGCAGGTTTACAAACTCCAGACTCCGCCGCACCGGGACTGCTTGGCGGACTTACCGGCCCAACTGCCGCTGCCGGGGCGGCATACGCCGCTTACAATGCCCTCTCTGCCGCAGTCGCAAGCGTGCGCGAGCATCTCGCAATGGGGCTCGAAGCGGCTGCAGGATTCAACGAACAGCTCCGGACGCTCCCCACAGAAAAAGCCGATGAGCTCCGCGTAAAACTTGGTCCCCTTGCTGATCTCATTGATGCCAACTCTGTGGCCCTGGAGGAGTTCGCCCAGAAATCAGCAGACGCAGACCTAGAGGCCGAAAAATTCTGGACCACCATTGCGGTCCGCGCCGTTCCCGCACTCAACGAGCTGCGCGATGCAGCCAAAGGGCCAGAGACAAGCGACCTGGCCAATCGTCTCGGAACGGACCTATCCGGTGCTGCCCACCTAGCTGCCAGCGGAATTAGCGGACTCGATTCAGTCCTGCAAAAAGGCAAAACATCAATTGATGATGTTGCCTCAAAAATTACCGCCCAGCTATTCCCTGGTCTGAAGTTTCTCGAAACCGCCCTCAATGCCGCTGGCAACGCCTGGCAGGGATACGACGAGCAACAGCAGGCCGCCGCGCGCTCCGCGCAAGAGCAGGCACGGCTTGCCGCCGCGCAAGCATCCACTACTGAAGCCATAACCGCAGCACGGACCAGCGCACTCGAAGCCCAGCTGCCTCTCGAAGAGCGACTCATCGCCGTGCGTGAACGTCAAGCCGCGCTCATTGATGCTGCCAACAACGGAGACGAAAAAAGCCGCAAGCAAGCCGCCGACCTCGAAAAAGAACTTGTTGCCCTTGATGCGCAGATCGCAAAGCAAAAAGAGGCCGAGGACCAGAAGCGGTCCGCCCAGCAAGCCGCCGCCGATGACTACGAGCAACGTCTCAGACTTCAGGAAGCTACAAACGCCGGGGAACAAAATACCATCGACCTTCTCAAGCAGGAAATCGCCTATCGCGCTGCCCTCAAGGCCACTGGTGACAGCGGAATTGCCGAGCGTGCTGCCTCCGCCGAAGCGGATGCCCAGGAAGCGCGGCGCAAAGAAGCCGCTGCAAAAAAACAAGCCGACGCGAAGAAAGGCCAAGCCGAGACAGATAAGAAGTCACAGCAAGCCGAGGAAGCCTACAAAAAGCAGCAGGAAATCCTTCAGGCCAAGCGGGACGAACTCGAACTCGAAACCCGCATCAATGAGGCTAAAGCCGTGGGAAATCAGGCTGAAGTCGCGAAGCTCGAATGGATCAAGGAATACAATTCCCTTCTCGACAAGGGTGCCACTGATGACGAAGCCCGCCGGGCCGCCAATGCCACATCCGCTGTGCGCTCAACGAACTCAGCAAATCCCGAGTCCACCCCATCCGCCTACGTCGCCCCCGGCGAGATTGTCCCTGGGAGCAACTACCGGCGCGGAATGACTCAAAGCGATACATCCTTCGCTTACGCCCAGGCCGACCAAACCGGAGGATCCCTCCTCGATGCATACATGGCCAATCAAAACACCCCGGTCGGAGCAATCGGCGGGAAATCTATTTTGCCAGCCGATCCACTGCAAAGCGCCGACGCCAGCGGAAATGCAATATCCGGAAGTGGCCAGGAAGATCCCGGAAAAGGCGCTGCGGATGAAGCGAAAAAACTTGGGGATCTGATGAAGAAAGGCTTCGACAACGTTGCGAAAAACTTGGCGGATGCCATCAAATCCGCCGATATGTCAGGCGTGTCCTCTGCGGTGGGTAGCCTTGGGGCAAGCATGGCAAGACAAATTTCAGACCTCCAAAAGCAAATCGACTCCATCGCCAATAAGATATGAATTTCACTCTCCAGATCGGAGAGGGTGACGAGCAGTCACCCAGTGCGCTCGGAATCGGTGCTGCCACACTCATCGAGGACGTTTCCGGCGGCAGCCAACTGCAGCTCGGGACCAGCCAGTCCATCACCGAGGCCTCCATCATCGCGCCATTCGAGCGCGTGATCCTCCGTGAGTCCGGAACCATCCGCTTCATCGGCTGGCTCGATCAGGCGCCACGATCCGCCACCGGCCAAAACCACCAATCATCCTACACGCTCACCGGCCCACACCGCTGGCTCGACCGGGCGACATTCGCTCAAACCCTCGCCGGACTCGCCCTCATCGGAGGGACCGCCGGAGCCGCCGCAAACCAGACGCCAAAAGCTCTCAGCGTCGTCCTTCCTGAAATCCTCGACGCCGCGCTCGCCGCATACCCTGGAAAATTCATCTACACCGGAGCCAACACCTGGACACACGAGATCCCCGTAGAGCGCCGCCTTGATTCCACCTGCCTGCAAGCCCTCCGCGCCGCCATGGGTTACGCCCCAGCCGGTGCCATGTGGTGGACCTACGGCATCCCCGGCGACGAAACAAAGCCAGTGCTCAACATCGCCGCCGCCTCATCCACGGCCGACGCAACTCTCAGCACAGAGACCCACGACATCGACGCGGCCAAACTAACCCCCCGCTACGACCTCCTCGCCGACACCATCAGCGCCGTATTCATCAAAGACGGTGCCATCGCCTCCACAGACACCGTAGGACCCGGCGGTGAAGCCTTCGCCCTCTCAGCCAGCAAGACCCTCACATTCACATTTGACACCGGCACCCTCTACTCGGTTCCCGCTCATGGCATAGCCGCAGCTCTTGCCGACTGGTATCAGCGCCTGCACATCGACGGCCAGGCCAGCAAACTCTCCCTCGACTGGACTGACCGCCCCGGACAGGTCATCGGATTCGCTGGATCCCTTGCCGCATTCTCGGCCCGCAAAACCCTCCTCCACACCGTCACCCGCGATCTGTTCGCCGAAAAAACAACGCTCACCCTCGGAGTCATCCCAGGAAAAAATGTCTACCCAGTCTCGCAACGCTCCGACGAAAACAACGGCAGCGGCGGCGGCGGCGGCGGCGGCGGAACGCCCGAAACCGGCACGCTCAACGTCAATATAGCCGGAGGCGACATGCCCGATGGCCTCGCCACATGGAGCGCCGGAAAATATGGCGGCTCCGGCACCGACTCCATCACCGTCGAACCCGGAAGCTACACCGTCATCGCCTACCCAGTATACGACCCCGACACGGGATTTTTCTGGCTCCCCGAAGCACCACAAACTGCCTCCGTATCAGCTAGCGGTTCCGACAGCGTCACAATCACTTACACCCAACTGTCCCGCCTACGCCTCAAAGCCGGCACCGGGACCACACCAGAAATCGACATCAACATCGATGACCTCGCCGGCCTCACCACCGACACCGTCGCAAAACTCCGCGCCGTCGAACGCTGTGACGGCCAGCAATCCATCGTCATCAAAACCGATTGGGTAGACCCAACATAGCCAAGTTACAAATTCACTTTATGGAAATAGGAGAAGAATGGTTCATTTTTAGCGACCGGGGGCATTGCTCGCTGGTCGTTGCCGATGGCATCAAAAAAGCCATTGTAAACTGGAAGAAAAGCCCGCTTGGGAAAAAATGCGAAATCGTTGCAGTTGTGAAGGCCGCCGCTCCCGTGACAATCGAAAACGCAAGAATGCAGAGCACGCGCGTCTATGGCGTGATCTGCTGCCTGCAGGAGAAGAATGCATCTTGAGAATTCCAGCACTTGCCCTGGCTATTTTACTGCAAAGGCACAGAGGAAATGGTAAAAACGATTCACAATGCTTGCCGCAGTCAGAGTTCAGGGCCGGGAGGTTCGATTGACGGAATCCGGCTGGAAGTCCGGGGATCCGGTCTTGGACCGTGCGTGCGATTCTTGTATGCAGACCGGCCTGGGAGGCTTCCAATGGGACCCGGATCCGAACAAAGCACAGGCGGAAAAGCTTGCGGCAGCGTTGGGCGGCACAGTTATTTCAATCGCCGCTCCGCTGAAAGAGGAAATCCCGCCGGGTGCCGTGATGTAGTTTCCCAGGCGAAATTGGGCCAACTGTGGTCACTCTTCGGATTCCAGCCAAATCCTGGCAATCTCAACGCCAGCCGTATCCCGAACTACCGCCCTCCCGTCAGTTGCGAGTTCTGGGGTATCCCCTACCAGGGCCAAAAAATCTCCAGCGCGATCAGTAGAAATGTTGTTCAGCTTGGCTGTCCCTTGAATCTGTTCCGAAAAATGTTGGGGGGAGATCATCGAGAAAACTATGGGGAGAGTGTCGCTCGATGAAGGCTGCAGGTCAATTCCTCATTGGGGAAAGCAGTGAAACCGTGAACGGGGCGGCGTTCACATCAGCGATTTGTTCGGCATTATGACTACTCAACTGAAAAACGGATGGAGCATAGGCGAGGCTAAAGAGGACGGCGTATATCTCCGCGCCTTCGACGAGTGGGTAGATGATGAAGACGGTGACACGTTCCATCTTATCGGCGGAAAGTGGTACCAAGACGGTGAGCCGCGTTTCTGCCGCAGCGGGGTCTGGAAGCGGATTGGCGATTTGCCGAACGAGCAAGAAACACCAATTCAGAGGGTGTGAAAGATCGGTGCAAACTCAGTGCATTGGGCGTGAAAAGGTCAAAACTGCCTACCACCTACCACCCCCAGCATTCGCGATCAAAGATGTGAGCTTTTTCATAAGTCACTGATTTTCAGTGTAGAAGAAATAATTAAAAAGCTCACATCTCTCAAAAAAAGTTCACATCATTTTTTGAGAAAACGGAGATTCAATTTCTTCGTAAGTTACTGGTGTTCATTAACCTATATGCCTGTATCCGCCTGATTCCGGGTGTTTCCATAATCCTCACATCTTTGCCGCGAAGACTCACCGTGACAGCAAAAAACCACGTGATTCTCGTTGACGAACGGTGGGAAAAGTGGGTAAAAGTGGGGCCTTGTGGCGAACAAGGCCACGAAGAACCTAATTTTCATGGGACAAGAATCAACACCGGCGACGCTGTATGCGGGCACCTTCGAGCGTTCATTGGACGCGAAAAAGCGTGTCGCGATTCCGTCCGCCTGGGTGTCGGGAGAAGGGGAGGAGTTCCATGTGGTTCCGCATCCCAAGGAGGGATACCTGATGGTGATGGGGCGCGAGGAGCTTTCACGCTGGGAGCAGCGGATTCAGGATTCCCCCGCGCTCAGCCCCGGCAAGAAGCGCGAGGCGATCCGCATGTTTTTTGGAGCGGCCCATGCGGTGACCACCGACAAGCAGGGGCGGATTTTGCTTCCGGAGAAGCATTGTGAGGAAGCCGGACTCGCTGGTGAAGTGGTGTTCATTGGGGCAAGGAGCCGGTTTGAAATCTGGTCGAAAGACCGCCATGAGGCGACTGCGGCGGACAGCCTGTCCATCTACCAGGAGGCTGCCGAGGCCATCGGCCTGTAACTTTCCATGACAAAGAAACGCCAAACCCTATGAGGAGAAGGATCTGATGGCCAAGGGCGGCCGGTCGATTTTCTTCGGTTTTCAACCGGAAAAAAGCGACGACGAAAAACCGCCCGGGCATGCCACCATCAGAATCCGACCCCGGAACGCTTATGAGCTTCTTGGACTGCGAAGACCTGCTGGAAATATCCGTGGAAAAGCCTGACAAGACCGGGCTCGTGTATCACGTCCCCGTGCTGACCGAAGAGGTGACAGCTCTTTTGCGTCCGGCTCCCGGCATGTTGTTTCTCGATGGCACGCTGGGAGGCGGAGGCCATAGCGAGCGCCTGCTCGAAGCCGGGGCGGAGGTCATTGGGCTGGATCAGGATGTTGATGCGCTGCAGGAAGCGGGGCACCGGTTGGCCCGGTTCGGTTCGCACCTCCGGCTGGTGGAAGCGAATTTTCGCGATGCTGAGGGCGTGCTCGACGACCTTGGCGAACGACGCGGCCTGGCCGGAATCCTTCTGGATATCGGCGTGTCCTCACACCAACTAGATACGGCGGAACGCGGGTTTGCCTTGATGAAAGACGGACCCCTGGACATGCGTATGAGTCACTCCGCGTCCCAGACGGCCGCCGATCTGGTCAACTCCCTTCCCGTGGGTGAGTTGGCACGGATTTTCCGCGAATATGGCGAGGAGCCGCGGGCGATGGCGATCGCGGCGCGCCTCGTCACCCTTCGCGCACAGCATCTTTTCCGCACCACTTTTGACCTGGCGGCAGCCGTTTCCTCCGTGGCTCCCCGCACGAGTGGCCGGCATCCCGCCACGCGCGTCTTCCAAGCGCTGCGCATCGCCGTCAACGACGAACTTGGTGCTCTTCGCGACGCACTGGAGACCCTTCCGGGATCCCTGGCCCCGGGCGGGCGCTTCGCGGTGATCACCTTTCATTCGCTCGAGGACCGGATCGTCAAACACTTCTTCCGCGAGCGGAGCCAGGAGTGGATAGACCGGCCGGAGTGGCCGGAGCCGCGCCGGAACCCCGCAAGGATTTTCCGCCTGCTCACCCCGCATCCGATGGATGCCGGGCACGAGGAGGTCTTGACCAACCCCCGCGCCCGGAGCGCCAAGCTCCGCGTCGCGGAAAAACTACAGGAGGCCACAGTATGAACGCCAATCGGAGAAAACAGATCAACCCCGTCCACCTCAACTCCCTTTGCCGCTGGCTGCTCGTCGCGGTCCTTCTTGGAGCGGGTGGACTTTTCTTCGTCTATATGAAGAACCAGCAGTTCGCCCTCGCGGAGGAAATCCGTCAGGTTGAGCGCAAAATCGCCGGCGTGCGCGCCCAGAACGAAACCCTCCTTGCCCGCGTCACCGAGTTTTCCTCCCGCCGCGTGCTGCAGCAGCGGATCGCCGAGGGGTTCATCGCCATGAAGCCGATTCAGGATAACGTCATCGCCCGGCTGACGCCACCCGCTGACGCCTCTCCCGATGGCCTTCTCCGGACGGCGCTGGTGGAAAGGGTCCGCCCATGAGATGGACGGCACGCACTCGCACGGGCATTGCCTGTGGTTTCGTCGCCCTCATCTTCACGATCTACTCGGCGCGGCTGGTTGAGCTCCAGGTTGCGAAGCACGGTGAGTATTCGCGCCTGGCCGCCGAGAAGCACACGATGCGCCAGGTCATCCACGCCCGCCGCGGCCTGATCTTCGACCGCAACGGCGAGTTACTGGCATCGAACCTTCCCGTCCGGACCGTTGTGGCGGACGGGTCTCACATCAAGGACCCCGATGCGATGGCGCGTCTCGCCGCTCCCCTGCTCGACATGACCGAGGCGGAGTTCCTCGAAAAAATTTCTTCTGGCCGGAAGTATATCGTGATCCGTCGGGAGTTTGCGGAGGACAAGGCCGTGACCCTGCAAAATGCGCTGCAGGATGCCAACATGCGTGGGCTCTATTTCGAGAAGGACGCCGTGCGGATTTACCCCAATGGCCAGATGCTCGGCCATGTGCTTGGGTTTCTGGACCATGAGGGCAGTGGGGTGCAGGGCGTCGAGCTCACGATGGAAAAATACCTTCGCGGGCACGACGGCTACCGGTTCATCGAGCGCGACCGCACTGGGCGCGAGATTATGCTTTACCGGGGGCAGGAGGAGCCCGCCGAGCACGGGCTCAACGTGCGACTGACCATCGACATGGGGCTCCAGTCGATCGTCGAGGAGGAGCTCGATTCCGCTTTCAACGACCTGAAGCCCGAGATGGCCGTCGCGATTCTGGCCAACCCGAAAACCGGCGAGATCCTCGCCATGGCCAACCGGCCGTGCTTCGACCCGAACCATCCCGGGGACGCGAAGCCGGTCCAGATGAAGAACCGGGCGGTCATCGATATGGTCGAGCCTGGCTCCACGTTCAAAATCGTCGTGGCCTCGGCCGCGCTCAACGAGGGAACGGTCAAAGAATCCACTCCCATCTTCTGTGAAAACGGCTCATTTTCCTACGGAGGAAAGATCCTCCGCGATCACCATGGCTACGGGATGATGAACGTGCATGACATTCTGGTGAAGTCCTCGAACATCGGTTCCGCAAAGATGGCCCTCATGATGGGGGACGCGAAATTTTACGAGTATGTGCGCCGGTTTGGATTCGGGGAGAGGACCGGCATCGAGCTGCCCGGCGAGATCCCCGGCATCGTGCATCCGCCCCACCGTTGGGACAAGCTGACGATCACCCGCATGCCGATGGGCCAGTCGGTGACCGCAACGCCGATCCAGATCACGATGGGCATGTCGGTCATCGCCAACGGCGGCAGCCTGATGGCTCCGCAAATCGTGAGGTCGATCGAGGATCCCGACGGACGGGTGGTTTTCGACAAGCCGCCAAAAGTCGTGCGCGAGGTGATTCCCCGGAAGACGGCGCGCTTCGTGAGCCATGCTCTCGCCGGAGTGGTTGGCCAGGGTGGGACGGCCCAACTGGCCCGCGTGGCCGGGTTCACGGTCGCCGGAAAAACCGGCACAGCCCAGAAGGCGAGCCCCACGGGCGGGTATGCGCCGGGAAAATATGTCGTCTCCTTTGTGGGCTACCTGCCGGAGGAGGATCCCCAGTTTGTTTGCCTCGTCATGGTCGATGACGCAAAAATTTCTTCTGGGCTGAACTACGGCGGCCTGGTCGCCGCTCCGGTTTTTTCCCGGATCGGCGAGCGGGTCGCCCGCCACATGGACCTCGTTCCGGCCCTGCGGGCGGAATCCGTCTCGCCTCTGGCTCTTGGGAACTCAGCCGTCGAGAAGGACGCCATCGAACGATGAAACTCCTCACTCTCCTCCAATCTGCGGGACTTCCTCCCGGCCTCTCAGAAGCCGAGATCACCTCGCTTTGCTACGACTCCCACCGGGCCGCCCCGGGGTCCCTGTTCTTTGCCCTCCCGGGCCTGAAGAGCAACGGGGCGGAGTTCATTGCACAGGCCGTTGCCAACGGAGCTGTGGCAGCGGTCGCCGCCACACATGTTCCCGAAGCGGGATGCCCGGTGATCCCGGCAGAGAACCCCCGCGCGGCCATGGCGGATGTCGCAGCGGCGTTTTATGGACACCCCGACCGCGACCTCAAGTGCGCCGCCGTCACGGGAACAAACGGCAAAACGACCACCGCTTTCCTGATTCGCCACCTGCTTGATGCGGCCTCGCTGCGGTGCGGGCTGATCGGCACGGTGAAATACATCGTGGGCGGCGAGGAGTTTCCGGCCCCGCGCACGACGCCGGAGTCTGCGGACCTGATGGAGATGCTCGCGCAGATGCGCGCAGCCGGGGGGCGGGCCGTCGCCATGGAGGCCTCCAGCCATGCCCTTGTGCAGGATCGCGTGCGGGGGGTCGCTTTTGACGCCGCGATCTTTACCAACCTGACCCAGGACCACCTGGATTTTCATGGGACCATGGAGGCCTACCTGGAGGCCAAGGCGCTCCTTTTTGAGGCCCAGGCTGGACAGACCACAAAAAAGGGGCGGGCCATCATCAATGCCGACGACCGGCACGGACGCCAGCTCATCGAACGATTCTCGAAGCGGTTGAAGGTCGCGACTTTTGGGCAGGGACTCGCAGCCGATTTTCGCGCGAGCGCGATCCGATTTGATGCCAAAGGGACCACATTCCGCCTCGACGCCAAAAAGAAAAGCTACCTCGTCCGCATGCCCCTCATCGGGCTCTTCAACATCTACAACGCCCTCGGAGCCCTTGCGGCCGCCAATGCCTGCGGGGTCGACCTGCGCGATGCCGTCGCCTCCCTCGCAAAGGCCCCGCAGGTGCCCGGCCGCCTGGAGCGCGTGCCGGCCAAACGGAATTTCCAGGTCTATGTGGATTAC
>JBGSJQ010000190.1:0-36418 GCA_041741775.1 Terrimicrobiaceae bacterium | reverse complement strand
CGCCAACCGCTGCGCCGGTTCCGCGTGCGGTAGCCGACTCGCCCCGGGTTCGTGCTGTGGCCGCTACTCCAAAGGCTTCCGCCCAGCCAGCCGTGGTTGCGCGGGCAAGTGTTTCAGCTGTCGCTCCGAAGGTCGTCGCATCAGCTGCGCCGAAACCCGCGGTGGCTGCATCCATGCCGGGGTTGGAGATCGAGTTGCCGCCGGACGACCTCGTCGGCAAGACTGTGGGCAACTACCAAATTGAAGCCCGGATCGGGAAGGGGCCCTTAGGACCGATCTACCGGGCCCGGCAGACAAATATCGACCGCCGCGTCCGGTTCTACGTGCTCGACCGGGCCGCCTCTGCCGACCCGGCTGTCGTGGCAAAATTTCGTTCCAACGCGAGCGCGAAAGCGAAGGCGACAAACCCGGTTGTGATCGGGCTTTACGAGTCAGGCGAGGAGGAGGGGGTATATTTCTATTCCTGCGAATACATCCCGAGTCGCTCGATCGGACAGCTTCGGGAGTCCGGAGGAAAGCTGGATGAGGCGGTCGCACTCTCAGCAATCAAGGCAGCCGCTGAAGCTCTCGATTTTTTTGCCCGGGAAAAAATCCCCCATGACCTTCTCACGGAGAATTCTTTGTTGATCGGCCCTGGCAACCGGGTCCGAATGGCGAATATCGCGGCGACGGTCGCCTCCCAGGAATTTGATCTCGAGACGGAGATGAGACAGGTTGGTGAGATTATTCTCGGCTCCCTTTCTCCGGACCAGTCGGAGAAAGCGCGTGACATCGCAACGATGCTGGTCGAGCCCGGTGGGCAGCCCCCTTCGTGGGCCTCCTTCCTCCAAACCATCGCCGCCTACCAACCGAAGACCGTGATTGCTGATGCCTACAAGCTCGACGCGCAGGAGCGCGCCGCCATCCGAGCGGTCGAAATTTCGAAAAAACGCCAGAAGCGCGCGATGGTTGTCAACACGCTCGTTTCCCTGGCGCTGCTAGCGGCTGCGCTGGGCACGATTTACTTTCTCTTTATGCGTCCCAAGAGTTCGACTGTGCGCGAGTTGGACAAAATGGTGTTCGTTCCCGCCGGTGATTTTATCTATCAGGACGGCCAGAAGCTGAATTTGCCCGGTTTCTACATTGACGAAAACGAGGTGACCATCGGCGAATACGCCAAGTTTTTGGATTACCTAAAGAACAATCCGGGAGAGGCCGACAAGCTTGCCCACCCAGACCAGCCCAAGGGGAAATCCCATCTTCCTGTCGGCTGGGCGGACATGGCAGAGCTCTCCCCTCCCATGCCGGGCTACTACACCCGCGCAAAGCGCTGGGGGAAGTATCAGGAGGCGGCCTTGGACGTAAACTCTCCTGTCTTCGGTGTGGACTGGTTTGATGCCTTTGCCTATGCCAAGTGGAAAGGGCGCCGACTGCCGACGGAGCAGGAGTGGGAAAAGGCCGCACGCGGCTCCGATGGCAGAAAATACTCCTGGGGAAATAACGAGAGCGATTCCCTCGCCAACACCGGCCAGGACCTCGACCCCAACCCTAAGAAGGGCGGGGATAAGGATGGGTTCAAGCGTTGGAATACGGTGGATGCGAAGAAGGGAGATAAGAGTCCCTCTGGCATGCTCGGAGCCTCGGGAAATGTCTCTGAATGGACCGCCACGATTGTCGACAGCCCCGAAGCCGGCGGCAAGGTGCCCGTCATCCGCGGTGGCAACTGGAAGACCCCGGACCCCTCCGTAACCCGCCGCGTCCTCAAGCTCATGGACCTGCAGCAGGACGATGCGCTTGGCTTTCGCACCGCCTCCGATACGCCACCTTCGAAATGAAGCGAAATGTCGCGAGAGCGGGGCTTCCCACCATCCGCAAAGCATCTGCGGCATGGTTCGCGCTGGCCTTCCTGCTGCTGACCCTCGCCGCCCATGCTCAGGTGCAGGTGGATATCTCGATGAAGCGCAGCCTTTACATCCGCTACGAGCCGGTCCTCGCCACCGTTACGATTACCAACCTGACCGGTCGCGAACTTTCTCTCGAAGACGTTGGTCACCAGCGGTGGTTCGGCCTTCAGTTGGAAACGCTGGACGGACGTCCGATTCCTCCCGCCGGAGAATACGACAATCAGCCGCTCGAGCTCGGTCCGCAGCAAAAGATCAAGCGCACAGTGAACCTGACCCCTCTGTTTCCTGTCAGCGAGTTCGGGGGGTATCGCATTCGTGCCGCGGTTTTCGTTCACGAGACGAACCGGTATTTCACATCGCCATCGCTGAGTTTTGAGATCACCGACGGTCGGTTGATGTGGCAGAAAACCGTTGGGGTGCCCGAGGGAGCTCCAGGAGCTGGAACCACTCGCACGATCTCCCTGCTTTCCCACCGTTTGCCTCAAAACACGGAGCTTTACATACGGATCGAGGATCCGCAGGCGGGCGTGATCTACTGCACCCACAAGCTCGGACGATTTCTGACATTTGGAAACCCGAACGTGATGCTCGACCGCCAGAATCAGGTTCACATCCTCCAGAATGCCGCTCCCAAGGCGTTCGTCTATTCGAAAATCGGCCTCAATGGCGAAGTCCTCGACCGCAAGTCCTACAACGAATTTTCCACTCGTCCGGCCCTGCGGCGGGGCAGCGACGGCAGCGTCCTCGTCGTCGGAGGCCAGGCCTATGACCCGAATGCTCCACCTCCCGAGCAGTCCCTGCCTTCCTTGGGCGACCGGCCTGTGGATCTTCCCGGCGGTCCCCCCAAGCCGACTCCGGATGACAAGCGCCCCGAAAACCTTCTCTCGCGGTGATGGGGGACGGTGCCGTCTTTCGCTTCCGATGGCTCGGAATTCTCTTGCTCGGCTTATTGATTTCCGGCTGCGCCACTCCGCCTTTGCCTGAGGGGAGCGGGCCGGTCGTGAGCCTCATGGCCGAGCGACTGGAGATGGCCCGCGATGTGGCCTGGGCGAAATGGGGTGACGGGCTTCCCGTGCGGGATCCGGAACGGGAGCAGAGGGTGCTGGACAAGCTGCTCAGGCAAGGCTCGCGGGCGGACATCGACGATGTCCTGATCATTCGATTTGCGAGGGCGCAGATCGAGGCGTCCTGCCTGGAGCAGGAGGCGTGGATGAAGCGCTGGCGGGAGGGGGCTCCGCAGCCGGCCGGGGATCCCCCGGCCTTGGGCGACCTCCGCCTGCGACTCGACCGCCTCTCGGCCATGCTTCTCGCCGAATACGCCGCCGCCTGGGATACCCCCCCGGCTGCCGTTGCCAAAAAACTGCGCCCTGTCGTGATCGACCCCCGCTCAGCCGCCGTCGCCGCCTCAGGGTTTGTTGGCAGGTAGCCTGCAACGAAATCGACACAAACTTCCCCTTGACGATTTTTATGAAGGTCCGACGATAATCAAATGGTTTTATCCGACAAGTCCCTCTTTATTAACCGCGAGCTGAGCTGGTTGGAGTTCAATCAGCGGGTGTTGGACCAGGCGCTTAACCAGGCGAACCCGATCCTCGAGAGGCTTAAGTTCCTCTGCATCGTGAGCTCGAACCTCGACGAATTTTTCGAGGTCCGGGTGGCCGGTCTGAAGCAGCAACGGCAGACCCACACCTCGGATACCGGGCCTGACGGGCTATCCGCGCGGGAGACGCTGGCGATGATCAGCGACCGGACGCGCCGGATGGTGGGCGACCAATACCGTTGCTGGAGGGAGGAGATTGCGCCCGAGCTCGAGAGGCAGAACATCCGGTTTCACACCTATCCCGATGTTCCGGAGGACGAGCGAACACATTTTGCCAGCTTTTTTGAGAAGACGGTCTATCCGGTGCTTACTCCGATTGCCGTCGATCCCTCGCACCCCTTTCCCCAGCTTTTGAACAAGAGCCTGAATGTGATCGTCGAGCTGGAAGGCGACGGGATCCAGACCGACATCGCCGTCGTCCAGGCCCCCCGGATCCTGCCGCGGGTCGTCCCGTTTTCCAAACCCCAGAACGGAGACGACTACGTCTTTTTGGGGAACATCATCCAGGAGCACGTCGCCCCACTCTTCAAAGGGGTGCGGGTGAAGGGGGCCCATCTGTTTCGCGTGACCCGCAATAGCAACCTCTACTTTGACGAGGAGGAGGCTCAGAACCTTCTCCACGCGATCGAGGAGGAACTCCGCCGTGTCAAACGCGGGGCCGCCGTCCGCCTCGAAGTGCAGGATGACTGCCCCGTGGATGTCGTCAACCGCCTCCTCCAAATTTTCAATCTGGAGGACGAGGATGTCTTTCGGATTCACGGGCCGTTGAATTTTTCGCGCCTGATGCCGATGGCGCTTCAGATCGACCGTCCCGAGCTTCGCTACAAGCGGTTTTCCCCCTGCACGGTGGTTTCGCTCGACACGGAGGCCGACATCTTTTTTCACCTTCGCAAAAGCGACATCCTTCTGCACCATCCGTATGACAACTTCCAGACCGTGGTGGACTTCCTGGCGCAGGCCGCCGAGGACCCGCAGGTGCTGGCGATCAAGCAGACTCTGTATCGGACCAGCTCGGACTCCCCGATTGTCCAGTCCCTGATCAATGCGGCAAAGAATGGCAAGCAGGTGACGGCAGTGATCGAGCTCAAGGCCCGGTTTGACGAGGCGGCGAATATCAAATGGGCCCGCCTGATGCGCGAGGCCGGCGTCGATGTGATCTACGGGGTCGCTGGGCTCAAGACCCACGCCAAGGCAATGCTTATCATCCGAAGCGAGGGGGATGGCATCCGCCGCTACGCCCACCTGGGCACCGGCAACTATCACCCCTCAACCGCAAAAATCTATACCGACCTGAGCATGCTGACGGCCCGGGAAGATATTACGAACGACCTGGCGGAGGCCTTCAACTGCCTGACTGGCGTTTCTAAATTTCCCGGGCTTCACGACCTCCTCGTTGCCCCCTGGTCGCTGCTGCCTTCCTTCCACAAGATGATTGATGCAGAGATCGAGCATGCGAAGGCCGGGCGGCCATCGGGCATTTACGCCAAGGTCAACTCCCTGGTCGAGGAGACCATCATCGAGTCCCTCTACCGCGCCTCCGCGGCCGGCGTACCGATCCGGCTTCTGGTGCGCGGGATGTGCGCGGTCCGGGTGGGTGTCCCTGGAGTCAGTGAAAACATCGAGGTGCGCAGCCTGGTGGGGCGCTTTCTCGAGCACAGCCGGATCTTCCGGTTTGAAAATGGCGGCGAGCGCAAAATTTATCTCGGGAGCGCCGATTGGATGCCCCGAAACCTCTACCGCCGGGTCGAGACGGTTTTTCCGGTAGTCCAGCCCGGCATGGTCGACCACGTGGACGAAATCCTTGAGTGGTTCTGGAAAGACAACGTGAAGGCGCAGGTGATGCAACCCGACGGCACTTATGCCCTCCGCCAGGTGCCCCCCGGCGAAGCTCCCTTCGATGCCCAGGCCGAGTTTTTGGCCGATGCCCAGCGTCGCAGGAAACGGCATTTGGCGGAGAAGGCCTGAGATGGATCATCCGGACGTCAAGCAATCCGAGTCCGAGGTGCTCGATGCCGCTTTTGAGATTTCCCTGCGGCCTCCGCTTTTCGAGGAGTTTGCGGGGCAGGAAAAGACGGTGGCCCGCCTGCGCCTCATGGTCGAGGCGGCCCGTCAGCGCGGGGATACCCTTCAGCATATTCTGCTGAGCGGCCCTCCCGGCCTCGGCAAGACGACGCTGGCTTACATCATTGGCAACGCGATGGGGTCGGAGGTGCGCACGACCAGCGGGCCGATGATCGACAAGGCCGGTGACCTGGCGGGGCTTCTTACCACCATCGAGCGGGGTGGCATCCTCTTCATCGATGAAATCCACCGCCTCCAGCCCGCGATCGAGGAATACCTCTATCCGGCGATGGAGGACTTCAAACTCGATATCCTAATTGACCAAGGGCCGAGCGCGCGCAGCGTGCGGCTGAACCTCGCCCGCTTCACCCTCATCGGGGCAACCACCCGCGCGGGCATGATCAGCGAGCCGCTGCGATCGCGTTTCGGAATGAGCTGCCGGCTCGATTACTACCCCGCAGGTGAGCTGGCGCACATCGTTGTGCGCAGTGCAGGCCTCATCGGTGCCGAGATGCCGGAAGAGGCAGCGCTGGAGATTTCCCGCCGGTCGCGGGGCACTCCGCGCATTGCCAACAACCTGCTCCGCTGGGTCCGGGATTTCGCCCAGGTGCGCGCCGACGGGCACATTTCCGCGTCTACGGCCGCGGAGGCACTCACGATGCTGGAGATCGATGCCGAGGGCTTCGACGAAATGGATAAGCGGATCTTGGAGGCCCTGATCGGGCTCTTCGACGGGGGGCCGGTGGGTGTCAACAGCCTGGCTGTCGCCATCGGCGAGGAACCTGGAACCATCGAGGAAGTCCACGAACCTTACCTCATCATGCAGGGGTTTTTGAAGCGCACCCCGCAGGGTCGCGTCGCCATGCCGAAGGCCTATCGCAAACTCGGACTCGAAACCCCGAAGGCCGCCCAGCAGAACCTCCTGTGATGGATTCGGAGTGAAATTGTTTGATTCCCCGCCGCTCCTTGCTCATATACGTGGGATGCGTTTGTTCGCGCTCCTCCTTTTTACCCCGTTGGTCTTCCTGGCCTCCCCGGCCTTTTCGCAGGCTCCGCCCCCGGCGGCGCCGATGAACATGCTTAGCAACCCAAGCTTTGAAAAGGGATTTCGTCGCGAAAACCTCTGGGACGGCGTGGATGCCTCCGGAGCCCTGACAGGTGAGCGGGCGGCCCTCCCCGTGCTGACAACCAGCGGGACAATTGCTGAACAATCGATGCCGGTTTCTGTCTCGGTTGCCGACATGAATGGGGACCAACTTCTAGATATCGCCACCATGGATCCGGTCGGCTACCTTCGGATCTACTTCAATTCTGGAACTCCTGCGGAACCGAAATTTACCGTCGGCGAGCTGGCTTCCATCTTCCTTTCGCGCGTGGATCCAAAAGATCCCACCCTTCAGGGCATTGATGGAGAAAAAGCGCGCCAGGGCCAGCGGATCCACCTCACCGACATCACGCGTTCCGGGAAAAAAGACCTGATCATCGGGAACTACCTTGGGGAGATCATGCTGCTGATGAACGGGTCCGGGGTCCGCCCGGAATTCCGTCAGCCTGCCAACATTGCCCAAGTGATCATTCCGACGATGAAAGATTCGCTCAAGAAGTGGGGAAACGTTTTTGCTCCGGCCACATGGGATTGGAACCGGGACGGGAAGGACGATCTCCTGCTCGGAGAGGGCTCCTACTCTGCGAACAGCATCCACCTTCTTCTAAACCAGGGATCCGGAGCCAAGCCGGTCTTCGAGGAGAATAACCGCTCTGTGCTGGCCTACGGGATGGGCTTGGAACAGCTTACTCCCTGCGTGGTGGATTACAACGGGGATGGCAACATGGACCTTCTGGTTGCCGAGCGGACTGGAAAGGTGGCGATCTATCTTAACAGCGGAAAAAACTGGAAGCCCGGCGAGGATCTGGCCTTCGATTCCTTTGTTCCCGTGGGTGGAGCCAAGCCGACAACGGCGGCAGGAGCCAAGGATCCGATGGATGCCGCCAAGCTCCCCGGCCTGTTGACAGTCGGGGGGATTGCTACGATCGCCTCCGGCGATTTCAATGGCGATGGCCTCTTTGATTTGGTCTTTGGCAAGAGTAACGGTCGAATCGCGATTTCGCTCAACAGCGGAACAAAAACCGCGCCGAAATTTGGAGCGCCGGCAGAAGTCAAAGGAGATTCCGGAACGCCCCCCTTCACGATTCCTTCGGGCTGGGAGGTGGACAACGGCTTGGACCGCGGAAATTTCTACGGCTACGCGTCGGTTGTCAAAGCCGCCGATGACCCTGAGGCTCAGCCTCCCGATGGCCAGGCCTGCCTGAAGGCCGGATATTACCCCAGCCCGAACAAAATCATGGCCGTGCCCAACCAATATACCACTGGTTTTTCCAACTGGAAAGCTGGCACGGGGAAAGATCTTACAGCCATAAAGGGAGCGCCTGCCTCGTATTTTGAGATCAAGCAATCAGGTACCCGGCCACTCAAAAACAACCAGTCCTATTCCTTTTCGATGAAGGTGAAGGGGGGGCGCGTCACCGACGCGGCTGTGGGCATACGATTGGAGGCTACAAAGGAACTCAGCGACGCCAAACTGGAGAGGGGAGAGCGCGGAGCGGTGACAAAAAAAGAAAATAAACTCGAGGAGAAAAAAACAGAGATTTTCCGCTTCAATCCGGGGCCGCAGTGGAGCGAAGTGAAGGGGGACTTTACGGTCAAATTTTCGGACAGGAACCTCTCCAAGGCAACTTTCGATGGCAAAGACGCAAGGTTGAACTGGAGCACGTCGATTGTCTTCAAACTCTCACCCGGCCAGGGAACTCTCTATATCGATGATATGAAGATCACCGAGAAATAGGCGATGGGTTGCGGATTTCTCTTTTCTGCTGTCGCCATCTTTTGCGGATTGGCTGCGGCGGCGATCCTTACGCGGTTGGCCTTTGCCGCGACTGAGGAGGTCGCCCGGGCCCCTTGGCTGGACCTCTTTGTGAGCTTGTTCACCTGGCTCCCGTGGGTTGCCGGCTGCTTCCTTGGTGGATGGCTTGGCCTGCTGGGATCCGTAGTCGCCCAATTGGTCTTTCTGCACGCCTTTTGCCTGGTCCACCGCCTGCTTCGCGGGCGGAAAGGCCGCACGCTCACAGACGCTCAAGCCAAGTTGCTCGGTCCGGTTCGCAATCAAGTCTGCCTGATGGTCCAGACTCCGGCCATTCTAGTCTTTGCGCAGGTTCGCCTCGCCGAGATTTTTCTTTATCCCCCGATTGCCTGGCTCGGCAAACTTCCTACCTACAAGTCCTCGGAATGGGTCAACCTCTCCCGGCACAAGTATGATGGCCTGATTGGCTATGACCTCCTCTGGTGCTGGTATTGCGACTGGATGACCGGCGTGTGGGCGCTGGCCAGCGAGATGCTCCGTAATGTCGAATCGTTCTGGTGTCCGATCCGGTTTCTCAGCGACACGAAAAACCGGAATATTGCCGTCGATTTCCCGGATGTGGAGCGGTGGGCTCCTGCGGACGGGACCATGGAGGATGCCGTCCGGGCCTTCGAAGCTCACTATGATGGGGTCCGGAAAAACAGTTGGTGGGGGCACCCGGACCGGGCGGATAAGGAGTGACGTTCCAGCGTGCGAAACCGGGTCCGCATTATCGGGATCTCCGGTTGCTCAGCGCCTCAGGCCGTTGGGAGCTTGGCTTGAGCTCCTACCACAGCGGATACCGTCTGAGGATGGGGCTGGCGGGGCGTCCTCCCTCGTTGCTCGATTTCTGCCTGGGGTCTGACTCGCGGCTTTTTGGCCCGGTTCTGCTTGCTGTTCTGGCCCGCTTGGATGGGGCCCCGGAATCCGCCGAGCAGGAGGAGCTGGATGCGCTCTTTCCCTGGGCGGGGAGCCGGCCGGATTTGGCGGTTCATCTCGATGAACTGCTCGGCAGCAACGAACCGTCCGGGCAACGGGAGAGTGCGCCGATGAGTTGCCGCCAGTGTGCCGAGCAGTGAATAGCTAGACATTATTGCGCTTTTCGATTGTCGCACAGGCTCGCTGGATTTTCTCGTCACAGCACACTAGCCCGCACAGCCGTTGGTGCGAGGATGGCGTCGCGCATTCCGTGGAGGAGTTTCTTATCATCCGGGCAGATGGTGGCGAGTGCCCCGCCGCAGGAGACCGATTTATCGCCGACGAAGAAATAGGGACAGAGGCGGACGCGCCCCCGCATTGGCTGGAGACCTCCGCTTTGCGGCGTCCAGAATTGTTCCTCGAAGAGCCGTCCGGCGTGGAAATCCTGAAGGATGTGGGGACGGTGGGAAAAATCCGCGAGGGCCTTTTCGAGTTCTGACTGCCATTCTTTTTGGGGGAGGTCGGAGGCGACGACGACCCCGCGCGACCCCCAGGCTTCCTCGGAAAACCCGCTGATCTTTAGGATGAACCGGCGTTTTTTTTGGCTGAAGGAAGCGATCTCGTTCCACGAGTGGGCTTCGATGCGGGGAAGGACCGCGTGGCGGGGGAGGGGCTCGGGGTCGAGGAGCCAAGTATAGGGGATGACTTTTTGCAAGGCGAGGTGGGCGCGTTCGCCCAGTTCACGGCGCCAGAACTCCTCGAGCGGTTTCAGCCAGAAGAGAGCAAACCAGAGTTTTTCTTCGAGGGCGGGTTTGATCGGCGGGGTGATAGTGAGGGATTTTGCCGCGCTGGCGGAGAGGAGTTGATCGGCAGCTGGGACGTTGGCGAGGTCGAAGAGCTCGAAGAACCGGTAGATTAGCGGCTGCCAGTCGTCGCGGGGTGTGGCGTCGAGCACCCTCCAGCGCGGGTCTTCAGGAAACAGGCGGTTGAGCTCGGCAGCCAACCATTCCATCTCTGGACGGTAGGTGGCAGCTTCCTCCGAGACGACGATGTCACCGCCAGGCAGGATGCCGCGGAACCCGCGAAGCATGCCATCCGCCCCACCGAGGACATCGTGGCCAAGGCCGGAGTAGGCTTGATTGAGCCATGCCGTGAGGCCAATGCCGCCCGGGACGCTGTCCACCTCGGCGATTGTGAATCCTTCTTCGGTGAGGATGAGGTCGGGGCGGAGAACTTTGGGGATGTCGCCGGCGATCCCGTGCTCGCGCTGCCAGGCGACCAGCTCGGGAGGCTTGCCGCGGTCAAGCAGTTCGCAGACCCAGGCCGGCTGGCGTCCTTTGACGCTGAGCCGGTAGAGCTGGTCGCAGGCCCGGACGAAAAGCAGGAGGCGGTAGCCGAGTTTTTCGATTTCCTCGGCAAGTTGTGCGGAGATCGGAAGAGGGCGGGGGCTGATCCGCCAATCCTTCTCATGAAAAAGCCCGCCTTCGGGAAGGGCCTGGTGGATGGCGAGGACCGTTTCCTCCGGGCTCATGAGAGGATTTTGAGTGCCTGACGGATGAGGTCTTCCGCGTTGAGGGAGGCCTGGGAGAGGTCCTGGACCCGCTTGATGGCTTTGTGGGCCTCAACCTGTTTGTAGCCGAGTGAGATGAGGGCGAGGACGGCATCGTGCACGATGGTGTCCGCCGGGCTGGGGGCATTTTTCGCGCTGGAGGCCTCCCATTCGGCCGCGACGCCGACCTTGTCCTTGAGCTCGAGGACGATGCGTTCGGCCGTCTTTTTTCCAACCCCGCTGATCTTGGAAATGGCCGCGATGTCGCCAGCGACGACCGCTGCCTTGAACATTTCAACGGGCAGGCCGCTGAGCACCGCCAGAGCGATCTTTGGGCCGACGCCCGTGACGTGGTGGAGGAGAAGGCGGAAGAGGTCGCGCTCGCCCGGAGAGGTGAACCCGTAGAGGACATGGGCATCCTCGCGCACCGTGAGGTGGGTGAGGATTTTTACCGCAGAACCAGGCTGCGGGAGGCGCTCATAGCTTGAAACCGGGATCATAACCTGATAACCCACGCCTTGAACGTTGACGACGATTTGGGTCGGCAAAGCCTCGGCAAGCGTTCCCTCGAGAAATGCAATCACCCCGCATCCATACCAGAGCCCGCTCAAAACTCAAACCGGCGTTGTGTCTTTTTCTGCTGCTGACCCTTCCGGCGATGGCGGGGACAAAGTGGGCCTGGATGGTTGAGCCTTCGTTCATGGACTACAAAGTGCGGGTGCCGATTCCGGGATCCGAACGGACGGTGCTGGCTCTGGTGCGGGTTTCGAACGGGGAGATTCTGGGATTGGAAGGCGGAGCGGGGCGCACGCTTGGCCTGGCAAGAAAGGTCATCGATGCCGAGGCCGCCGAGACGGCAAAAGAGGTCTTTGCGATGCTCTCACCGGAATACGTGCGGGACAAAAACGGGGTGATCCAATATGCGGTGCTCGAGTCGGAAAACCCGCTGACCGCCTCGGCTGTGCTGGCTCCCGGGTTTGCGGAATCCTTTGCGAAGACGCTCGGCCCCGACCTTCTGGTGGCTATGCCCAACCGAAATCAAATCCTTGTTTTTTCCAGACAGGATCAGGCTTTTCAAATGATGAGCGAATTCATCATCTCCGGCTACCTCAGCTCCAACTACCCGGTCAGCCGCGAAATCTTTTCATTGGAAAACGGGCGTCTCCGCTCGCTCGGCGTCCTTCAGTAGTCGGCTTGGCCGGCGAGATGTCTCGGGGTTCAAAAAAAAGTCCTTTCCCCCGAGTGGGTTGAAGCTATGCTGCAAGCATGGCAGATACGCACGGCGGTTCGTCGTCGCCCCCCTCAACGAACTCTCTTTATCAGGGGCTGCGTGCTATCTGGGATACGGAGTTTCCCAAGACTTGCCCGAAATGCGGTCGGGTTTATGGGTCGTTTGAGGAGTATCTGGTTGACACCCTGCCCTTGGACCACAGCAGCGGGTTGATGGGGTATTCGATTCATGAGCCCCAGGAGCAAGTCGGGCTGTTCCGGAACTGCGCGTGCGGCACCACTATCATGGCGTTCTGTCATGATCGCCGGGATGTTTCGGCGGCCGGCCACAAACGCCGCGAGCTCTTCGGACAGCTGATGCAGCGGTTGGTTCATCACGGGGCCTCGGCCCAGGAGGCTCGACGGAGGTTGCTCGGGGAACTGCGCAAGGCGCCGGACGTTGAAGCGTTTCTCCGCGCGATCGACTCACCCTCCAGCTAGGCGGACTCCGACCTGTCGGAGAGATTCTGTCCAACGCTCGCAATAGGCCGCCCTGCTGGAGATTGCGGCAAGGTCCGCAGCCGAAACGTCCGGCCAGAGCCTATCAAGACGTCGGATGTCCTCAAGGATCTCCCCGCGCAGGGCAGCGAGTCTTTTCGAAGTGTCGGCGATGGACGATTCCAGCCTGGTGGTTTGCTGGTGCAGGAGGGCTGCGGTGAGGGCGGAGGCGGCTTGAGTGCGTTTCGCGACGAGCGTATCGACGTCCCGGCCGATGGTCCCGATCAGAGAAAAAAGCTGAAAGTCGGGAGGGACAGACGAGGGGGAGGTGGGGAGGGAAAATGTGATGTCGAGCAAGTGGCGGAGGCGTGCGGCGTCGGAGAGTAGGGTCTTGCGCGCGTTGTTCAGCCGGGCCAGCGGCTCAGGATCGCCACCGCAGCGGTCGGGGTGGATGCGTGCGGCGAGGTCTCGGAATTGGCCCTGCACGGTGTCTGGATCAAGATATGGCCGGGGAGGGAGCCCGAGGGCCTCAAAGTCATCGCTCACGCCGAGAAGCTTTCCCCACAGGAGCAATGGGCGACTGCGTTCGGGTTGGTGACTTTGAATCCCCCCTTTTGCAGGTCATCGCTGAAGTCCAGCTCCGATCCGCTCACAAAGAGTGCGCTTTTGGGGTCCACGACGACCCGCACCCGGTTCGACTCGACAAGGATGTCTCGGTCGGCCGGTCCGTCTACCAGATCCATCTTGTATTGCAAACCCGAGCAGCCTCCCCCAATGATGGCGACGCGCAGGGCCCCGTTTGGGCGACCTTGTTTTTCAAGGAGGCCGCAGAGCCTGTTGCTTGCTGCGTCGAGGACGCGGATCAGCTTTTCATTGCCAATTCGGAATTGTGCCATGGCACCACAATGCACGCGAAAGGCGCGGACGCAAGCGGATCAGAACCACATGCCTACCGTCGCGGGGTCATACCACTCACCCGGGAAGTCGTAATCAAACGGAGCGGGCCCCCAATAATACGGGTCCGTGAAATACGGGTTGTTGTCCCATTTAGCCCCGCCGGTCTGGCTGCGCTTTGTGGCCTCGTAGTAGCCGACGGACTTCCCGAGGTAGTTGGCAAGCGCTGGGCCGGCTCCGACATCGCTGAGGCGCTCAAGCTGCGCGTTGGTCAGGGTGTAGGGGGCATGGGTGCTTTTCAGATAAGAGACGATGGCGGCATCGGGGATCTTGTCTTTGACGAGCCCGAGGATGTCGGGGTAGCTCAGGACGCGCCCGGCTTCGATCTTCGCGTAGGTGCGCGAATCCACCCCGGAAGCCGCCAGTCGCTGAAGCACAATCGGGGTTGGTTCCGGGCCGCTGGCGCAGGAGGCAAGGAGAACAGAGGCGATGGCTAGGATCGGAAGTGTCTTCATCGGCAATACCCTAGCGAGTGTCCGCGGCGGGTGCGATCAAAATTCTTTCCGTTCCATCCGGGTGGGTGCATGCTGGCGCACAAGATGATTCTTTCGCGGCATCAGATGATCTCGGCCGAGCAGGCGGCTTTTGCGACGGGAGCCAGTGCAGAAGGATTAATGGAGTCCGCCGGATGCCAGATGGCAGGTTTCGTGATCCAGAATCATCCGGAGCCCGGGACCTGTCGGGCCTTTGCGGGCAAAGGGCACAATGGCGGGGATGTTCTCGTCGCGGCGCGGTATTTGTCGGAGGCGGGATGGAAGGTTGAAATCCGCCTGACCGATCCGGATGGACTTGCTCCCCTCACTGCCTCGCAGCTCGCTCGGCTGAACTTCGAGCAGACCTGCCGTGGTGGAGGCCCTTTGGTGGTGATGGACGGGCTGCTGGGAATCGGGGCTTCCGGAGCTCCCCGGGGGCCGGTCGCTGCGGAGATTGAGGAGATCAACCGCCTCCGGCGCGAACGCGGCGCATGGGTTTTTTGTGCGGACCTCCCGAGCGGGCTGGATCCGGATACGGGAATCCCGTTTACCCCCTGCGTGGTTGCGGATGCCACGATGACGATGGGGTTTGTCAAATCCTGCCTGCTAGCCGATGCCGCAACCAACCACGTTGGCCGTCTGGCCGTGGCTGCGCTGGGGGAGGTGCAGGCTCCGGCAGATGCGGACGCGACCTCGGTGCTCACTCCCAGGGTGTTGCGGGCGATGGCGGCACCAAGGGGCTTCGACACCCACAAGGGGATTGCCGGCCGGGTCGCTGTGCTGGCCGGGTCACCAGGATTTCTCGGAGCTGCCCGGCTTTGTTCTGGGGCGGCGGTCCTCGGTGGGGCGGGACTGGTCTCCCTCTTTGTCAAACCGGAGGTTTATCCTCTTGTTGCTTCCGCCGGGTTGCCGGAAGTGATGGTTCACTCTGTCCAGTCTTACGCCGAGGTTCTCGAATCCAAATGGGATGCCATCGCCATCGGGCCGGGGCTGTCCACGCGTTTTGCCGACGAGATCCTTCACGTGATCCGGCATGCTCCAGGACCGTGCGTGGTGGATGCGGACGCATTGAATGCCATCGCGGGGAACCCGGGGGTTTTATCGTTCAGTCACGGACCGCGCCTGCTCACCCCTCATCCAGGCGAGATGGAGCGGCTCATGCCTTGTGCCGGTCGGGAGCGTCGCTGCTGGATGCAGGATTTTGTGGAGAGGTATCCGGTGACACTTCTTCTAAAGGGGGCCCGGACGGTGATTGGCGAGCAGGGACAGCCTGCGGCCTTCAATACGACCGGACATCCCGGCATGGCGAGCGGCGGGATGGGCGATGTGTTGACCGGCGTGACAGGTGCGCTGATCGCCCAGGGACAAGGATTGCGTGAAGCCGCGATGCTCGGGGTATGGCTTTGCGGACGCTCGGCAGAGATCGCGATCACTCATGGAGCCTCGCAGGAGTCTCTCTGCGCAAGCGACGTGATGGCCAACCTCGGGAGGGCTTTTGCTTCTTTGCGGCGGGGGGAGTATTAGAAGGTCCGGCCGGCTCCTACATCTCTTCCAGCGTCTTGCCCTTGGTTTCACGCACGAACCAGAGGACGAAGAAAATCGATAGGATGGCGCAGATCGTGTAGAGCCCGTAGGCCCCGCCGAGGCCGAATGAGGAGAGCAGGATCGGGAAGGTCATCGTGATCGCGAAATTCGAGACCCACTGGGCGAAGCCGCTGATGGAGAGCGCGGCGCCACGGAAGCGGTTTTTGAACATCTCCCCGAGCATGACCCACATGACCGGCCCCCAGGACACGCCAAAGAAGAAGACATAGCCATTGGCGGCGAGGAGCGCGGTTGTGCCGGCCGGGCCGACGAGCTTCAGGGCACCATCGGCCGAGGTTCCTGACGTGCCGAAGATGAAAGCCATCGTCCCGAGGGTGACTGCCATGCCGATCGACCCGCCGATGAGGAGCGGCTTGCGGCCGATTTTGTCCACCAGCGACATGGCGACGAGGGTGGAAATAATATTCACCGCACCGCTGATGACGTTGATGAGGAGGGCATCGTTTTCGGAGAACCCGGCGGCCTGCCAGAGCACGGCGCCGTAGTAGAAAACGACATTGATGCCGACGAGTTGCTGAAACGTGGCCAGGCCGATGCCGACCCAGAGGATCGGTTCGATGTGTCCGGTCGCCTTGTTGCGCAGGTCGGAGAAGCGCGGTTTGTGACCTTTTTCGAGCGTTTCAAGAACCTCTTTGACCTTCTGCTCGGCTTCGTGGGCCAGGCAGCCCAACCTTTGGAAAACCCCGTGCGCGTGCTCGTGCCGGCCCGCCGCAACGAGATACCGCGGCGACTCGGGGATGAAGAAGAGCGAGAGCAGGAAGATGGCAGCCGGGATGAGTTCCATCCAAAACATCCATTGCCAGGCTTGAAAGCCGAGCCAGAACACGCTGGAGGCCCCCTTGGCGGCATCAGCGATCGCAAAGTTGCTGAGGAACGCCATGAAGAGCCCAAGCACGATCGCGAGCTGTTGAAGTGAGGAGAGGCGTCCGCGCATCTGGGCCGGAGCCACCTCGCTGATGTAGGCGGGGCAAAGGACGCTGGCCGCTCCGACAGCGAAGCCGCCGATGATGCGGTAGATGACAAACTCAACAGACCCGCTCGAGATTCCTGACCCCCATGCGCTCAGCGCAAAGAAAATTGCCGTGACAATCATCACCCCGCGCCGCCCGAATTTGTCCGCCAGCGAACCGGCGAGAAAGGCTCCAACGGCACACCCAAGGAGCATCGACGCCACGTTGAACCCCGACCCCACCGAAGACGACTTGAAGGCCGCCTGGAGCGCGTCCACCGTTCCGTTGATCACCCCGCTGTCGAAACCAAAAAGAAAGCCGCCAATGGCGGCAACACACGAGATGAGGATGACCTGGGGAAGATTGACTTTGTGTTGATTTGGCATGTTCGGGAGGAGGATTGAACGAAAACCGTACCTCAAACTTCGAAAAACACCCAGATAAAAGACGACTGCTATTCCCCGGAGCAAATTCTTCAGCCGCACAACAAATGTCACACATGTGACATTTGTTGTTTGTATTTTGTCCTCAACCTGGAATGTTTGGAAACCTGTGAAGGCGAAAACAGAGCTTTTTCTTTACCACCTGCTCTGGGCACTCAGTCCGTCCATGAGTCCGTCGTTCCGCAATATGAACGAGAGTTTTGAGGGATGGGCGTATCGGAGGGGGTTGCTGCCACAGGTCCACCGACTCGAAGCGGCCGGGTTTCTTGAGAGGAGGGAGACAGGCGATGCCGTGGGGCTTTTTGTGAAGATAACCGAGGCCGGCCGTCTGCGAGCTCTTGGGGGCAGGAATCCTGAGCGCGAGTGGTCTGCTCCATGGGACGGCAAGTGGCACCTTGTGCTTTTTGACCTTCCCGCAAAGGAGCGGGCGCTGCGCCGCAAGCTCCTTCGTGTCCTTGTTGAGAACGGCTGCGGCTGTCTCCAGGGAAGTGTCTGGATCTCCGCAAGGAAGCCGTCGTTTTTTAAATCCCTGAAAGGCAATCACGATTGTCGCAGGCTGCTCTGCCTGGAGACCGACTCCAGGGGTTCCAAGTCGAACCGTGAGATGGTTGACGGGGCTTGGAACTTTTCACGGATTAACGCGAACTACCGCTCTGTCATGGATCATCTGGCCCGGTTGTCACAAACGCCAAAAGACAAGGCCGGCCTGCTTGAGTGGAGTCGCAAGGAAAACGAAGCCTGGCTAGCGGCTGTCGCTGCTGATCCCATGCTTCCTGCGGCGCTTCTCCCCAAAGATTACCTTGGCCGGAGAGCCTGGCGGGCCAGAAAAACTGCGCTATCCAGAGCTGCGAGACTCGCCAGTAAGTTTGAATATTCCATACAATAAATGTCACAGCTGTGACATTTATTGTTGAATAGGGTCGCAGTCGCGGGGGCGGCGGCGGGCCTGGGGCTTACTGGAGGAGCGCTGTGCTGCCGACGGGGGCGAAGCGTCCGACATTGGCGTCCGGCATGCGGGAATCCCGCGTGGACTCGTCCATGTCAAGGAATCCGGCGTTTCCGCTGGCGAACGAGATCATGGCCTTGCCGTTGTGGCGGAAGTGGACGGTGCGCTCGTTGGCATCGATTCCATAGAATTCCTCCAGCATCGGGTTTTTTCCGGAGGCTGGCCTTTGAAAGGTATTCACCTGCGCGGACGTAAAAAAGACGACGACTTTTGATGGGTCGGAGAGCTGAAAATGGTTCTGAAGCGAGGCGTTGCCAAGGAACCCTCCTCCGAGAAGCACGTTGTATCCGGTTCCAATGTAGCCGTTACGATATTTTGGTTTGAAGGCATTTCCTCCGAGGGCAAAGCTGGGGTCAGGGCGGATGCCTTTGGGGATGTAACCGCCCAGGGGGCCCTTGGTGGCGTCGAATTCGCGGTTCCCCTCACTGCGACCGAGGCTGGCAAGCGGCTCAAATCCGAACCACCACGTGACCCCCTTGCCGTTGTCCGGGTTATTGCCGCGATAGGACCAATACACATAGTTGTGCTCCGCAAGGTAGTTCATACCTCCCGCTGCGAGCTGGCGGATGTTGTTGGCCGAGACAGCCAAAGAACTGCTCTCGTAGACCTTCCAGCCTGCTCCTGCGGTCACGACTCCCAGCACAAGGATGATCGTCGTGGCCGCCAGCAGCTCAATGAGAGTGAATCCTTTTGCGTCGGACATAACAGAGAAGGAGAATCATTGTTCCGGCCAGGAGGATGAAAGATGAGGATTCCGGCACGGGAGCAACGGAAGGAGGGGCTGAGATCACATCGTAAGGGGGGACAGAGTCATAGACCCCATTGAAGATGAAGCCATCCCACGAGCCTGGTGCCAGTTCCCGGTTCGCGACGCCGTAGCCTGCGCTCCAGACCCCGGAGGGTTTGGAAATAAGAGGATCTCCGGAGGTGCCTCCGCTAACCCACTGGGCCCAGAATGGGCTGTAGGGATAGACGTCTGAGTTCGTCAGCGTCAAACTGGAATACTCGATGGAATCGAGGAAGGTGCCACCGTAGAGAAGGGTAATATTGAGATCCAGAGTGACCAGATCTATTGCGGTGATCATGTCAGCAGTCGAGGGAGGGGCCAACACGTTGTAGCTGTAATTCCACTGGTAAACGAGAGGCGACCCAAAGTCGACGGCTTCAATAACCAGAAAGGAGGAATCCGGGCCGGTTCCAACCTGGATTTGAGCGAGGGCAGATGGTTGGCAAGCCAGTATGCCCAGAGTTGCAACTACGAAAGCTAGGAATCTCTTTTTCATTTTTCCAATTTTCAAAAATCACGGGGAATGTTAGCGGACAGCCTTTCCCCCGTTAGTGAAAAAGGACTACCCCCAGCACGGACGCTAACGCGACGCCGTTGCCCATTTCAGGGCTGTGTGGTTTTCTCCGCCGGTTCGAACCCGGACTTTGACCTTTGCGCGACAGTGAGGGAATTTCACCCCACGGCCTGCCTTTGTGAAGAGGCGGGCCGCTGACTTTCCTAGGCCGGCGGATTGGTTGAAAAGAGCGATGTCGGGAACGGGCCCGATGCACCGAGAATGGAAGAGGGGACTGGGTGGGTCAAGTGAAATATTAGAAAAACTAATCTTTCTTCACTTATTAAATCCCATGAGTCGGACAAGCTGGTTTTTGCCTTTGAGCTGGTGTTCGCCGAGGTCATCGAACGCGGACTGGTCTTCGTCGGGGAGGAGGGAGACGAAATCGGACGAGGCGGTGAGGCGCTGTCCGAGTTGTTTCATGACGCCCTCCATGCGGAAGACTGTATTGACCGAGTCGCCGATGATGGTGGCGTCGCGCTGGGCGACGAGGCCGATGTTTCCGCAGGTCACGCCCCCGTGGTGGAGGGCGACGGCGATTTGGAAGGGTTTTTCCGGGTGGTTCGGCCAGCCGCGTGCGGCGGCTTTTTTTAGGAGGTCCTGGCCCGCTGCGAAAGCGCTGCTGACCTCTGGTCCGGGGGTCTGCCCTTGGATCCAGTAGGCGAGAATGGCGTCGCCGATGAATTTGTCGATGGTTCCGCCGCTTTCCTGAACGAGGTTGCCGGCTTCGCGGAACCAGTCTCCGAGCGAGCGGGCGAGGCTTTCCTCCGGGAGAATTTCGGACATGGTGGAGAAGCCCCGGATGTCGCAGACCATGATGGCGACGACGGCAGATTCGTCCTGGGTGGCATCGGTGCCGGCGGCGAGGGTGACGTCGTAAATGCCGTCCTCGCCGACCACGTCGGTTTGTTCGAAGACCAGTTCGTTGTTGGTGATGCGGATCACGGCCCCGTTTTCGAGGACGAGGGGGGTGATGACGCGGCGGCCATTTACGAAGGTGCCGTTGCGGCTGCCGAGGTCCATGATCTGGTATTGCCAGGCGTTGTGGCAGCGGATGATGGCGTGCTGGCGGGAGACGTGGGGGCTCATGTGCAGGCTCACCGTGTTGTCCATTCCCCGGCCGATGGTGGCGGTATTTGCGACCTCGACCTCAAATGGCTGACCTTCGGAGGGGCGGACTTTCAACTTGGCTTGCATGGGGGGGAGAATAGGTGGGCGGAGGGCTTAGAAGCAAGAATTCCCGTTGCTTAACGGGTGGCAAACGCTAATGCTTGGCGGATATCTTCCTCTTGAACATCAGCCGCTTTGGACCAGCAGAGGAAGCCATCCGGGCGGACGAGGACGGCGCCGGATGGGCCGCAGGGAACTCCGTCGGGAAAGGATTCGAGGATGGTGACCGGCGGCAGGCCGGGGCCGCTGAGGCAGGTTTGGGAGCCAGCGACAACGGCGAAACCCTGGCCGAAAAGGTCGAGGGTGGAAGAGCCGGGAGAGGAGAGCGGGGCATGGGGGAAGCGGAAGGCGGTGCCGTAGTGGACGCCCGTATCGAAGGACCTGTCTTCCGCCTGACGATGGGAACGGCCAATGGACTGCCGGAGCCCCTGCCAGTCGCCCTCCAGGGCGAGATGGACCTGCTTAAAGACCTCGCTGGAATTTTCATTGGTGTGGCGCATGACGGCCAAGGACAGGGCCCGGCGTTCGGATTCGTAGGAGTCGAGAAGGGTCTCCCTGGCGGAGCCTTGGACGACAGCGGCAAGTTTCCAGGCGAGGTTGTGGGCGGCCTGGAGGCCGTTGTTCATGCCCATGCCGCCTGCGGGGCTGAGGCGGGCGGATGCATCGCCGGTGAGGAGCACCCGGTGTTCGCGGAATCGCGAGGCGACCTTCGGGCTCATCACCCATGGGGCAACTCCAAGGATCTTCACATGGGGATCCGGGAGTCCTGAGGCCGAGCAGATCAGCGAGTGGAGGGCGTTCTCGTCGGGGGTGGGCTCGTCGGGGCGCAGGAAGTGGTGCATGAGCCAGAGGTCGCGCCCGTTGACCGAGACGAAAAACTCGACCAGATCCTCGCGGAGGATGTTGTAGAGCAGGGCGCGGCGGCCCGCCATGGCGCGGCCGAAGTCGGCATGAAAAAAGACATTGAGAAAGTGACCGAGGTCTCCGGGGCCGTCTGCCCCGATGCCCAGGAGGTTTCGGATCGGGCTGGCCGCTCCGTCAGCGGCGACGACCCACTCGGCACGCGTGGTTTTTTTCTCATCCGGGGCTTCGATGTCGAGTTCGACTCCCTGTGGAAGCTGGCGCAGTCCGGTGACGCGGTGTTGAAAGTGAACGCTGGCCAGGGGTTCTGCGGCGAGGGCATTGAGGAGGACCGTCTCTGTGTGGGTCTGGGGCACGTGGAAGGGGCGGCAGGGACTGAAGGACGTGTCCATGGGCGGGAGGGGGGCCCGGCCGAACTCCTCTCCGGTCAGGGACTTTGCCCAGATCATGAGCTCCAGGTCCGGGCTTTGAAAATCGGGGGCCATCATCTCATCAAGAAACCCGCATTGCCGGTAAATCTCGGCGGTCCGGCGAGTAATGCCCATCGCCTTGGGGTGGGTGGAGATGCCCGGATGTTTTTCCAACACGCGGCAGGGCACGCCGGCGCGGGCGAGAAGGAGCGCGGTGAGCAGACCGCAGGGGCCCGCGCCGACGATGGCCACAGGCAGTTCTTCCAGCGTCTTCATGCGCTCGATCATTGCACCAGTTCTGGAAAATGCCAAGCGTGCTTGTGGTCTGCGGCTCAGGGTTTTTTGTAAAACCGGAGTGCCTCGATGGGGCCGCCGAACTCGCGGAGGGGATAGATGCCACGCGTGCCTCCCGAGCCGGGGTCGCGCACAAGGTAGTCCCAGCCGGATTTTCCGCAGATGACCATAAAGTGGGTGATTCCAGAGGGGTAGCGGAGGCGGATGATGACCGGGTTGCCGCGCAGGAGGTTGGAGTCGATCAGAAAGTAGGAGGGGGCATCTTCGTAGTGCGGGAGGAGGCGGCGGGCCAGCGAGGGATCGACCTCGGCGGCTTTTTCCCAGTAGAGCCAGCCTTGGGGTGTGTAGCCTCCGCTGGTGGTTTGAAGAAACGCGTTGAGCCGCCCGGGATCCGTGTTTGCCCCATATCCGCCCAGGACCATCGCCGCCGAAGTCACGGCGCAGCCCACCGAGGCGAGGGGATCTTCCGTGGGGCCGAGCGGGTCGGATCCCCAGGCCGGGTCTGCCTGGAGAAAATGCGGCCCGGGGATCACGAGGTGGGCCGGAAAGAACAGGCCGCCAGAGGGCTCGAGGGGGCGTTTTTCCATCCAGGCGGCAACCCACCAGGCCAGGCCCGCACAGGTGAGGAGGACGGCGAGAAGGAAGGCTGGGAAAATGCGTCTTGCGAACATGGAAAAAGCGGGCTTGTTATGGGGATGATCTGGCGCGTGTCGATTCTTTTGTTGGTGTCAACCTTGGCCTTGGTCGCGGCGGATTTCAACGCTGTCGTGCTGCGTCAGGTGGAGGAGATGCCTGTTGGCGGAGGCTACGCTACGACGACCTCTGCTCATGAGGCCCTGGCCTCGGCTGCCAGCTTTGAGCCGGCCGGATTGAAGATCCGCTCCCGAAACGCCATGCCGAGCTACTGTTCGGGGGCAACATACCTGGTGCTTCTGAAAACCCTCGGGGCGCTTCAGCGGCAGGGGGTCATTTCGCTCGACCGCGCGACTTGGACGGCTCTCCTGCCCGGAAAGGTTCCCGATGGAGTCGGCGTCTGGGGGCGGTGGAATGCGAATGGACCTGGCACGCCCCGGCTCTTCTACGAACTCGGGCTCGGAAGGAACTTCACGGCATTTTCCGAAGCGAAGGCGGGGGACTTTCTGAAGATTTTCTGGACGGACGAGGTCGGGCGGAACGAGCGCGGCCACTCGGTGATCTTTCTCGGGATCGAGGAGCGCGATGGCGTCGAACATGTCCGGTTTTGGTCCAGCAACAAGCCTGGCGGCTACGGGGAGAAATCCGTGCCTCGCGCAAAAATTGCCCGTGTGATTTTTTCCCGCCTTGAGGTCCCCGGGCGAATCGCGGGTGCGCGTCAGCTGCCCGGGTGCGACGCGTATTTGGCCGGTCTGCTGACAAAGCGTTCCAGCTTCGAAGAGGCCTCGCGGCTCAGCGGGGTGCGATGAGCCGGGGAGGGCAGGTCATGACGCGCGTCAGATTTTCCAGGCTTTTGGTGCGATTCGTGCTGTGCAAATACCGGGAGTCTGCTAGACGCAAGAGCCGCGAAATCATTCGCGCAGAGTCATCTCAAATATCTAATCCAATATGAGCGAAAATAATAAATTCCGTGCCGGGGTCCTTTTCGGCGATGAAGTCAAAGCCGTTCTCGACGACGCGAAGGCCAACGGCTACGCCCTGCCCGCAGTCAACTGTATCGGGACGAACTCGATCAATGCGGCGCTTGCGGCCGGGCGCGAGGTGAACTCGCCGATGATGATTCAGTTCTCAAATGGCGGCGCGCAATTTTTCATTGGCAAAAGCGTAAGCAAGGAAAACCAGCTTGGCCCGATCCTCGGGGGTGTGGCCGGGGCGCATTACGTGGATGCGGCGGCGAAAGCCTATGGCGTTCCCGTTGTGCTCAACACCGACCACTGCGCCAAGAAGCTTCTGCCCTGGGTGGATGGGATGCTGTCGGCCAGCGAGGAGCAATTTGCCAAGACCGGCAAGCCCCTCTTCAGCTCGCACATGCTGGACCTTTCCGAGGAGCCGCTCGAAGAGAACATCGGGACCTGCGCCAAATACCTCGAGCGCATGAGCCGGATGGGGATGACGCTCGAGATCGAGCTGGGGGTGACTGGCGGCGAAGAGGATGGCGTTGACAATTCCGATGTGGATGAGAGCCGACTCTACACCCAACCCCACGAAGTGGCCCACGCCTACGAAGTGCTCAGCAAGATCAGTCCGAACTTCACGATCGCGGCCGCCTTTGGAAACGTCCACGGCGTCTACAAACCAGGCAACGTGAAGCTCAAACCCGTGATCCTTAAAAATTCACAGGACTTCATCGCCGAAAAATTCGGGCTCGGGCCAAAGCCGGTGAATTTCGTTTTCCACGGCGGATCCGGCTCGACGCGCGAGGAAATCCGCGAGGCCCTGAGCTACGGCGCGGTAAAGATGAATCTCGATACCGACCTCCAGTGGGCTTTCTGGGATGGGGTGCGCGGCTACGAAGCCAAAAACCACGACTATCTCCAGGGCCAGATGGGAAATCCCTCCGGGCCGGATTCTCCGAACAAAAAATACTACGACCCGCGGATCTGGCTGGGAGCTGGTGAAGCGACCTTCACCAAGCGACTCGTTAGCTCGTTTGAAGATCTCAACTGCATTGGGCGCAACGCCGGGTAGGGGGAACTCCGGCGCGTCACGCCCGGTTATGGCCACCACTCCGTCCATCAACCTGCCACAGCCTCTCACGCTGTGGCCGGTGGGGCGGATGCCACTGGCATCGGAGGCCGACAACAGTCGTCCGAAGCGGACGACGTTTCGGCCTCGGGGCCAACCACCCGTGGGGGACCGCACTCCTCGACTGGTTGGCGCTTCAGGCTTAAACGCTGTTTTTGAGCCTTCTCAATTGCGAGGCTCCGCGACCTGCCGGGCAAATGGCATGGCCTGGGCTTCCAGCGCGGAGAGCGCTCCGTCGTTCCAAACGACATGCGAGGCGCGAGCGATTTTTTCGGCTGCGGGGAGCTGGGAAGCGATGATCCTGCGGGACAGGTCCGGATCGAGGCCCCGTCTCAGGAGGCGGGCCTGCTGGACCGCGGGAGAGCAGGCGACGACGATGATATGGTCGAAATGTTCCTCCGCCCGTGTTTCGAAGAGAAGCGGGATGTCGATGATCAGGTGGTGGTTGTCCTCGCGGGCCGTCGCGACCGCCGCGAGCCAGGTCTGACGAACCAGGGGATGCAAAATATCTTCCAGGCATTTTTTGGCCGCCGGGTCGCTGTAGATCACGCGGCGGATCTCCCTGCGGTCCGGCGATCCGTCTGGAAGATAAGCCTTTTCTGAAAGTTCACGGCTGATGCGTTCGCGAACCTCGGGATCCTTTTCCAATAAATTTCCGGCAAGAACGTCGGCATCCAGAACCCCTGCCGGAAGCATCGGCGCAAGCGCTTTCCGGAAGGTGGATTTGCCCGAGCCAATGCTCCCGGTGATTCCTATCACAGCCATACCCGATTCTGGCTGCACCGCGAACGCAGGTCAATTGGCGGATTCACGAAAATCACCCGGGGCGATGGTTTGAGTTTCGTTTGAGTTCGTTTATCTTGGCAGAGCATAGTGTTCATGATACAGAAGCACTCTCCCGATGCGGCCCCCTTTATCCCAGAGTTGTTCCATCCTTTGCGTGATCGCCACCATTGCGGTGACTTTTGCGCTGGGAATGCCTGCCCGCGCCGAGGAACCAGGTGGCCTCGACAATATTCCGACGGCCCAGCTTCGCAGCCAAATCGAAATATTGCTCCTGAGCAAAAACTACGCCGAGTTGATCGCCCCCCTCACGGAATACATCAAGCGCCTCGAGGAAAAACCCGACCCCGCACAGGAAGGTGAACTCGAACGCCTCCATTACTCGCTCGCCTACTGCTACTTCGTCGGGGGAAACCAAAAGGAATGCGCCGACCTGTTTCAGGCCTATCTCGATAAATACGCGGAAAAGAATCCCACTCGCACCGGGCTTGCCTTGGATCTCCTCGCCACCACCCTCTACAGTCAGGCCCGCTACGATGAAGCCGCTGCGATTTTTGAAAAAATTCTGGGCCGACGATTCACGTCCTCCGAACAAGCCCGCGAGGCGCGCCGCAATTTGCTCGAATGTTACGTCCTGCCCGGCAATTGGAAAAAAGCGATCCCCTACATCCAGCGTGCGATGGCCGACAAATCCGATATGGATTTTTTTGGCCAGTGCGTGGTTTATCTTTGCCAAGCCTACATTGAAACCGACCAGGTGGAAAAGGTGTTTGAGTTGCTACCGGACTTGGAGCAGAGCGGATCGGTGGCGCGCTACTCCGTGGGGTTCAACCTCACTGTGCTGCGCGGAGCCGACAAGCTTTTCCAAGAGGGGAGGGTTGACCTGGCACTTCCGCTCCTCTTGATCGTGGCTCCGAAGCGCCTCATCGAGGCCTGGCTCGTCGAGCAGACCGATCTGGCCAAAGGAAGGCGCGAGGCGGCGAAGGCCGAGAGCTCCATGGCGGGAGCTGCTGCTATTGTCGCCGCCAATGAGCGCCTCCGCCGCATCGAGAATGAAGAAAAACTGCTTGCTGCGACCAAATCCTACGACGAGGAGTTGCGCCACCGCATCGCCCAGGCCTATTTCCGCCAGAATCGCACATGGGAAGCTCTCTGGGTTTATGAAAGCATCATCGAGGACTTTCCGGACAGCCAATATGGCGAAGACGCCGCTTACGCGGGGTTCGCGCTCGCCGCTTCGCTGGGCCTCCTCGAACGGGCCGCTGACTTTGGCGCTCAATACATTGAGGGCTTTCCGAAGGGAAAATATTTTGACGATGTTGCCCAGCAACTTGCCCAGATTTATCTCGAGATGCGCCGCTTCCCGGACGTTGTGCAGGTGGCTCGCACGATCCTTGACACGCGCCCGGACTCACTTTTTGCGGACCGCCTGCTTTTCCTTTCCGGATTCAGCCTGTTCCAGGAGGAGAAATTTGAGGAGGCGGCGGAGATGTTTGCGGAAGTGCGCCGCCGATACCCCCAATCCGCAGTCCTGGCCGAGGCAGAGTATTGGCGGGCGATGACTTTTCTATTCCGCTCGGATTACACCCAGGCACTGGATGCGTTCAAGCAGGTTTCCTCCACTTACCCGGAGACCGTGGTTGGCATCGATGCCCAGTTCCGCGCGGCGGTCTGCCTCTACGCCCTTGAAAAATATGGCGAGGCCAAAGCCGCTTTTGAGGCCTACGTCAAGGCCCACCCGCAGTCGCCCCAGGTTGCCGAGGCAAGAGTCCTTCTTGGCGACATCGCGGGAGCCGACGGACGCCTCGACGATGCCCTCGCCCATTACCGCTCCGTCGAGGGGCTCACCCTCAATCAAGCTCAAATCGATTACGCAGCACTCCAACTCGCCCGTGTCCTGGAAACCCAGGAAAACTATGCGGAAATGGAATCCAGCCTCCGCGCCTACCTGGACCGCTATGGAACATCCGGGATGTATGCGGAGGCCATCTACCGGATCGGCTTCGCGCAAAAGGCCCAGGACAAGCCCGACGACTTGCTCGAGACCTACCGTTCTGCTATCGCGCAATATGGCAACGACCGGCGCGCCATCGGCATCGACCTCATCCTCCGTGACTACGTGAAGGAGTTCACCGCACGCAACGGCCATCCGCCCGACGAAGAGGCCCGCCAGGAGCTCGCCCGTGCCCGCGCAAAAAATCTTCGGAGCCTCGCCCTCCGGTGGCAGATGGCGGCCGATCAAATCCATCGGGAGAGCGGCGTCGGCCAGAAGGTCAAACTCGAACTCAAACCCGAACTGCTCGACGATGCCAGCGCCGCCACGATGGTTTGGATTGGAAGATTGGCCGCCGAAGAGGGCAACAAGGCGATCGCCAGGGAAGCCTTCGAACGCTCTCTGCAAGAATTTCCCGACTCGGAGTGGAACGAGGAAGCCCTCCTTGCCCTTGCCCGCGGTGCAAGGGACGAGCAGGACAACGAAACAGCCAATGCCCATTACCAAAAACTCCGCGAAACCTTCCCCTCGTCGGAGTCCGCCGCCATTGCGCTCGAAGAACAAGCCCAAATCCTTCTCAGTGAGCACAAATACCGGGAGGCCATCGGGCTGCTCGAACTGATCCTCGAAGTCAAGGAATGGCGTGGCGAGCTCTGGGCCCGCGCCCTCTTCCAAATCGGCACCGCCAAACTCGCCATGGGCGAAACCGCCGAGGCCTTCGGCTACTTCCAGAGGGTCTATGTCCTCTACGCGGGCTACCGCGAGTGGGCTGCCAAAGCCTACCTCCAAAGCGCAAAATGCCTCAAAATCCTGGGTAAGGAACCCGAGCGCCAGGCGACCCTTCGAGAGTTTGTTTCCAACGACGCCTACAAAGGAATTCCCGAATTCGCGGAGGCCGGCGAGATCCTTGCCAGAGAACCCGCCTTACCCGCACCTGCGCCTTCGGCTTCTCCAGTGCCTTCCCCGTCAACCGCGCAATGAAATCTCTCATTTTTCTGCTTACGATTGCGCTCGCTTCCTTCGCCCATGCGGCGGGGGCCCTGAGCATGTTCATCGAGACGGAGGATGGCAATTTGCAGACCGCCGAAGTCTTGAAGGCCGACGCCAGTGGCCTGACTCTCTCCCTGGCCGGAGGGCATGGCACGTCGGTGCTCCCGATGGAGCGGGTGAAATCCTGGCGCATGGCACCCCCGAAATCCTGGGCGGATGCGGAAAAAGCGCTTGAGTTTGGCCAGGTTGAAAAGGCGCTCGCGCCCATGAGTGATTACGCGAACCGCCTTTTCCCCCTTCTTTCGCTGCCGAAGGGGGACGCCGCAATCTACATTTTCAAGTATGCCGACCTCCTCCGGAGCCGGGGCGATTACAAGGGGGCCCTAGAGCTCCTTGGCAAGGCGCCGCCCGACGCCCTTGGCGAGACGCTGGCCCAGTCCATCGTGCTCAAAGCCTATTGCCGCGCCATGCTCGGCGAGGTCGATGCGGCCGAGAGCCAGCTCAACCTCCTGCGCGCTCCTTCCCGGCGCAGCTCCCTTTTCTCCCTCTACAAGCTCACCCGCGCCCGGATCGCTTCCGCCCGCAAGGACCTCATCGGCGCCCTCGACGAAATTGCTTCCGTCATCGCCTACAAACGCCTCGGCTCGGATGCCTACGCCGAGGCGCTCTACCTCAGTGCCGAGGCCTACGATGACCTCGGCCTCGCCATCACGAAGCAGAAGGAGTCCATCGCCAAGGACGACAAGCTCCGCCGCCTCTATGAACAAAATCGAGGCGAGGCCTTCGACGCCCTCGGCACGATCCGATCCGACAATTCCAGCGTCTCGGCTATCATGGACGACCCTCCCGACCTGCCGGGCGTCTCGATCGAGATCCGCAAGCAGCTCGTGCGAGTTTTCCCCACCTCTCCCTGGTCAGCCCTCGCCCGCGCCAAATTGCCGCCGGGGGCACTCGACAAGGTCGCCACCCAGGAGCTCGAACCCAAAGGGGCTGCCACGCCAACGCCCACCCCCGAAGCCACTCCCACACCAACTCCCAAGCCCGACGATGGTCTCATCGATACCGAAACGCCTGGATCCGAACTCGAAAATCTCTAGCCAAATCCAAAACAACCATGAAAAGCCAACGCACCGCCGCACTCCTCATCCTCACCTGCCTTCTTGTGATCCCAGCCATTGCCTTCGCCCAAGGGGCCCCCGCCGCTCCTCCTCAGGCCAAGGAAATGACCATTATCGAAATGATCAAAGTTGGCGGGTGGACGATGTGGTTCCTCGGGATCTGCAGCGTCGCCGTGATCGCCCTCACCATCTACAATGGCATCATGGTCCGGACGGCCAAAATGCTGAACCCAGCTGTCGTGGCCGAGCTGACCGACAGGCTCACGACTCTTGATATCCAAGGAGCCATGGACATTTGCATATCAAAACCCTGTCTGGTCACCAACATCGTCCGCGCCGGTCTCGTCCGCATCGAGAATGGCGAGGTGCGCCTCGATTCGATCGAAAAAGGCATGGAAGAAGCCTCCATCGAGGAAATTGGAACCAACCTGGTCCCGATCAACTACATTTCGGCTGCCGCTGTCACGGCTCCCATGTTTGGCCTTCTTGGCACGGTGAGCGGCATGATTTCCGCCTTCCGCGCCATGGCGGTCGGGGGGATGGGCCGACCGGAACTCCTCGCTGACAATATCTCGGAGGCCCTCATCACCACTGCCACCGGCCTGATCATCGGCATCCCCGCCATGGTCTCCTACCTCTACTTCAAAAACAAATTCACCTCGATCATCGCCAGCCTCAACCGCACCCTCGGCAACATCTTCGAAAAATTCAAGATCGCGGTGAAGCGCTCCCAGCGCCAAGCCGACGTGGCGCCCCAAGACGAGTAGCCCATGAAGCTCAATACCAGCATTTTTGGACTCAACGAGGAAATGGGGTTCCAGATGGCCCCCATGATCGATATCACGTTCCTCCTGATCATCTTCTTCATGGTGGCGGCCAATGTCAACCAGGCGGAGCGCATCAAAATTGATATCCCTGTTGCCAGTGACGCCACGGTTCCCAAGGATCCCAGCGGACGCATCACCGTGACGGTGGACGAGAAAGGCCAGCTTCACGCCGGCACGCGACCGGTTGATGATGAGGGGCTTGCCAAGTATATTGAAGCGCAGGCCAAGATGGCCGAAAACCTGCGTGTTTTTCTGCGGGCCGACGGACGCGCCCGCCATGGGGACGTGCGCAAGGCCATGAAAGCCATCGCCGAGGGGGGCATCACCGATGTGATCTTTGCAACCTACCAGACGGATAATTGATCCCATGAAAATTGACCTCATGAACATTGTGGCGGCCTCGAAGGATGAGGAGGAGATCCAGATGTCGTCGATGATCGACATCGTTTTCCTCCTTCTCATCTACTTCATCGTCACCACCAGCCTCGCGAAATCGGAGGCGGACCTCGGCATCCAGCTGCCCGGCACGGTCGTGCAAACCACCACCCTCAAAATGCCCGATGAGCAAATCATCGAGATCGCGGCCGATGGGGCCGTCGTCCTCAACGGTTCCACCTTCGATTCCAAAGTTTCGCGCGACATGCCGCAACTCGTCGCCACCTTGGCCCGCTTTCGTCAGGCCTCGGAGGCCACCAAGAACCCTCCCATGGTTTCCATTCAAGCCGACGAGGAGGTTCATCACCAGCGCGTCATTGACGTCATGAACGCTTGTGCCGTCGCCGAGATCAAAAACGTCACATTCGGAATGGGAGAATAATGCCAACTTACACCACACGCCCCGTCTCCAAGCCAGCGCCGACTCGCCTGCAAGCCAAACTCGCGCGCCTGCCCGGCAAGCGCCTGCTCTGGAGCATTCTCATTGGAGTGGTCGCCCTCCATGTTCTGGGAATCCTCATCCTTGGCTCGGTGGTGGTTTTCCGTCACCTTTTCAAGCGCGAAGTGGCCTTTGAGGCACCCCCGGAAGTCATTAAGCGCATCGACCCTCGCAAGTTGGAGCACAAGGTCAAAGTTCAGAAGCAGCAGCAAAAAAGCGGCCGGCCGAAACTTCAGCCCCGCTTGAGCGCCAACAAACTCTCGGATTTCAGCCTTCCGGACATCAAGTCCATCGCGATGCCCAAGCTCGACCCGATAAAATCGAACCTGCAATCCTTCGGGGCAGCCGGCATTGGAACGGGCACGGCCGGGGGCAGCGGGATGGGCGGCCTGGGGCTCGGGGTATCACAGGTCCGCTTCATGGGCTTCAATGCGAACACCGAGCGCGTGGCGCTCCTGCTGGACCTCTCGCCTTCGATGGTCGAGGACCAGCGCGGTAGCTTCGACGGATTTGATGCGCTCAAGGACGAAATCAAGGAGCTCGTCAACAGCCTCAGCAACGGCTCGCTCTTCAACCTCATTGCCTTCGCCTCCGGCGTCGATATCTACAAGCCTGAGGCCGTGCGCGCCAGCGACGAAAACAAAAAGGAGGCGAACTTATGGATCGACCCCTACATGAGCGACCGGGTCAATGTGGACCGCAATGGCACCCGCCTCAATAACTACCGCCAGAAACCAGAGACCCCCAAGATGGATGCCACCGGCGGATTGACCCGCTTTGACCTTGCCTTTGCCGCCGCCTTTGAGTCGGGCGTCGATACGATCTTCATCGTCACCGACGGCGTCCACTTTATCAACAAAAAGGAAACCGAGGACGAACTCAAGGAGCGCAAAGATAAGGAATCCAAGGTTTCCCCTGCGGAGCTGCGCCGCCGGGAACAGGTCCAGAAGGACCGCGAAGAGGAAAGCAAAAAGCGTGCGCGGCGCGGACTTCCTCCGAAAGTTCTCGAGTCGTCCGGGTTCGGCGGTCCACCGCTCTTCAATGACGACGAGGTCGTGAAATACATCTACTCCACGGCGGAGGAGCTCTATAAAAAGGCGGGTCGCCCCATGCCGAAAATCTATATCATCGGTTACGTGACGACCCCTGAGGATGAGGTTTTCCTCAAGGAGCTTGCGCGCGAATTTAAAGGGCGCTTCCGGCGTTCCCGCACCCTGACCCGGGCAATCCGCTGAAAACGCCCGGGCCGTGGGATGTCGCAACGTCGATCCTTCGCGGCAAGATCAATCCCTTCAACCTGTCGCCTCGCCCTCCCCGGTCTTGATTTTTTTTGTTTTTCTGAAACACTGGGCTGACTTTTGTCATGAGACGCATTCCAATTTCCAACGGGCTCCTCGGGGGCATGGCCTTGCTGGCGGCAGTGCTTCTGTCGTCCTGCGCCAGCTCGGAGCCGGCGACGTATCCCAACTACGCGACGGCCTACCTCGGCCCCAATGGCGAAATTTTCTATGCGACGCCGCCGAATGGCTCGAAGAAGAAAAAGGCCGAGGCCCCGCCGCCACCCCAGCCAGAGTGGACCTGGACCGGTGATGGCGTTTCCGGAAATCCGTCGATCGTGATCGATCTCAGCGAGCAGACGGCGCACTACTACAAAGGCGGTGTAGAAGTCGGGACGGCCCCTGTTTCCACGGGCCGAGAGGGCTACAGCACCCCGACAGGGCGGTTCTCCGTCATCCAAAAAAATGCAAACCACGTCTCGAACTTGTATGGGGATTACGTGGATGCCAACGGCGAGGTCGTGGTGAGGAATGTCGGGGTCAACAAAGACCGGCGTCCCTCCGGAACGCGGTTTCAAGGTGCCCCAATGCCCTACTTCATGCGGGTGACCGGAGCTGTCGGGATGCACGCCGGCTACCTGCCCGGGTACGCCGCCTCACATGGATGCATCCGGCTCCCCCGCGGCGCTGCTGAAAAATTCTTTGAAAACAGCCCCTCCGGAACGCCGGTGACGATCGTTCGCTGAGCCCACAAACAGCGGCAGCTCGGAGCGGTCTGGTGCAATCTGCCGGCCGCGAAGGGCCATTCTCAGTGCTCACCGGATCGCAGCGGATACGCCTCGCACTTCTGCAGGCCCTGTCGGCCAGCACCTTGCTCCATCTCATCCCCTCCTGTCGCTATTTCCGGGCTGAGCGGCCAGCTTCCGGGCGATTTCGCGGAAGGCTGTGGCTGCGGCGGAATCCGGATGGGAGGCGACAGCGGGCTTGCCGGTATCGCCGGCCTCGCGCACGGCGGGCTCGATCGGAATCTCCCCGAGCAGCGGAACCTGGAGCCGGGCGGCCTCGCGTGAACCTCCCCCGGAGCCAAAGATGTCGTAGCGTTTCCCGTCGCCCGGACAGAGAAAGTAGCTCATGTTTTCGACGATGCCCAGAACTGCCACGTTTGTCTTGGCAAACATCGCGATGGCTTTGCGCGCATCGATGAGCGCGACCTCCTGCGGGGTGGTCACAATCACCGCGCCGCTGAGGGCCACGGTTTGCACGATGGTGAGTTGGATGTCGCCTGTTCCTGGCGGCAGGTCGAGGATCAGGTAGTCGAGCGTCCCCCAGGCGACCTGGCGGAGGAACTGTTGCGTGTAGCGGGTCACCATCGGCCCGCGAAGGACCGCCGGTGAGCCGTCGTCCAGCAGAAAGCCCATCGACATCAGGGAGACCCCATAGCGCTCGATTGGAATAATCCGGTTTTCCTCATCCGCTGTCGGGCGTTCGTTCCCCCCGAACATGTGCGCCACGCTCGGTCCGTAAATATCGCAATCGCAAAGCCCCGTTCGGTGGCCCTCTGCGGCGAGCGCCAGGGCCAGATTCGCGGCAACGGTCGATTTTCCAACGCCGCCCTTGCCGCTCGCCACGGCGATCACTCGGCGGATGCCTTCGATTTTTGTGGGGCCGGGATCGCCCGAGGGCGCCGCCGGGGCTTGCACATCGACTTTCACGTTCACGCTATCCACCCCCTCCACCGCTTGGGCCGCCTGAAGGCATCCGTCCCGGATCTGGCGGGCCACGTTCGGCTCGCCGGTCGTCAAAGCAATCTGGATCTGCACTTCCCCGGCGGAGATCTTCACTTCCTTGACGAGTCCAAATGAAACAATGTCGCGCGAAAATCCGGGATACTTCACCGCGCGGAGTGCCTCGCGGATATTTTCTTCTGTCGGTATGGGCATCTGGTGTCCATACCACGGACCCTGCTGCTGTGCGACTGCGAAAATGCCGGCCGCATCGGCCGGTTCGAACCCGCGTCTTACTTTCCGCTCTTTTGCCCGTAGTAAGCGCCGGGGCCGTGTTTTCGGAGGAAGTGTTTGTCCACGAGGTCGCCGGAGGGCTCGAGGGCACCCGGGTTGATCGAGAGGGTCAGGAGGGCCATGTGGGAGACAATTTCCAGTGCCTGCGCTGTTTCCACGGCCTTGGCTCCGGAGCTTCCCCAGGCAAAGGGACCATGGTTGCGCACAAGCACGCCGGGGACCTCCATGGGGTCTTTCCCATGAAAGCACTCCACGATCACGGTCCCCGTCTCCCACTCGTAATCGCCGGAAATTTCGACGGGACTCAACTCGCGAGTCACTGGGACCGGGCCCCGGAAGTAGTCCGCATGGGTGGTCCCGAAAAGCGGGATTTGACGGGCCGCCTGCGCGAAGGCGACGGCATGGTGGGAGTGTGTATGCACGACCGAGCGGATCCCGGAAAATCCGATGTAGAGGTGGCGATGGGTGGGGGTGTCGGAGGACGGATTCCATTTTCCCTCGACCACCTTCCCGTCGAAATCGAGGACGACCATGTCCTCTGGTGAAAGGCTGGCGTAGTCCACCCCGCTGGGTTTGATGGCGAAGACACCGGCCTGCCGGTCGCAAACGCTCACGTTGCCAAAGGTCAGATCCACCAGACCCGTGTCGGGGAGGAGGCGGTTGGCCGCACAGCACTCCTCGCGAAGGTCGGCGAAGCAGCTCATGAGCCGATCCCCCGGTTGAGGTGGTAGTAAACCTCGTTGAAGCGAAGCTCCTTCTTAAAGTCGGAAAGATCGGTCCCAGGTCCGATGAGAAGAAACTCAACCCCCGCCATCGCGGCAAAATCTTCCAGATGCTCGCGGGTCACCGTGTAGCTGAACCCGGTGTGGTGGGCACCTCCGGCCAGGATCCACGCGGCACAGGCCGTCTGGAAATCCGGCAGGCATTTCCACACCGCCCGGGCAACCGGAAGTTTTGGGAGAGGCTCGGGAGGCAGCACCGCCTCCACCTCGTTGACGAGAATTCGAAAGCGGTTTCCCAGATCGACCATCGTCGCATTGAGGGCTGGACCGGCCGGCGCATCAAAGACTAGGCGGACCGGGTCCTCCTTGCCTCCGATGCCCAGCGGGTGAACCTCGCAGGCGGGTTTGGCATTGGCGATGGAGGGGCAGACCTCGAGCATGTGAGACCCGAGCACGAGGTGGTTGCCGGGTTCCAAGTGATACGTGTAGTCCTCCATGAACGAGGTTCGACCGCCGAGGTCTGAAGCCATGACCTTCATCGCGCGGAGCAGGGCCGCAGTCTTCCAGTCCCCCTCGGCGCCAAATCCATAGCCCTCGGCCATGAGCCGCTGCACGGCAATGCCGGGAAGCTGACGGAGGCCGTGCAAATCCTCAAATGTCGTCGTAAATCCAAGAAACCGGCCCTCCTCCAGAAACCCTCGAAGGCCGAGTTCGATGCGGGCAGCCTCGCGCAGCGAGCTGTGCCGCGCCCCGCCCTTTTCCAGTCCGGGTGCCAATGTGTAGGTGTCGGCGTATTCGGTGCAGAGCCCGTCCACCGCCGCATCCGTGACATCGTTCATCACCGCAACCAGGTCGCCAATCCCATGGCCGTTGACGGAAAATCCAAAAGTCGTTTCGGCGGCGACTTTGTCACCCTCGGTCACAGCGACCTGGCGCATGTTGTCCCCGAAGCGCACGAACCGGCCGCCCTGCCAGTC
>JBGSJQ010000189.1:0-10631 GCA_041741775.1 Terrimicrobiaceae bacterium | reverse complement strand
CCGAGAGCGAGGCGTGCGCAGTCCGCAAAAGGAGCCGCCGACTTCTGGAGGGCCTCGTTCGGGATCGCGCCCATGATCGCTGTGCACGAGAGCACGTAGGTGACGGCGGCGAGCAGGACGCCGCCGATCGTTGCGATGGGCACATTTTTTTTCGGGTTCTCGACGACGCCGGCTGCGACCGAGGCGGTTTCGACGCCGATGAACGACCAGAGCGTGACATTCAGGACGCCCTGGATGGCGCCGAACGTGTCCTTGCCGCTGACATTCCAGGCGGCCATGTAGGTGGCCGGGTTGAATTTGAACCATCCGACAATCGCCACGCCGACGATGGCGATGAGAGCCAGGATCGTGGTGACCGACTGGACGTTTGTGGTGAGTTTCGGGCCGAGGATGTTGATGAAGGTGAAGAGCCAAATCATCACGATGCAGACACCGGCGAGCACCATCGGCTCCTTGAGGATGGGGAAGAAGAAGCTGAGGTAGCCCACGCCGACGACGGCCAGCGCGACGTTTCCGATCCAGCCCGCGAGCCAGTAGAGGAGGTTCGTCTGGTAGCCGATAAACGGGCCGAAGGCGCGGCGCGCATACGCATACGAACCGCCCGCGCTGTCATCGATCGACGCCATCTTGGCATAGACCATCGCGAGGCAGATCGCGCCGGTGATCGTGACCGCCCAGCCAAAGATGGCGATGCCGCCGGTCGCGGCGAGGTTGGCCGGGAGCATAAAGACTCCCGAACCCATGATGTTGCCGGCAACCATAAGGGTCGCCGGGATGACGCCGACTTTTTTTGAGGGGGGATTCATAGTTTTTTTAGCCGCAGATTGACGCAGATGACCGCAGATTATTTTTTCGAAAGGACGAGGCGCTTGTATTCGAGGGACGGGGTTCCGAAGTTGAGGATAATGGCGCGATGGAGGCCGGTCAGTTGGAGGTAGTTGATGACTTGGGCGTCCTCCGGGCTTCCGATCGATGCTTGGGACTTGCACTCGACGATGACTGATCCAAAGCAAACAAAGTCGGCTTTGAAAAAGCTGGGGAGGGGCCTCCCTTTATAGAACACCGTCAGAAGCTTCTCCCTTTCGAACCGAATACCTCTGGCTTCAAACTCCACGACGAGCGCATCCTGATACACGACCTCCAGCAGTCCATGCCGCAATTCACGGTGGACCTCCATCGCAGCACCAATGATCGCATAGGTCTCTGGATCTTTTTGGTTGTGTAAATCTGCGCTCATCTGCGTCAATCTGCGGCTAACTCCTCTTCTCTCATTTAATGCACCAGAAGTGGTATTTGCCGTCTTCGACGACGGCTCCTTCGACGATTTTTTCGAAGCCGGGGAACTGGCGTCCCCAGTCCTCCATGGCGCGGAGGAACGTGAGCCACGGGCCGCCGGCGGGGCCGATATTTTCGCCGGGCATGAGGATTGGGATGCCGGGGGGGTAAGGGATGGCGCCGACCGCGATCGTGCGGCCCGGCATGGCGTCGAGGGGAAGGAGCTCGACATCTCCAGACATGAGCTTGGCATTGGCCGCGCGGGGAGGCATGACCGGGGTTGGGAGATTGCCGAAGGCCGCAGCCTGGGCTTTGTCCATCGCGCTCGTCTTCATGCGCGCAAACATCTCGTCGCAGAGATCCTTGAGGCCGAGCTTGCCATAGCGGTCCGGCGCGGCCGAAACGAGGTCGGGCAGGACGCTTTCGAGCGGATCGTTGGCATCGTAGGCCGCCTTGAAATTCAGAAGGGTATTGATGAGGGTGCCCCATTTTCCCTTGGTAATTCCGACCGAAAACAGGCAGAGCACCATGAAGTCGGTGGTGCGGGAGGGGATGATCCCCCGGCGGTAGAGGAAGCTGGTGAGGACAGCCGCCGGGATGCCGGATTCCTCCAGTTCGCCGTTCTCACCCATGCCGGGGCAGACGATGCCGGCCTTGATCGGATCCAGCATGCACCAGCCGTCCGGGATGCCGTCAAAGCCGTGCCATTTTTCGCCGGGGTGAAGGATCCAGCAATTCGGATCCGTCGCGAGCAGCTCCGGGGAGGCGTCGGCGAAGGGCACCTTTTCGCCCGTAGAGGGATCGTGCACTTCGGGGGCATTCCAGGGCTGGAAAAACCAGTTTCCCTTGCGGGCAAACTCGCGGTGGGCCCGGGCGAGGGCCTGGCGGAAATCGACGGCTTCGTCGATGACCTCGCGGGTCAGCGCCTTGCCGTGGCCGCGGTCCATCATGGCCGCACCGATCTCGTTCGAGGCCACGATGGCGTAGAGCGGGGACGTGCTGGCCTGGGCCATGTAGGCCTCGTTGAACCGGCTGTGCACGATCGGGCGGCGTCCGTTCCGGATGTGGATGTAGGACGACTGGGAGAGGGCGGCGAGGAGCTTGTGGGTCGAGTGGGTGGCGAAGACGGTGGGGCCGTCCGCCGGGTGGTCCTTCGGGTCGCCGCGCATGGCATGGCGGTCGCGATACATCGGGTTGAACCGCGCGTAGGCATACCAGGCCTCATCAAAGTGAACCGTATCCACGCTCCGCGCGAGAAGGTCCTGCACCTCCGTGGCGTTGTAGCACATGCCATCGTAGGTGCAGTTCGTCACCACCGCATAAACCGGCTTCTCCGAGACCAGAAGTGGCCGAAGCGGGTTGGCGGCAATTTTTTTGGCGATGGCCTCCGGGGTGAATTCCGAGGGCGGGATCGGACCGATGATCCCGTAGCGGTTGCGGGTGGGAAGGAAAAACACGGGGATGGCTCCGCTGATGACGAGGCCCTGCTCGATCGACTTGTGGCAGTTGCGGTCGCAGAGGGCGAGCTGGTTGTCGTTGAGGACGGCCGACATGATCGTGCGGTTCGAGCCCGATGTTCCGTTGAGGACCGAGTAGCTGAGGTGGGAGCCGAAGACGCGGGAGGCATATTTTTCCGCCTCTCCGATGGCCCCTTCGTGGTCGAGCAGCGATCCCATCGGCGTGCGCTCGATCCCGGTGTCCGTGCGGAAAAGGTTTTCGCCGAAGTAGTCGAAGAAGACCCTTCCCTCGGGAGTTTTGGTGAAGGCGACGCCGCCCTGGTGGCCCGGAGCGGCCCACGAATGCTCGCGCGTCGCCGTGTAGGCGAGGAGCGACTTCATGAATGGCGGCAGAAGGTTGTCCAGATATCGCTTCATCGCCGCCAGTGCCCGGCCGGCCACGAAGGGCGCGGTGTCCTCAAGCATCCACACAAACTCGTTCGCCAGCTCCATGACCTCGACCCCCGGGGTGTGCGTGCGCGCGCGGTCGGCCATCAGGAAGACCGGAACCTCCGTCCGGCGCTCCCGGATCGTCCGCAGCAGGGACTCCGCCGCCGCGTGAGAAGAATCGTCGTCGGCCCCGATCGTCCAATCGACAAAAATACACGCCACCGAGGCGTCTGAGAGCACGACCGCCTCGCCGTCCTCGATCGTCGTCGCTTCGACGACATCGACCGAGCGTGCTGCGAATTCATCCGCCAGCTCGCGCACCGCGCGGCCGCCGGCTGTGTGGGGATCCGCGAGCTTGTCATCGACGATGAGGACGCGGCGTTTCAGGAGGGTGTTGGTGCGTTCGATCATGGGAGGAAGGGAGGCGGTTTAGAAATTGCAGCCGAACTGGGCGCCGATGACGAGGGCGTTGGGAGTTTGTGTGCCGTTGGGCTGGATGACGTATTGGATGTCGGGCTGGATAAAGACGTTTGGCGTGAGGTTGATGATGTAGCTGATGTCGAAAACCGTCTCGGCCGTCGGGTTGGCTCCGGCTTGGGGTCCGTCGGTTTCAAACGCCGACCCCAGCGCGCCAACCATGTAGGTGCAGAGGAACTGGTCCTCGTCGCGGCCGGGAATGATCCCCTGCCAGATCGTGCCGCCGAACCCCATGAGGGGCATCTGGGAGACGTTGAGCTGCGGCGAGTAGGTGACGCCGCCCCACACCGCGAAATTGTGGTCCGGGTTCTTGTCGCTCTGCCAGACCGTCTGCTGGCCGATCAGGTAAAACCCGAAGGTGTTCTCCTCGATGGCATCGCTCGTTCCGGAGGCCAGAGGGAAATTCGAGTAATATCCGCCAAGCTTGTAGGTGCCCTGCAGGCCGGACTCGGCGGGCCGCACGGAGGATTTCCCATCCTTGTCGTGGACGGTTTCGGCGGGGCGGGAGCCGAACGTCGGATTCCAACCCGCCTCGAAAAACATGAGGATGCCATCGCCGGGGCGGATCGAGAAATCGAGGCCGTGGTAGGCGACGAGGCCGATCCGGTCGGTGGCCTGGTAGATCCCGGAGTTGACGTAGGTGATCGGCGTGGGGTTGATCTTGAGCGTGGCACCCCATGTCGCATTCGGCGAGCTGGTGAATTTCGAGTTCAGGAAGAGGCTGGTCGGGTTGCCATTGATGCCGCCGCTGACCTGGATCCCGAAGGCCGGGAGCGAGCAGAAGTCATCAGCCGCCACCATGCGGCCGATTTTGAATTCCAGAAAATCATCAAAAAGTGCCTGCTTGTAATAGAGCTCGTAGAAGAGCCCGGTCGGCGTGACGTAGGACTCGGAGACATTGAAAACATTGCCGATGTCCGTGGAAAGATTTCGCCCCGTGGCGTCTGCGCCGGAAATTTTAAACGAGGCCCCCTTCCATCCGACGAGTTTTTCCATGTCGAACGTCGCGCCGAAGAGCATTTCGTGCGTGTAGGCGACCTCGCGGGTGATCCCGCCCACGGGGTTGCCAAGGAAAACGCCCCAGTAGTTGAAGAACGGCGTGACGCCATGGTCGGAGGCCTTTGTGAACTCCGCCTCAAGCCAGTTCGGAAACCAATAGAGATCGCGGGAGAGGGAACGCTCGGCGGAAAGAAACTCCGCGCGCTCCTGTGCATCGTCCGCCAGGCGCTCCTCGTTTTGCGGATCGTTTTCGTCCCGGTAGCCCCTGGCAAAACCGGTGGAAACAAAAATTCCCTGCGCAAAAATGAGGAGGAAAAGGCCGGCGCAGAGCTTGCATCTCATAAGAGTTTCTTATGAAGCGGAGCGAATGAAGTCAAGGCTTTTCCAAAAAACCGGCTTTGACGAGCGTGGCTCCTGGCCGGTTTCAGGCTGTTTTTCGGAATTCGTCAGACTTTGGAGCATCGGCAGGATGCCGATGCCACGTGGCATTGGCTTCCAGCCAATGGTCCAAACAATTCTGAGACCTGGCTTCAGGCCCCGGCGACGAACCGCCAGACGAGCGCCACGCCCGAGCAGAGGACGAACCCAATCGCGAGGGGCATGAGCGTGGCGACGGTGGCCCACTTCCAGCTGCCGGTCTCCTTGTAGATCGTGTAGATCGTCGTGGAGCACGGGTTATGGGCCAGGCTGAAAAGCATGAGGCAGACGGCGGTGAGCACCGTCCATCCGCCGGCCTCCAGAATCGTTCGCAGCGCGTGCCCATTCGCATCGAACATGACACCCGCGCCGTCGCCCATCCCTGAAAGTCCGGCATACTGGACCGTGAGCATGAGCACGGTGGGAATGATGATTTCGTTCGCCGGGATGGCGATGATGTAGGCGAGGAGGATGACGCCGGTGAGGCCCATCACCCAGGCCAGCGGGTTCAGGCCGGTGATCGCCCAGTAGGCGAGCGATTGGTCTGCGAAGTGGACATTGGCGACCAGCCAGATGACGGCGCCCGCTGGAGCCGCGAAGAGGACCGCGCGCCAGAGGACAAAAAGCGTCCGGTCGATCAGCGAGGTGTAAAGCGTGCGCAGGATGGCTGGTGGCCGGTAGGGAGGCAGCTCGAGGCTGAACGTGGAGGCCTCGCCGCGCAGCACCGTGCGGGACAGCGCCCAGGACGAGGCGAAGGTCAGCGCAAACCCGAGGCAGGCGACTCCCATCACGCAGGCCGCCGCCAGAATTCCGCTGAAAGCCCCCGGCACGAGGGTTCCGATGAAGACCGTGGCGATCAGGATCTGGGTCGGCCAGCGCCCGTTGCAGAGCGAAAAGTTATTTGTGATGATGGCGATGAGGCGTTCGCGGGGTGAGTCGATGATCCGGCAGGCGATGACGCCGGCCGCGTTGCAGCCGAGGCCCATGGACATCGTGAGGGCCTGCTTGCCATGGGCTCCGACTTTTTGAAACGCCCGGTCGAGGTTGAAGGCGACACGGGGGAGGTAGCCGAAGTCCTCGAGAATGGTAAAGAGCGGGAAGAAGATCGCCATGGGCGGCAGCATCACGCTGATCACCCATGCGGTGGCCAGGTAAACACCGTCGATCAGCAGCCCCGACAGCCAGGGATAAACCCCCGCAGCTGCCGCCACGCTGTTGAGCCAAGGGTAGATTTTCCCGATCAGAAGATCCGCAATCATGGCCGAGGGGACGTTGGCGCCGCTGATCGTAATCCAGAGGACGATCGAAAAAATGACGAGCATGGCGAGGAGGCCGGTGAAGCGTCCCGTGAGGATCCGGTCGAGTTCGCGCTGCCAGGTGGCGCGGAACGAGCCGCCGGATTTCGTTGTGTTGCGGGAGGCCAAATCAGCGGCCGTGCCATAGAGCGCCTCGGCGATGCGGTCGTCCACATTCTGCGGAAGCTTCCAGCGGAGACCGTCCGCGTGGTCCAGGATCTCAGAGGGGTGGATTTTCATGCGGCCTGGTGGAGCGGAAGCTGGGTGGTCGGTGCGGGGTTGGCGAGCAGCTCGAAATCCCCCGAGCGCAGGGCCTCGCGGATCCGGCTGTCACCCTGAAGCAGGCGGAGTGCGATCCACCGGGGCTGGGGAAGCCCCGGATACAGCCCGACAAGATCCTTGGCGAGCGAAGCGACGCTGTCCTCCAAGCCGGGCACGGGGAAGTGAAACGCCTTCGGGTTGCAGGCGATCTCTCCGCGCCGCACGGCATCGATTGTGGCGACCAGAGCATCGATCCCCTCCCCTTTGCGCGCCGCCATCGGGACGACGGGAACGCCGAGGTCGCGGGCCAGCCCGCGGTCGTCCACCTGCATCCCGTGAGCCGCCGCCTCGTCCATGAGGTTCAGTGCGATCACCGCCCGGCGGGTGATTTGCAAAATTTGAAGGGCGAGGTTGAGGTTGCGTTCGAGCGCGGTGGCATCCACGACAACGACCGTCACATCCGGCCGTCCGAAGAGAATGAAGTCCCGCGCCACCTCCTCATCCGGCGAGGCGGAGAGCAGGGAGTAGGTGCCCGGAAGGTCCACCAGCCGGTAGCGGGTGCCTTGAAACTCGAATGCGCCGTCCGCCCGCGAGATCGTTTTGCCCGGCCAGTTCCCCGTGTGCTGGTGCAGGCCTGTCAGGTGATTGAAAACCGTGCTCTTGCCCGTATTCGGGTTTCCGGCGAGCGCGACGACGGAATCGAAGGACGTGATACGAAATCCCCGGCGTTCCCATCCTCCGCCGCCCGAGCCGGCCGTCCCGCAGGTCGCGCAGCCGGCATCTCCGCAGGCGCTCATCGTTTCTCCTCCCAGGCGCGGGCAAGAATCCCGGCCGACTGCTCACGCCGCAGGGCAATGCAGGTTCCCCGGATGCGGTAAGTGCGGGGGCCGCCGAAGGCCGCGGAAAAATCCGGGACGACTTTTGTTCCCGGCACGAGCCCGAGGTCGAGCATCCGGTGGCGTGCCGGCCCGGTGCAGGCGGGATCCAGTTCGACCACCTCGGCGGGCTCGCCCTCGGAAAATTCGGCGAGCGTCCGGCAGTCGGCGCTCCCCATTTCCTCGACGGCCAGCGGCTCGACCCCGATCATCTTCCAGAGGCGCACCGGAACGGGAATCGTCTTGCCATGGTGCCAGAGCCGCTCCTCTTCCAGGACCCGCACCCTGGCCCCGCGTGAAATCCCGAGGGAAACCAGCTCTTGGCAGTCGGCCATGGGCTCGTCCTCAATATGAGTAATCCTTCCCTCTTCCCCGGGCGGCCACTTCGATAGCGGCACGCGCTTGATCTGTGGCAGGTTGCCCCGCCGCGTCGGGATCGGGTCCCCGTGCGGATCGAACCTCGGGTGGCTCAAGGCATCGGCGATCTTTTCGATCTCCAGCGGAGAAACGTGGTGTTCCAGGCGGTCCGCCTCCCCGTGCACCCGCTCCAGCGGCATTCCGTCGCGCGTCTGCAAATACGATTCCAACAACCGGTGAGCCCGCGTCAACGACAGGGCCTGCCGGCGTCCGGGCTCCGTGAGCGCCCCGTTCTCCTCCATCAATCCCCCCGCCGCCAGGTCCGCCAGCGCCCGGGCAATCTCCTTCTCCGGACGGTGCAGAAAGCCGGCGAAAAATGCGGTATCGGCTTCTCCGCCCTCCTCCTCCCGATGGAGACAGGCCCGCAAGATGTCGGCCTGGATCTCGGAATTCAGCGATGGCATGGCAATACCTCTACCTGCGGTCGGGCCGTTCGCAAGGAAAAAGTATAACCGAGGCTAATTTTCTTTTTCTCCCTTTATTTTCGCCATCCTACGCTGGCGGTCAGGCGTGGACAGCTGTGGGGAGGAGTTTTTCGGGGACGGGAGCGGCGACAGCGGCGGCGGGTTTGATGAGTTCCATGCGGCCGTCGTAGTGTTCGACGATGGCGGTGCAGCTTTCGACCCAGTCGCCGGTGTTGTAGTATTCGATACCGCCGACCGTTCGCACGGAGGCGGTGTGGATGTGGCCGCAGAGCACGCCGTCCACGTCGTAATCCTTCGCGTAGCGCACGACGGCCTCCTCGAATTTCCCGATAAAGCTGACGACATTTTTGACTTCGGCTTTGACGTAGGCGCTGAGCGACCAGTGGCCAAGGCCGAAGAGGCGCCGGAAAAAATTGACGACCCCGTTGCAGCGCATGAGGAGGGTGTATCCGATGTCGCCGACGTGGGCGAGCCAGCCCATATTCTGGACGACGGTGTCGAGTTCGTGGCCGTGCATGATCAGGAGGCGGCGTCCGTCGGCCGTGATATGCAGGGCATTTTTCTGGAGGCTGATGCTGGCATAGGAGCCGAAGAACCCGGCCAGGAACTCATCATGATTGCCGATGATGTAGATGATCTCGGTGCCCTTGCGGCCTTTGCGGAGGATTTTTTGGATCACGTCATTGTGTTCCTGGGGCCAGAAGATCCCGCGGCGGAGCGCCCAGATATCGACGAGGTCGCCGACGAGGTAGAGGGTTTCGAACTCGGTGTCTTTGAGAAACTCGAGGAGGTCGGCGGCGCGGCTTCCCCGCGTCCCGAGGTGAACATCCGAAATCCAGCCCGTGCGATAGTGTTTCATGGCATTGCAGAAAGTTATTCACAACCGGGCGGATGTTGAAAACCGCGTTTGTGTGACAATTCTGTCACAAAGCGGAGGGAGGCTGAAATACGGAGGCCGAAAAAACTTGAGAAGGTGGTTTGACAAGGGGAGGGAGTTTCCCCATCCTTTTCGGTTCCTAATAATTCATTGATGAAAACCTATTCTGCAAAAACCGAGGAGGTGAAGCGCGCCTGGTGGGTGATTGACGCCGCCGGGCAGCCGCTGGGTCGCGTGGCCGAGAAAGCCGCCAACCTTCTTCGTGGGAAAAACAAGACGATCTTCACCCCGCACGTGGACACCGGCGATTTCGTGGTGGTTCTGAACGCCGCCAAGGTGACCATCGGAGGCAAAAAAGAGGTCGCGAAGACCTACATGAGCTTCTCCGGATATGTTGGCGGTCACAAGCATGAGACCTTCCGCGCGCGCCGCGAGCGCCGCCCCGAGCTTCTCATTGAGCGCGCGGTCCGCGGAATGATCCCGCACAACCGCCTCGGGCGCTCGATCTACACCAAACTGAAAGTTTATGCCGGCACCGAGCATCCGCACGCCGCGCAGAACCCGCAACCCGCCTGATACTGACCGCCATGAGCACCATCGAATCCATCCTCGCCACCGGACGCCGCAAAACCTCCGTCGCCAGCCTCCGCATGCAAGCCGGAGCCGGCGCCATCAAAGTCAACGGCCGCGACTTCGTGGACTACTTCCCGAGCATCTCGCTTCAGAACCAGATCCTTCGTCCGCTGGAAATTGCCAACGCGGTTCACGCCTACGATGTGGTCGTGAAGACCACCGGCGGCGGGATCAACGGCCAGGCCGGCGCCCTCCGCCTCGCCTTGAGCCGGGCGCTCATCCAGGTGGATGAAGCCCTTCGCCAGCCACTCAAGGTAGAAGGCCTGCTCACGCGCGATCCCCGCATGAAGGAACGCAAAAAGCCCGGCCAGCCCGGCGCCCGCAAGCGGTTCCAGTTCTCCAAACGCTAAGCGGTTTTCAGCTTTATTCGCGGTGACTGGCGCGATTCGCGGGCAGCTTCCGGAGTTAGGAGAAGTCCTTCCACCTGTGTGAATCCTGTGAATCTGCGCCGATCTGCGTCAATCTGCGGCTAAAACTTCTGCTGGGGGAGGAAGAGGTTTTGACAGGATGACAGGATTTGCAGGAGGTACAGGAAAGGCCTGCCCGCTTTGCGGGGGATGGGGGGGGGCGGCAGAATGATTGGTGGCAGAATGATGGGGGCTGGGATTTTGAGCATTGGATGGCTTTCCGTGACGCGCGAAGCGCTCTGGACTTGCGGGGATGCTTCACCGCTCTGGAATGTGGCGAGCTTTGGAAAGTTCGGCGTCGAGCCTGCAAACAGTGCTTTCTCCCCAGAGCTGCAAAGGAATTGCAGCAGTCCAAGGGCCTCCGGCGGAGCACGGGAGCGAGCGAGT
>JBGSJQ010000188.1:0-6105 GCA_041741775.1 Terrimicrobiaceae bacterium | reverse complement strand
GAGGGCGGAGGGCGGAGGGCGGAGGGCGGAGGGCGGAGGGCGGAGGGCGGAGGGCGGAAACTCAGCAGGATTGACCACTTGCAACGCAGCTCACAGCGAGGACCGGGCTTTCCACGAGGCGCAAGGAGGCGCAAAAATGGGAGGGGCGGAGGGCGTGAAGCGGGTGGTGTGGCTGGTTCGCTACTTTTTGCCTGTTACTCTCCGTTACGTTGGGTGCTGCGCTGATGCAGGCAAGCTGCCGCCTTTGGTCATTCCGGCGAATTTTGCCGAAGACCACACACTTTTTTGGATTTTTTACGGACTTAGTCAGTCGAGTGTCGATTGACGAGAGTCGAGGGCTGGCTGGAAGAAGACGAAGAGGTCGAGAGTCGAGCAGAGGACGTCGAGGGCTGGGCGGTTGACGCTGTAATGGTGGTTTTCATTTACTCTCGACCTTCGACGCCCGGCTATTGGCGGGTTTTCCCCCCAAAATCTTTTCTGCGAGCGGGAGGAACTGGGCGGCCCGCTTGTGCCACTGGGTCACCCGCTTGAGGCGGAACTCCGCATCCTTGGCCTCCCCGTCGGACATCTGGGCGATGAGGGGGGATAAGTCGTTAAGGATGGCATTGCTTTTCGCGAGGCGCGGGACGAGCCGGTGGTGTACGAATCCGGAGATGAGGGTCTTCAGCTCGAGCTTGGCGGTATAGACCCCGGTCTTGCTCCTACCTGTGCCCAGATATTCACGTTCCACGGCACCGAATTCCTCCAATACCCGCAACGCAATGCTCACCGATCCCATGCTGATCCCGGTTCGGTTGGTGATTTCCTCCATCGTGAGCGACCCTGGCGAGCTGAAGAGGACGCCATAGACCTGCCCGTGAGAGCGTGGATTGCCAAAGAGATCGGCCAATTCGGCAAAAACGGAGACCATGGTCTGCTCAAAGCGGTCTCGTTCCGGGGAGATACTTTGCTGATTTTGTTGGGCGAGGGAAGTTTTCAAAATCGGTGGAGGGAGAACCGTAATGCTTTGCGTTGGGGGCTTCAATCTAAATCAAAAGAATTTTTATGGGAGCGGGAGCGACCACCGGAGAACGGGCGTTCTCGGGGGAGTTCCGGCCGCTGCCGGACCCGAAGGGCGACACACATGGGAATGTGGGAGACAACGAGTCAAATCTGAAACGGGGAAGGGTAAAGCGTCGAGGGTGGCGGGTTGAGACCCTTCTCCAGGCCTTCCTGGCGGAGTTCGCTGGGAGGTGCTCATGAATTTGATGTGGTTGTGCTGTGGGCTATGATGAGGGGCTGTATTCCCGGATGCGCGTTTTACTCACAACGCGGAGCTTGCCTTCAAGATCAGTTGGGTCAACTGCTCGCACCAAGGCATGGAGGCAGTCGAGAATGTCGTCAACGGTGGGATCCTTCGGCAGTTTAAGGACAACAATTCCGGCATACGTGTCGGGCGGAAACTAAACCGGGGTTGAAAAGTCAAAATCGAGTGTGACAAGACATCTCTGCTCGTTTCGACAGACATCAATCAAGGCACGGTCCGATGCTCCGCAGAGGCCTTGACTCACGACGGTCTCCACATCAAAACCTTTCGAATGGAGAAATTCTTGTCCGCGAGTGCCAAGATTCTCGTCGAGTTTTACCTTCATGCAAACGCCTCAATATAGCGCTCGCGGCTCATCTCAGAACCATATCCGATACATGCAAGAATGTCCTCACGGGCAAGTTGGGGGTATTCGGAAAGAACCTCTTCGGTTGACATTCCGTTGGCAAGCATGTCGAGAATCAGGGAGACCCAGATTCTGTGCCCTCGAATGCACGGCTTCCCGAAACAGACATCTGGGTTGATCGAAATTCTGGATAAAAGATTCGACTTCATATCCCCACTGTAGGCTTCGAACTCCATCTCTTCAAGAGGCGATGAGGAATTTTGGGTGAACCGAAAATCAGCAGGGGATTGCGGGAGTGAACTCGACTTTTTCGGGGTCCAGCGTGCCGAGGGATACTTGAGCGAAACGCACATCGAGGTGGCCGTCTTCTCTCGGGGCCAGGGCGATATCCCATCCGGTGAGGGCGGTTGAGAGAAAGCATTCGGAGCCCCGGAAGCGGAAGTAGCCTGCTCTTGAAATGCGGCGCCGCTCGAGCCCAGGATAGTCCAACTGGACGATGGGCAGAGGGGCGGAAGAAAAAGCGGAAGGCGGAAAGCTGAAACTTGAAACCTGACCACAGGCGAGCGGGCGCTCGCGGGGGAGCCTGCCGGAGCGGCAGCCCGCAGGAGTGGAAGACGAGGCTGAGCGCGGAGGGCTGAAACTTGAAGCGGGTGGATTTTTCTGGCCGGGCTGCGTCGTGTTGTTGAAATCCTCGCGCCAGCGGTCGAGTTCCTGTTGGCGTTCCTGGGTATTTTGGAGCCGCCAAGCGTATCCCAATGGCATGCGTGGGCGCTCGCTCCAGCGACATTCCCGCATGTGGCCCGGGTGTTTCCACTCCAGATGAATGCCCATGGCCAGCCAGCGGGCTGAGAGGTTTGTGAATCCGAGGAGGCTGCGGCTTGAGGCGAAGGGGCTGGCTTGGGGGCAGCAGATGGCTTTGGGAAAGCCTTTGGAGCAGAAGATCTCATCGAAAAAGGATCGCATGGTCGTGGCGGACGAGTCGGGAAGCATTCGTGCCGCGATCACGAAGCGGGTGAACTCATCCCTCACGATGATCGGTTCGGGCAGGCCGGAACGATTGTGCCAACCGGACTTGAAGTCCACCGTCCACACGTCGTTGGGGGCCGTCACTTTGGCATCTGGGCAAATCCCACCGGCTGAATTGGCGGAGCGCGAGACGGTTTCCGGCAGCCCACAGGAGCGAAGAAATGTCGTTTTGACCGAAGCCTTCCTCTCTGCGATACTTCAGACATGCCAGCTACTCTTGAAGATATCACCCAGCAAGTATTGCAGCTTCCCGCTCGGCAGCGTCTTGTCTTGGCGGGCTTCCTTCTTGAAATGGGCGATGCCAGTGATCGCCCGGAGGTTGACGAGGCATGGGAACAGGAGATCCAAGATCGGATCAAAGCGGTGGATAGCGGAGTCGTCACCGGTATCTCATACATCGATGTCATGCGCGAGGCTGATCAACGCCTTGCTCCATGAAAATCATCTTCGTGCCAGAGGCCAAGGACGAGTTTCTCGACGCCATTTCTTACTACGAGGAGGCGAGGGAGGGCCTTGGGCAGCGATTCAAGGATGAAACGGATCGGTGCATTCTTTGGATGGCCGAGCATTCCGGCCTTTGCCGGGTTCGTTCGGGTGGGTAACGGCGGCGATGGTTAGCCGGTATAGCCCGGCGGAATTCTTTCGGATCGAGATGCCCTGCCCGAAGGCCTCGCTCATCACCGACGGTGTGAGGGTGAGGGGTTTCTTGCCGGCGGCCAGGACGCACCCGGCTTTCAGCACGAGAATGTGGCGGAAGGCTGGGAGGATTTCTTCCACGTGGTGGGTGACGAGGATCAGCGTCGGGGAGGTTTTCGACCGGGCGAGCCTTTGGAGAAATTGGAGGAAATGTTCCCGCGCGACGGGGTCCAAACCGGCGCATGGCTCATCCAGGATGAGCAGAGCGGGACCGGCGATCAGTGCCCGGGCAATCAGAACCCGCTGGCGCTCGCCCTGCGAAAGGAACTCCCACCGCCGGTCGGCCAGCTTCGCACATCCCAGGCGGATCAGAAGCCGTTGCGCCTCCATCCGTTCACAAGCTGTCACCCGGTGCCACAATCCGATCATGGCGAGGCGTCCGCTGACAACGGTTTCGAGCGCTGTTTCCTCCGCCGGGATCCGTTGGCTGATCGAGGAGCTGACGAGCCCGACGTGTCGGCGGAGTTCACGCCAATCCGTTTCGCCATAAACCTCTCCAAGCAACTCCAGGGTCCCCGAGCTCGGCATCAAGTAACCGGTGAGGGCCTTGAGCAGGGAGGTTTTCCCCGAACCGTTGGCACCCAAAATACTCCAGTGCTGTCCTGGTTCGATCGTCCAATTGATGTCGTGCAGGATGACTGTGGAGCCGCGCTCCACGGTGAGCTCCCGAACGCGCAAGATCGGTTCTGTTGTCATGGTCGGAGTCCGGGCAGTAGGCCGGATTTTTTGCAGCGTGAAAAGGGATTTCAACTGCGCAACTTCGCGGCGACGCGACGGATTTGAAGCTTGTGCTTCTTTGCAGAATCAGTTGGCGCTGGCGCCTTCGGTGTTGCGCCCGGGCGGGTTTGACGGGCATGATGGTCGGCCTGTGAATGGACCATTGACGATCGCCGGGCGGGAGTTCTCTTCGCGCCTTCTGTTGGGAACCGGGAAATTTTCTTCGAACGAGACGATGCGCGCGGCGCTGGAGGCGAGCGGCACCCAGATTGTGACCGTGGCCCTGCGCCGGGCAGACCTCAGCGGAGCGCACGACCCGTTCGCCAACATCCTGGATTTCATCGATCCGAAAAAATACCTGCTTCTGCCGAACACCAGCGGGGCCATGAATGCCGATGAGGCCGTGCGCCTGTCGCGCCTGGCTGCGACCGCCGGCCTGCCGATGTGGGTGAAGCTGGAGATCCACCCGGACCCCCACTACCTGCTGCCGGACCCGGTCGAGACGCTCGCGGCGGCGGAAGTGCTGGTGAAGGAAGGATTCACCGTGCTGCCCTACATCAACGCAGACCCCGTCCTTGCGAGGCGCCTGCAGGATGTCGGCACGGCGACGGTCATGCCGCTCGGCGCTCCTATCGGGAGCAACCGTGGCATCGAGACCCGCGCGCAAATTGAGATCATCATCAAGCAGGCCACCGTCCCCGTGGTGGTGGACGCCGGGATCGGAGCCCCGAGCCACGCGGCGGAGGCCATGGAAATGGGCGCGGACGCCGTGCTGGTCAACACCGCGATCGCCGCAGCAGAGGACCCTGTGCGGATGGCCAACGCGTTCCGGAAGACCGTCGAAGCGGCCCGCGAGGCGATGGAGGCCGGGCTGCCGATGCGCCTCGACCATGCGTCCGCCACGAGCCCGCTGGCGGCATTTCTTGAAACGATCTGAGGACCATGGCCGGCGAGACGCTCACCCCGATGATGCAGCAGTATCATGCTGTGCGGCGCGAGCTGCCGCCCGGCACCCTGCTGCTGTTCCGGCTTGGCGATTTTTACGAGATGTTCGGGGAGGACGCCAAGGAGGCCTCCGGTGTTATCAATGTGGCGTTGACGAAGCGGGGCGCGACGCCGATGTGCGGCGTGCCTTTCCACGCGGCGCGCGGGTATATCGAAAAGCTGATCGCGGCCGGTTGGCGGGTGGCGATTTGCGATCAGGTCGGGGAGGTCCAGGCCGGCAAGCTTGTCCGTCGCGAGGTCTCCCAGATCCTCAGCCCGGGGACGCTCGACGACTTCGGCCTCGATGACCGCAAACCCAACTACCTGGCCGCCGTCTGCGAAAAGGGCGGCGTGTTTGGCCTCGCGTTCGCGGATCTGAGCACCGGCGAATTCCGCCTCACCGAGCTGGAGTCTGCCGATGCCCTGCTCGACGAGATCGCCCGCGTGAGTCCGGCCGAGGTGATCGTCCCCGACGACCAGACCGAGTCCCTTGTCCTGGAGCCAAAACCCTCCGGCATTGACGGATATCTTTTCGAGCCCGAGCCGGCGGAGGAAATCCTGCGCGGGCATTTCAAGGTCCAGTCGCTCGACGGCTTCGGATGTGCCGAGCTTCCTTGCGGCACCGGAGCGGCCGGAGCCCTGCTGCATTACATCATCAGGCAGCTGCGCCGGCAGGCGGGGCATTTGCGCCAGCTTCGGCCCTACCGCCGCAGCGCCTATCTGATCCTCGACGCCTCAACCCAGAGCCACCTCGAGCTGGTGACCGCGCGGGCCGGACGATCCATGACACTGCTTGGCTCGCTGGACCGCACCTCGACCCCCATGGGGGCCCGCCTGATGCGCGATTGGGTGCTCCACCCGCTGCGGGAGGTCGAGGCCATCGAGCGGCGGCAGGAGGCAATTGCCGCGCTCCTGGATGATGCGCTTCTTCTTGGCGACCTGCGCTCCCGCCTCGCGCAGATCCGCGACATCGAGCGCGCGACTTCGAGGCTCGGCGGGCCGTCCGGAAATGCCCGCGACCTCGCCGCGC
>JBGSJQ010000187.1:0-6263 GCA_041741775.1 Terrimicrobiaceae bacterium | reverse complement strand
TCGCCAGCGGCTTTCCGGCAGCCGCCAGCTTCGCATTCTCCTCGCGGAAAACCTTCTTCTCCACCAAGGTGTCCGGCTTGAAGTAAGACACCTCCCCGGGGTCCACAATCCGCATGAGCGGATGCCAGACAAATGGCAGATAGCTCACCGCGCACCAGACCAGCAAAGGGGTCAGGAAGGACAGCCAGACAAAGGCCAGCTGCACTCCCGGCCCGAGCTCGCCGAAGGGCACCAGAAAGCGGGCTTTTTTGCGCGTGCTCATCAGAAAAATCCCCCGCACCCTTCCCGATGCGGGGGATCAATTCATTCTCGCTTAAAGCCCTTCCGTGATGGCCGGGGCGATGTAGTCAGCGGTGTCCAGAGGCTTCTCATACACCTTGTTGTCCACGTTGAACTTGTCCACGATCACGTTCGAGCCGTAGATCGAGTCCAGCCCCTCACCCTTCTGAAAGGCCTTCTTGGCCTCGGCAAGCGTGAGAATTTTTGTGCCGGTGACAAATGCGGTGTATTCCTCGGGCGGAAGGTTCACGCGGGCGGCCATGCTCTTGATCGCATCGGCTTTCGTTTCGGGGTTGTAGAAATAATCGACAATCCGATACCAGACCTTGGCGACTTTTTTCCAATCCTCCTCCCGGGCCGAGAGGCTGGCGGGGTTCACGGCCAGCACGTCATAAATCAGGCCGGGGACGTCGGCGCTCGTGTAGATCGCCTTCGAGCCGGGGACGGCTTTTAAGGCCTGCCCCGAGTTCGGCTGCCACGCGGCGATCGCATCGACATCTCCTGATGCAAACGCCTTGGGCGTCTCGTGCGTCGGGACGTTGACCAATGTCACGTCCTCCTCCGTCATGCCATTCGCCTCAAGCGCCTTGAGCAGGAGCAAGTGGTCAACAAAACCAATCTCAACGCCAATCTTTTTCCCTTTGAGATCCTTCACCGACTCAATTCCGGGCTTGGCCACGATCATGTCGTTCCCGTTGCTGAAATCATTGATGATGATGCTCTTGCTTGGCGCACCGGTCGCGCCTGTGACGAGGGCGTCGCCGTTCGTCATCGTCACGGCATCGACTTTGCCGGCTGCGAAGGCCTCCATCGAGGGCACATACTCAAACCACTCAAAATCCACATCCACCCCGGCTTCCTTGAACCAGCCCTTGTCGATCCCCACCTGCCAGGCCACCCAGCCCGGCCAGTCGCTGTAAGCGATCTTCAAAGGTTCCGCATGCGCCACCACGGCCATCCCAAGGACCAGCCCCGCCAATAGTTTTCCGATTTTCATGTGTCCTGTCTCCTTTTAGTAGTATGATTTTTTCGTTTGGTCGTAATAACGACACCGGTTTTTCAAGCAGATGCCGTGCCAGATTGTGCCGCAACCGCCGCACGCGGAGATCACATCCTTTTTTTATGCCAAGTCTTGCTAGGAGCGGGCCGGACTGGTTGTCTGGGGACAGTGGCATGAACGAGGTTTATACGGCAGATGATCTGATCGCGGGAGCAGGGAAGTTGGCGGGGCTGACGCCGCCAGCCCGTCTGGCGGTCTTTGGCGATCCGGTCTCGCACTCAAAATCACCGGCCTTTCACAATGCCGCCCTGGCAGCGGCCGGCATCGACGCCCAATACGTCAAAATCCAAGTGCCTCCGGACAAGGCCGCAGCTGCTTTTCGCGCCCTGCCCGGAGCCGGATTCCTCGGCACCAATGTCACCATCCCCCACAAGGCCGCCGCCCTGGAAGCGGTGGATGAGGCGGATGACTACGCCCGCCGATCCGGCAGCGTGAATACCGTCGTGGTCCAAGGCGACCGCCTGCTCGGATTCAACACCGACGGGCCGGGCCTGGTCCGCGCCATCCGAGAGGAATTTTTTGTGGACCTGCGGGACCTCCGGGTGGTGCTGCTCGGCGCGGGCGGGGGAGCCGGCCGGGCCATTGCCGTCCAGTGCGCGATGGAATCCTGCGAGCGGCTGGTCCTCGTGAACCGGACGGTGGAAAAAGCCCGTGCGCTGGCCGCCGAACTGGCCCCGCATTTCCGCAACGACCGGCTCGTGGGTCCCATCGAACGGATTGCGGCCATCGGCTTTGAGGAGGACGCGCTGCGCGAGCAACTCGCCCACGCCGATCTTGTCATCAACGCCACCTCGGTCGGGATGCGACGGACGGATCCGCCCCTGATCCCCGCCTCCCTGCTCTCACCCAGCCTGCTTTTCTACGATACGGTGTATGCGTCCGGGCGGTCCCGCTTGCTTGAGGAAGCCTCTGCGGCCGGTGCCCGCTGTGCCAACGGACTCAGCATGCTTTTGCATCAAGGAGCGCTTTCCTTCGAGATCTGGTTCAACCGCCCGGCTCCCCTCGAGGTCATGCGCCAAGCCCTTCGTGAAGCCCTATGATTGTCTCCATCGCGTGCGTCCAGTTCGTTTTTCTTGCCTTGGGAATGCTTGCTCTCAACGTCCTTCTCAAGGCCGGAGGCTACGCGCCCAACATCGCAAATTCCTTTTCCCCGCAAGCCCTCTTCCTCGCGCACCAGGGGCTCTGGCTGTTCTGTATCCCTCTGCTCTGGATCGCCTTCGCCACCGCCTGCCTGCACTGGAAAAACTTCCTGCTCAACGAAACCACGGCCCGGGTCACCGGCACACTCGCCGCCGCCGCCATTTTCGTTGCTTACCTCCACACCGCCTCCCTCTTTTTTTAGTTGCCCGGCGACCCAGCCTCCCGACGGCTTTTGCTTGGAATCCGCCCCGTTCCGCGCTACGTCTCTGTCAGTCGTTTTAGGAGGGGTGGTAGAGTGGTCTATTGCGCCGGTCTTGAAAACCGGAGAGCCGAAAGGCTCCGTGGGTTCGAATCCCACCCCCTCCGAGGCTTTGCGAGGAGGGGCATCGTTCCACGCGAAGCCCAGATGGAAAGCCTGCGCAGCGGGCAATCCCAACCCCTCCGCCAAAATCTGCAAAGCAGATTCTTAAAAGAATTCTTGGAATGAGAATGACGTTTGACTGCCCGTCCCGCAGGGCAGGACCGACAAACTACGCGAAGCGCCAATATAGCAGAGCCCTGCAAAGCAGGGATAACCCCACCCCGTCCGCAATCATCCGGAGAGAGTGCCGCTTCGGCTCGGAATATAACCTCCACGTGGCTAGGAAAGTAATATTGCTTTATCTAGGACATCGAATAGCAATGTCATAAAATAACGCAACCCACACCATGAAAGCAACCACGCCCATCGAAAAGCTCAGTCGGCTGTCCGTTAGGACTCCCCTGATTCGGGTGCCTGATGCTGTGGCTGCGGGGGTCCCGAGTGCCACACTTTCGCGCCTGACTCGCTCAGGAGCGCTCAAGCGGGTGGGCAGAGGGCTTTATCAAATCGCTGAGAGCCAGGGCTACAACCATCCAGATCTTGTCGAAGCGTCGCTTCTTGTGCCCAAAGGGGTGATCGTGCTGCTCAGTGCGCTGAATTTCCACGGCATCGGCACGCACCAGGCATGGGAGGTGTGGATGCAGCTACCGGCCAACTTTCCTGCACCCAAAGTCGCCCATCCCCCGCTGCGTGTTATTCGCAGCCGCCTGCCCAAGGCATTCACCGAGGGAGTGGAGACGCATATGATCGCCGGTCACCCGGTGCGCATCACGGATGTGGACCGGACGATTGTGGACTGTTTCAAGCACCGCAACCATGTGACGCTGGAAGTCTGCGTGGAGGCGCTGCGGGAGCGGATGAAAAACCGTCGCCACAGCCTCCAAGCGATCCACCGTTACGCCAGGCTGATGGGTGTCTCCCGCGTCATGCAGCCCTACATGGAGGCCCTGGCATGAAGAACGTTGCTGCCTCGGTGAGGGACCGGCTCATGAACCAGTCCAGGGCAAGCGGAGTGTCATTTTCCGCGCTTATGGAGCGTTTCGTGATCGGACGGCTGTTGTGGCGGATCAGCCAGAGCGATGAGGGACGGCAGTTCGTGCTGAAGGGTGCGCAGCTTTTTTCCATGTGGGCCAAGTCGTCCCATAGGCCAACTCGGGACCTGGATTTGTTGGGCTCCGGCGATCCATCGCCAGAGAGCCTGAAAAGCTTCTTTGCCGAGCTGGTTGCAAAGCCCGCCGACCCCGAGGACGGGCTTGTCTGGGGAGAAGTGAAGGCTTCACAGATCCGGGAGGACCAACGCTACGAGGGCGTGCGCATCACGGTCAAAGTGACCTTGGCGGGTGCCATTGTGCCGGCCCAGGTGGACATCGGATTTGGCGACGCCATCACTCCGGCACCTGTGGAGCTCACATGGCACGATCTCCTGGACTTCCCCGAGGCCAGGTTGCTGACCTATCCACCTGAGACGGTGATTGCAGAAAAGATTAATGCTGCGGAAGAACTGGGCCTGGACAACAGCCGCATGAAGGATTTCTACGATCTCGACTGGCTCTGCCAAAACATGGAGTTCGACCACGCACTGCTCAGTCTGGCGATCCGCACCACTTTCGAGCGGCGGGGGACAGCGCTGCCGGAGACGACACCGGTGGCCCTTACTCAGGAGTTTGCGGATGATGTCGTGAAGGTGACGCAATGGAAGGCGTTCCTGCGTAAAAACCGCCTTGAAGCCGGGACGCTGGCCGAGGTGATCCAGCGCTTGCACGATTTTCTCCAGCCAGTGCTCTTTCCACCAGCCGTTGCCCAAGCAAGGGTTTGGAAACCCGGACAAGGCTGGCAGGCTCACAACTCGCAATCGATAGCCCATTTGCATACCCCTTCATCATAGACTCGCAGCAACACACACCGTAGTGCAAAATATGGTGCATGAAAGAGGCGTCTCGCTCGGAACTATACGCAATGGTCTGGGAAAAACCCATGCGCCAGCTTGCCGGGGAATTTGGGCTCTCTGATGTCGGCCTGGCCAAGGCGTGCAAGAAACACGACATTCCGCGACCTCCTCGAGGCTATTGGGCTCGACTTGCAGCAGGCCAGAAACCCAGAAAAATTCCTCTTCCCAAAGGTGAAGATATCTCGATCTCCTTCGACGCGGAGCTGAACACCGGGCGACGCGCAGAGCTCCAAGCCGATCGTGAGGTGTCCGCAGCTATTCGAGCAGAGGTCGGGACTTTGGCACAAATTTCCGATAGTCATGAACTCGCGGTTCGGGTGGAAAAGGTGTTCCAGAGCGGCCGGGTTGCGGAGGATGGACGAATCACTGTCAGCCGACATACGACTCCCTCGATAGCAGCGTCGCCAGAGAGCGCGAAACGCATCGTGGAATTCCTGTCGGGCTTGGCCTTCGCTCTCGAAAAGCGAGGAGTCAAACTCGTGTCCGGAAAAAGCGACGGCGAGTCCCTTCGATTTCAGCGGGAAGACGACATGGTTCACCTTAGCATCGATGAGGCGCTCGAATTCTACGAGGTCGAGCCGACGCCCGAGCAGAAACGAGAGCCAAGCTGGACATGGAACAACAGTCGCTCCCGCCCGTGTGGCCGACTGAGTTTCAGGCTGACCAGCCCCTCCGGAACGTGCGGCCGCTGCAAGTGGACCGAGTCCTCTTCGAATACTGCGTTGGATTTGCTCCCAAAAGTCATTGCCGGGATCGAATCGTTGTTCAACTCCTGGGAGGAAAATCGCAAGCGGCAAGCGCAAAGGGAGGCGGAGCGGATCGAGAGGGAGCGGCTTTATGCTCAGAAGGAAGTTCAGAATCGCCACATATCAAGCCTGCGAGAGGTCGATGAAAGCAGAACCACCTCGCTTCTCCGCGCAGCCGAGTGGTTCCGAATTTACAAGGACCTTCTTGCTTTGATCGAGGCGAGCGAATCGTGCTGGCGTAAAGATGGACAACTATCCCCTGAGCAGAGGGCATGGGTAGCCTGGGCACGCGAGAAGGCCGAAGAACTCAACCCGCTGGCCACCGGTTACCCCGACCCCGCAACCGACGGTCCCTTTGACGAGGGATCAATCCCTGTGGGTGGCCCCTATCCGAAATCTACCGAGTTCCCGATGCCACATTCATTGAGGGAAATTGGTCGACTGCTCAAGCATTCGCAGCCTTCGACCTACGCCTACCGCGGGTGGTGACGCCAGTGACTCCAGCGGCAGCCGCTAAATCGGAAATCTCGATCCAGAGCCGCCCATCGCTCTGCTTGATCTTTTCGCGGACCGAAGGTGTCCTACAAAGCTCGCATACCCGTTCGATGGTGGTTGCCCCATCTGTGTAGAGGATCATTCGCACTAGCCTCACGATGTATTTGGGGCTATGGGAAAGAAGAGCCCGCCTGGAACTCCTGATCTGCTCATTTGAGGGCATCCACTTTGCTC
>JBGSJQ010000186.1:0-17108 GCA_041741775.1 Terrimicrobiaceae bacterium | reverse complement strand
CCGGCCGGCAGCCCTTGCCGCTGCCCTGGCGGCAGCCCCGGCAGCGATCCGCCCGTGCCGGGATTGCGGATTTTTTTCTGTCGAGGAGCTTTGCGGGATCTGCTCCGAGCCGTCGCGGCAGGGGCGCGAGATTTGCGTGGTGGAGCAGGCGACCGACATCCTGCCCCTCGAGAGGACCGGGATGTTCGGTGGCGTCTTTCATGCACTGGGAGGACGGCTGGCCCCGCTTGATCATGTCGGACCAGACGAATTGAGGATCGATGCGCTGGTGGAGCGAATCCGCCGTCGGGCGCCGCAGGAGGTAATTCTGGCGCTCAGCGCGGACGTGGAGGGAGAAGCAACAACGAACTACCTGATCGAGGTGCTGGCCCCATTGGGGGTTCCGGTGACGCGGATCGCGCACGGGCTTCCAGCCGGGGGAGGGCTCGAGCATGCAGACCAAATGACTCTTCAGCGGGCGCTCTCGGGAAGGCGTCCTGCGTCTGACAGATTTTGAACCCTACTCGAGGTAGGTTTTCAGACGTTCTTTGAGTTCGGAACGGGCGCGGAAAAGCAGGCTTTTGACGGAGGACACCGAAGTGCCGAGGACTTTGGCGATGTCCTCGTAGGGCATTTCTTCATAGCGGCGGAGGACGACCGCCATGCGCTGGGCCTCGGGGAGGGACGCGATGGCTTGGGAGATGGCCTCCTGGAGCTCGGCGTGGAGCGTTTGTTCCGAGGCCGAGGGCGTCGAGTGGTCGGCGCGCTCTGTGGACGGATGGTCGGGATCGTCGGATTCGAGGGGGATGAGCCGGGCCCGGCGACGGCGGCGCATTTCGTTGAAGACGAGGTTGCGGGTGATGGTGAGGAGCCAGGTGGTGAATTTGGCGGTGGGGTTGTAGCGCGAGGCGCTTTGCCAGACGCGCACGAAGACCTGCTGGGCGATGTCCTCGGCGTCCGATTCCCCGCCGAGCATTTTAGCGACGGTTCCGACGACGCGGAGCTGGTGGCGTTCCACCAGCACCTCGAAGGCCTGCTCGTCTCCCCGCCGGACTTCCAGCATGAGGGTGATGTCATCCGGCTCATCGGGGGGGGGCTCGTTCATGTGGGGGATTCGCTCATCGGCTGGGTCAGATTGGGGTGGGTGCGAGGATGGGCCGGAGATTGAACCACGCAAAGCGGAAAATGGCTCGCGAAAATCCTCTCGCCGTGGGGGCCGGCATGGGGTTTTCTGGGAGGCTGTTCCATGGATCGTCCCGTTGTCGCCAGCTATTGCACCACCTTTCTCAAGCCGGAAATGCTTCATATCTTCCGTCAGGTTGGGGGACTGAGGCGGTATGCGACGTTTGTTGTGACGCGGGAGCGGATGTGCGAGGACCGGTTTCCCTTTCCCGACATTGAGATCCTCCCCGAGGCGGCCCAGCCTTTCTTGCGGCGGGCCTATTTGAAGTTGATCCGCCGGGTGCCACCGCTTCACTACCGCGGAGAGCTGGAGCAATTGCAGGGGCTTTTTGCGCGGCGGGAGGCGGATCTCATGCATGTGTATTTCGGGCATACGGGCGTGCATCTCCGCGCGTTTCTGGAGGCCTGGGAGCGGCCGGCCGTGGTGTCTTTTCACGGGGCCGATGTGATGCAGCGCGAGCACCGGCCGAAGTATGCCGCGCAGATGCGCGAGCTGTTCGGGCTGGTCCCGCTGGTTCTTGCGCGGTCCGCTTCACTGGCTGCCCGGCTTGAAGCGGCGGGGTGCCCTGTCTCCAAAATCCGGATCAACCGGACCGGGATCCCACTGGAGGAATTTCCGCTGGTCGCGCGCTCCGAGCCTGTCGACGGGTCGTGGCGGCTCGTGCAGGCCTGCCGTCTGATTCGCAAGAAGGGCCTTCATACAACGCTGAACGCCTTCCGCGAGTTCTGCGGAACTTTCCCCAAGGCGCGGCTGATCATTGCCGGGGACGGACCGATGCGCGGCGAACTGCAGGGCGAGGTCGAGAGCCTGGGTCTGGCGGAATCGGTGGAATTCTCCGGATTTCTTCCCCAGGGCGAACTGCGCGAACTCTACGCCGGCTCGCACATTTTCCTGCATCCGAGCGAGACGACGGCAGCGCAGGACCAGGAGGGCGTTCCGAATTCGATGCTGGAAGCGATGGCGACGGGCCTCCCGGTGGCAGCGACGCGCCACGGCGGGATTCCCGAAGCGGTGGCTGACAGGACGTCCGGCCTTCTGGTGGGCGAGGGGGATGCAAAGGCATTGGCCAGCGCGCTGATCCGACTGGCCTCGACTCCGGGCCTGACGGCGGAGATGGGGCGCGCCGCTGCGAATGCAGTCCGTGCGGAATTCGAGCAATCCTCCGCCATCACGCGGCTCGAGAACATTTACGACGAGGCTCGAGGACTCGGAAAACCGGCCCGATGACCCCGCATTTCGCCTACCTCTTCGAGCGCTTTCCGTCGTTCACCCAGACGTTCTGTTACCGCGAGGTGGCGGAGATGGAGCGGCAGGCGGGAACGGTGCCGGTGTATTCCATCCGCTACCCGAGCGACCTTCCGGTGGACTGTCCGCCGGAGATTGCCGCCCGCGTGCGATATCTTCCCGAGGCGGCGGACCTGGGACGCGATATGAAGACCTTGCGCTTGCTCGGCCGGTTTCCGTGGCCGCTCATCTGGCAAATTAGGAGCTGGGGGAAACGCCCCGGGAAAGCCCGCCTCTTCGAAGCGGCTTGGCTGGGCCCGAAATTGAGGGCGGAAGGCGTGCGCCACATCCACACCCACTTCGCGGGGATCGCTGCCCGCACGGCCTGGTGGATTAAGAAGTTTTACGGCATCCCCTTCAGTTTCACCGGGCACGCGAACGACATGTTTTGCGCGACCGACTCGCCGGTTTCCTTGTCGGACCTGGTTGACGGCGCGGAGTTTGTCGTGGCGGTCTCGGATTTTTCGCGCGACTGGCTGTGCCGGCACTGCCCGGGGTACGAGGGGAAGATCCACCGCGTTTACAATGGCATGGACCTCGACATCATCCCGGAGGTTTCGCGACCTCCCGGGGTACCGGTTGTCGTCTCGGTGGGGCGCTACATCGAAAAAAAGGGATTCGCGGACCTGATTGCCGCGTGTGCGGCCCTGCGCGACAGGGGGATGGAATTTCGCTGTGAGATCATCGGGGGAGGTCCGCTTGATGCGGTCTTGCGGCAGCAGGTCGCAGAGTTGAGGCTGGAAGGGATTGTCGATCTCACCGGTCCGCTGCCTCAGGAGGAGGTCAGGCGGCGTCTTGGCGGGGCCGATCTGTTTGTGCTGGCCTGCGCAACCGAGTCCGACGGAGGGATGGATACTTTGCCGACCGTGATTGTCGAAGCCATGGCCGCGCGGTTGCCGGTCATTTCCACGCGGCTCGCGGCGGTGCCGGAAATGGTGGACCACGGGATCACGGGCCTCCTTGTCGGGGAGCGCCAGCCCGAAGATCTTGCGAGGGCGATGGCGGAGATCCTGCGCGATCCCTCGCTGCGCCGCCGGTTCGGTGAAGCCGGGCGACAGCTGGCTCAGCAAAGATTTTCCTCCCCCCAAACCGTCGCCCAACTCCGGGCTTTGATCGGGAGCCAGGCCTCTTGATTCAAGGAGGTTGTCAGGAACCCCCGGTGAAATGCCGGTGCAGGCCGGAGTAGATTCCACCGGCGGCGGCGAGGTCGTTATGCCGGCCGCGCTCGACGATCCGTCCATTTTCCAGCACCAGGATCAGGTCGGCTGTGCGGATGGTGCTGAGTCTGTGGGCGACCACGAAGCTCGTCCGCCCTTCGAGAAGGCGCTCCAGTGCGCGTTGGACACGAACCTCTGTGAGGGCATCGATGGCACTTGTGGCCTCATCCAGAATAAGGATCCGGGGATCCACCATCATGGCACGCGCAAAGGACACGAGCTGCCGCTGACCCACCGAGAGGTTCGATCCTCCTTCGCCGACAGTGGTTCGGAATCCATTTGGCAGCGCTTCCATGAGATCCAGGCAGTCCAGCCGACGGACGCAATCGATCACTTCGCGCGATGTCGCCTCCGGCTTGGCAAAGCGGATGTTGTCCAGGACGGTCCCCTCAAAGAGAAAGCTGTTTTGCTGGACGATTCCCAGGTGGTGGCGCAGTGACCCGGATGAGATTTTCCGAATGTCGCGTCTATCGATTTCCAACAGTCCAGAAGTTGGTAAGTATAACTTGGAAACGAGGTTGATGATGGATGTTTTTCCGCTTCCCGTGTGACCGACGAGGGCAACTGTCATTCCCGGTTTGGCCACAAAACTGACCCCGTGGATGACCGGGTGATCTGGGTCATATCCAAATGTCAGATCGCGGAACTCCACACGTCCTCTTAAGTCTGGAAGGTCGATCGCTTCGGGATCGTCCTGCCAGTCCGGTTTCGTATCCAGCAGAGTGAACACCCGCTCGGCACCCACCATGGCGGTGAGGGCGTTGTTATATTGGTTTCCCAGACTGCGGATCGGATCGAAGAAGAGGTTTGCGAGGAAAAAGAATTGAACGATGTCGCCGACCGGGCGCGAGATCGCCGGGTCGATGGCCCGGTATCCGCCAATGACGACCAGCAGCGCGATGAAAAACTGCGTATTGAGTTCCAGGAGCGGAAGGAAGATCGCAGAGGTTTGCCCCGCCCCGACGCTGTAGCGGGAATGATCGGCCACCAGTTCCCGAAAGAACCCGGCATTGACCTCCTCCCTCACAAATCCCTGCGTGACGCGCATGCCGCTGACCGATTCCGCGAGCACGGCGGTCACCCGGCTGAAGCTCTCCTGGGTTTGCCTCTGCTGCTCGGTCATCCGGCGCTTGAAAAACGTATTCAACCACCAGATGACCGGGGCGATGATCAGCACGATCAGGAAGAGAACCCAATCATACCATAGCATGAGAAGCGCCGTGATCACCATTTGCCCGCCCTGCACGAGGCTCACAAAAACAATGTCCTGCACCCCGACCCGGATGGCATCCAAATCGCTTGTCATCCGGGAGATGATGCGGCCGGCCTTCGTGCGATCGAAGAAGCCCATGTTCAGGCTCAGGATGTGGCGAAAAAGTTCAGCGCGTAAATCGTGGATCACCGACTCCCCGAGTTCCAAGGCCAGGCGCATGCGGAAGTGCATGCCGAACTGGGTCAGCAGGATCAGCACGGCAAACCCGATCGTGGACCAGATGATCCCGGCCGGATCCGCATTGGAGATCGGCCCGTTGATAATGGCGCCGATCGCCCAGGCGGCGGCCGGAAGCATGCAGGCCCGGAGGACCACCATGACGAGCAAACGATTCCGGGTGCGGGCATACGGGCGCGCGTAGGAGAAGACCCGGCGAAGGAGACCGAACACATCCAAAACGGATTTGTCCGGCAGCTTCTCAGAGTTGACCCTCAGGCTCGAAGCGGTGAGGGCTTTCCGCAAGCGTTGTTGCTCGTTTATCACGTGGCTTGCGCCTCCAGGGCTTCGATGTAATACCCTGCCGATTGCTGAAGCTGCCGGTGGGTTCCGATCTGGGCCACGCGACCGTGGTCGAGAACGACGGCAAAATCCGCCCGCTTCAGCATGGCCGGACGGTGGGCAACGATGAATGTGGTGCGTCCGGCGGTGGCCGTGGCAATGGCATCGGCAATCTCCCGTTCGGTGCCGGGGTCCACTGCTGCCGTCGGATCGTCGAGCAGCAGAATCGGGGGATCCAGAAGGACAGCCCGCGCGATGGCCAAGCGCTGGCGCTGCCCGCCGGAAAGCCCGACCCCGGATTCGCCCAGCACGGTTTCGTATCCGTTCGGAAGCTCTTTGATAAAGTCGTGGGCGGCGGCGATCCGCGCGGCGCGCTCGATCTGGTCCTCGGTAGCATCGGGATGCCCGAATGCGATGTTCGCGGCAACCGTGGTGCTGAACAGGAAGCTCTCCTGGAAGACCAGGCCGATGCTGCGACGCAACTCCTCCAGATCGAGCCTGCGGAGATCGATCCCATCGACGGATACCGACCCGCTCGACGGATCGTAAAACCGTGGCAGCAGGCTCATCAGAGCACTTTTTCCGGAGCCGGTCGGGCCGATGATCGCAACGGTCTGGCCGGGAGCCACCTCGAAATGGATGTCCTGAAGCACGGGATCCTCGCCGTGGTCGAACCAGACCTTTTCAAACTTCACCCGGCCGGCTAGCCGTCCCGGATGCACCGGGTCCGGAGGCGAGGCCACATCCACCGGAGCATCGAGTACCTCGTAGACCCGTCGCGCCCCGCGCAGGCTCTGATGCATCGTATTGGCGATGCCTGCAATATTGCTTACCTGTCCGGAGAACTGCTGGAGGATTGCGGCGAAGACGACAAGCCCGGTCCCGATCGGCACTTCTCCACGGGCCGCAAGATAGCCACCATAACCGAGCAGCACCACCAGGCTCACCTGGCTGAGGAGTCCGACCAGCGGGCCGAAGGTACTGACCCGCCAGAAGATCCCCAGTTGCTGATTCCGCACCGCATCATTGGCTTCGTCAAACCGCCGGGCCTGCAAGAGTTCGCAGCCAAACGCCTGGATGACCATGATGCCGCGAATGCTTTCCACCACCCGCGCGACCAGCGCATCCACCAGTTCCCGGTTCAGTGCGTAGGCCGGCTCGACCACGCGGGAAAACCGGGAGGAGGCGGCCCAGAGCAGCGGCGTCGCAGCAAGGCAGGCCAGGGCCAGCTTCCAGTTGATGTTCACCAGATACACGACATAAACCGAAAGCGAGACGACCATGATCACGGTTTGCAGCAGCACCTGGTCCACAAAAGCCCGCAAGGCCTGAACATCTCCGGTCACCCTGTTAATCAAGGAACTTGTAGCATTTGCATCAAAGAACCTGAAGCTCAGGCGCTGCAGCTTGTCATAGACCCGCATCCGGATCTCCACCACGATGCGTCCCTGCGTCAGGATGTTCAGGCTCATCTGGTTGAGGTAGTTTAACAAGGCCCGCAGGCCGGCAAATCCGATCAGGGCCGCGGCGATTGCAACGAGCACGCCGGAGGACGGCCAGGTCGTTGGCGGAATCCATCCGAACGGCCACTTCGGGGCGGGTGCCGTCGCATCGACCTGCTGCCGCACAAAATCAATCGCCACGCCTGTCAGTCCGAGTCCCGCCAGACCGAAGGCCAGCAGCAGGAGTTGGTAAACCAATACCACCAGGCACTCTGTGCGATACGACCAGGTCAACGCCAACAATCGGCGGATCACCCGCCAACTTGTCATATCAGATTTCTCCACAACGCTCCCACTCTACCGGGGGATCGACTTCCCCGGCGAGAGGAAGTTACGCGGACGGATTCTCAACGGCGCTTGATCTCCGGAGCACGATCACATGCGACGGTTGGCTTGCGGCGCTGAGGTGCAGGCCGAAAGGCGCGGCTTGTGAATAACTTGCGAAGAAGTCGCGCCTCTCCTTGGAAACTATTCACACTGGGTTTGTGAATTCTCCGGAAATGCGCTAGCGCAAACAGATGACACTTACGGAAATCCAACGCCGCCTTGGTGATCTGGGGGCCGCCCCGACGCGCAGCCTCGGACAAAACTTTTTACACGATCAAAACCTGGCGCGCTGGATTGTTTCCGCGCTCGACATTCGGCCCGGCGATCACATCGTCGAGATTGGCCCCGGGCTTGGCGCCCTCACCGAGTTCCTTGCAGAGCACGACATCCGCCTGACCCTCCTCGAAAAAGACGGCAAGCTTGCCGGTGCGCTGCGCGAAAAATTTTCTACAAAAAACGCGATCGTTGTGCATGGGGACGCGCTGGACTTCGATCTACGGCTGCTGTGGGGACACGGTCCGGTGAAGGTGATCGGGAACCTGCCCTATTACGTCTCGACGCCGCTGATTGCGAAATTCACTTCGGCCCTCTCGCCAGCCTCCCGCCTTGTTTTGACGTTGCAACTCGAGCTGGCGCAGCGACTGAACGCCGCGCCGCAGACGAAAGATTTCGGGGCCATGACGGTCTGCGTGAACCGCCGTTGGAAAGCGACCTATCTTCGCAAGCTGCCGGCCTCGGTATTTTTTCCGGCACCGAAAGTGGATTCTGCAGTGATCTCGCTTGACCGGCGTCCGGCTGAGGAGGTTCGTCCACTCGACGAGGAGATGTTTGATGCGCTCGTCCGGCGCGGATTTTCCGAGCGCCGCAAGCAACTTCGCAACATGCTGCCGGAGTTGAAGCCGCGATGGGGGGAGATTGTTGCGGAGTTGCGCGTTCCGGAGACCGTTCGCGCCGAGGAGTTGTCCCTTGCGCAATGGGAGACACTCGCCCGCCTGGCGCGCCCCGCAGAAGCCCAGTCCGGAGAGGAAGTCTTTGATGTGGTGGATGAAAACGATGTGGTGCAGCGGTCGGAAACCCGCCGCGTCGTGCATGTGAATAACTTGATCCACCGCGCGGTCCACATGATCTTGCGTGACGCCTCCGGGGCGATCCTGCTGCAAAAACGCTCAATGTGGAAGGACCGGAACCCCGGGTTGTGGGATTCCTCGGCGGCCGGGCATGTGGACAGCGGCGAGACGTATGCCGAAGCCGCCCGGCGCGAACTGCAGGAGGAGCTTGGGGTGCCCTGCCCGGAGCTGACCCTCATCGGGAAACTGAGCCCGTGCGAGGAGACCGGTTGGGAATTCATCGAGGTATTCGCCGGGTGCCATGACGGCCCGGTTTTTCCGGCCCCGATGGAGTTGGAGACAACAGCTTTTTTCCCGATCGACCATGTCCTTGATTGGACGCGGAACGTTCCGAGCGACTTCAGCCCCGTTTTCCTCCTTTGTCTTCCGCTCCTGGTAAAAGCGGGCGATTGACACCGCCGCCGAGCCGCCGCATTTTCCCCGCGTGCATTTGTTCAAGTATGAAGATGGCGACCTCCATTGCGAGGGCGTGAACCTCGAGGATGTGGCGGCCCAATTCGGGACCCCGTGCTACGTGTATTCGGCCGGGACAATCCGGGAAAATTACCAGCGCCTCGACCGGGCGCTTGGGGCCCTTGACCACCTGGTCTGCTTCGCGGTGAAGGCGAATTCGAACATCGCCGTCCTCAACCTGCTGGCCCGCGAGGGGGCGGGCTTTGACATCGTCTCCGGCGGCGAGCTCTTCCGTGTGCTGAAGGCAGGCGGTCGCGCCGACCGATGCACGTTTGCCGGGGTGGGGAAGACCGCGGCTGACATCGCCTACGCGCTCAAGGAAGGCGTCTATTGTTTCAACGTCGAGAGCGAGGCCGAGCTGGTCCGCATCAACGAGGTCGCCGGCTCGCTCGGGGTCGTCGCCCCGGTCGCCGTGCGAGTGAACCCCGACGTCGATGCCCGCACCCATAAATTTATTTCCACGGGCAAAAGCAAAAACAAGTTCGGGATTGGGCTCGACCGGGCCGCGGACGTTTATGCCACGGCTGAGGCCCTGCCGCACCTGAAGATCCGCGGGATCCAGACCCACATCGGCTCGCAGATCCTCGAGTCCGGGCCATTTGCCGAGGCGGCGGAAAAGCTGGCCAGCCTCGTCGCCGAGATCCACGCCCGCCACCAGATCGAGTTCTTCAGCATTGGCGGAGGGATTGGAATCATCTACGACGCGGCCCTCGCCAGCGGGAACCCGGATTGGTGGACGTCAACCGACCACCCCCGGCGGATCACCCCGGAAGACTATGCCTCCGCGATCGTTCCGGCGCTCGCGCCCCTTGGCTTGCGGATCCTGTTCGAGCCCGGCCGCTTCCTGGTCGGGAATGCCGGCGTCCTCCTCTCCACCGTCCAATATGTCAAAACCACGCCCACGAAGACGTTCACGATTGTGGACGCGGCCATGAACGACCTCATCCGCCCCGCCCTCTACGAAGGCTGGCATGAAATTGTTCCGCTCAAAGAATCGGCCACCGCGCGCACGCCGATGGACGTCGTTGGTCCCGTCTGCGAGAGCGGCGACTTTTTTGCCCAGGACCGGGAACTACCCTCGATGGAGCCCGGCGATCGGATTGCTCTCCTCAGTGCGGGAGCCTACGGGTTTGTCATGTCCTCGAACTATAATTCGCGCCCCCTCCTGCCCGAGGTCCTTGTGGACGGACCGGACACGCACCTGATCCGCAAGCGCCAGTCCCTCGATGATCTCATTGCCGGGGAATCGATCCCCGCGCGTCCGCTATAAGAAAAACTGCTTTTGGGAAAGCTGGGCCAGCAGCCTGCCTCCCCAGGAAGCGCCCTACCCGACCCCGAGGATTTCGAGGAGTCGGGCCCGCCGCCGGGCGTGTTCCTCGTCGCTCAGCACGGAGACAAGAGTGCAATCCTCCAGCCCAGGGACCTCGATCCACGAGCGGCATCCGCCGAATTTTTTGTCTTCTGGAATCCTCTGCGGGGGCTCGAGCCGGAACACCCGGACGAGGGCGACGTGGAGGCCCTCGACGTCGTCGTAGCGGAAGCGCTCCTCGACCACGCTGTCGTGGAGGATGTGGAACTCGCGAAGCGCGGCCAAGAGGTCGTGGTTGGTGACCAGGCGCGTCCACTCCAGCGTGACCGCGTAGCGGATTTCGATCTCTCCCTCGCGCTTGTCCGGAAGGTTCGTGTCGGGCGGCAGGGTTGTCTTCGTGACTTGCTCATGAAACCAGGTCGGGAAGAGAAAAAAATCACGGTGCTGGAAGGCGAACCCCGTCCGGCCCTCGGCGATCCCGCCTTTGCGAAGGATGATGCTTTGACGGCCGTCGCCCAGCGCATCGCAGACGACCGCCCATTCTTTGAATGCCGCACTCATGCCATCAATTCAGGCTTGCCGGAGGCCATTCGTCAAAGCGAAATGATACCTGCCATGGTTTATCGCTTCGACCTTCACGTGCATTCGTTCTTCTCGAAGGACGCCGCCAGTTCGCCGGAGGCCCTCATAGCGGCTGCGCGGGCAAGGGGATTGAATGGAATCGCCATCACCGATCACGATACCTGCGAGGCTCACGAATATCTGAAAAAACACCCGCCGGAAGACGGGTTTCTGGTGGTGCCCGGGGTCGAGGTGAGCACGGCAGAGGGGCATCTGCTTTGCCTTGGGGTCACGCTGCCCTACCTCAAAGGGGCTCCCGTGGCCGAGGTTTTTGATCTTGTTAAATCCGGCGGCGGCCTGGCAATCCCGGCCCATCCGTTTGATCAATGGCGTGCCGGGATCCGTCCCTCCGTGCTCGACACCCTCAATCTGGAGGCCCTGGAGGTTTTCAACGCGGCCGTTACCTCGCGCGGCTACAATGATAAAGCGCTCGCTTACGCCACGGCGCGCGGGCTCAGCCAGACGGCTGCCAGCGACGCCCACCACAGCTCGGCGGTCGGCGTCAGCTCCACCGCCTTCGAAATGGACGAGCTCTCGGTTCCGGCGCTTCTGGATGCCATCCGTCGCGGCGGCCGCCCGGAGGGTCACTACCTGACTTTTGGTGAGGGGCTCAAAAAACATTTTGCGAATTGGTTCCGGATTTTTACTCCCGGACCGCCGTCGAGCTGATTCTTTATTGCGGCCAATGGAGGTCCGACCCATGATCGGGCGTGCACGATCTGTTTTTTTTGTATGCGGTGGCCGGTGTGGCCATTCAGGTGGCGGGGATTTTTCTCGCGCTGCGCGCGATCCTGATCGCGAGGACCCCGCAGTCGGCCATCGGGTGGGCGATTGCGCTTATCATCATCCCGATCCTCGCGATCCCGTTCTTCCTTGTCTTCGGCGAGTCGCGCTTCTCGGGCTACACGATGGCACGAACAGGGGAGTGTCCTTCCCTTGAGGCCGCCCTGCGCTCCACGGCAAGTCACCTGGACGGCTACCGGGCCGGGCTGAGTAGTCTTTGCATCGACGGGTCGCGGATTGCGGAGAACCTCAGCGGGCTTCCCGCGACAGGTGGCAACGCCGTTCGCCTGCTGATCGATGGCGCGGCGGCCTTTGACGCGATGTTTCTGGAAATTGACAGCGCCCGCGAGACGCTTTGGGTACAGTTCTTCATCATCCGGGACGACCGCCTGGGGCACGAGTTGGGAGAGCGGCTGCTGGCGGCTGCTGCGCGCGGAGTCGAGTGCCTCGTGATGTATGACCAGGTCGGCTCGAAGAATCTTCCGAAAACCTGGCGTGAGCGGCTTGAGCAAGGTGGCGTTCAGGTGCATTCCTTCGTGACAAACCGGCAGCACGGGCGGCATTTTCAGGTCAATTTCCGCAACCATCGCAAGCTCGTCATTGCCGACGGACGGGTTGCGTTCGTGGGGGGGCTCAACGCCGGCGATGAATACCTCGGGCGCAGCCCGAAATTCGGCCCCTGGCGCGACACCCACCTTCGCATCGAAGGCCCGGCCGTTGCCGGCTTTCAGATCCCGTTTCTCGAGGACTGGAATTACGTGAGCAAGTCGCTGCCCGCACACCGCCTCACGGCCTCCCCCACCGGGTCCGATGCGATCGTTTTTCCCGTTTCCTCCGGCCCGACGGAAGACTGGGGCGTGGCGGCGGCGGTTTACCTCTCGGTTATCCAGGATGCGCAGCAGCGCCTCTGGCTGGCGAGTCCCTACTTCGTGCCCAGCAGCGCCCTTTTGACCGACATCTGCCATGCGGCTCTGCGCGGGGTGGACGTGAGGATCATCCTCCCGCAAAACCCGGACCACCTGCTCCCGTGGCTGTCCTCCTTTACCTACTACCCCAAATTGCGGGCTGCCGGTGTGAAGGTCTGGCGCTACCAGCCGGGGTTCATGCACCAGAAAGTCCTCCTCGCCGATAACAACTTCGCCATCGTGGGATCGATCAATCTCGACTACCGCTCGTTCATGCTCAACTTCGAGCTCTCGGCCGCGGTCCACGATGCCGCCTTCGCCACAGACGTCGAAAATATGTTTTTGTCAGACTTCGACCGGAGTCGCCCCGAGGACCTGCGTGCCTTCGAAGACGGCTCGCTCGCTTTCCGGCTGAAGTGCCGCGCGGCGGCGCTGATGAGCCCGGAGCAGTAACCCGGAGCCGGGATATGATCGTTGGGAGTTGGCAAGTTGCCTCATCGATCCTTCAGTTTCGTGGGGGCGACCTCGATGGAATGAGTGCCATCGCCGACCCAGATGTCACCATCCTGCACGGTGACCTGTAGTTCCATGGCCCGTTTCGCCAGCGTGGCGAGCGACTCACTTTGCTCCGCCGGGATCTGCCAGACGGTCAAGTTGCGGGCGCGCGTGAGTTTGGTCTCAATATTTTTCCACCAAACCGGCGTGCTGGTGCTGAAGCTGTATACGCTGACCTGAGGCACGCGCGCGGCCATTCGTAGCAGCCGCTTTTCGTCCGGCTGGCCAACCTCGATCCAATGGACGATGTCGCCGGTATAATCCTTCTGCCAAAGGCTCGGTTCATCGGGGTCCCACATGTCCTTGGCGAATTCGAGCGGACCGTGGTCTCTGTCGGCGGGGACGTTGAGGGCGAATGCGAGCAGACGGATGAGCATCCTTTCATCGGTCTCCGAGGGATGACGGGCGATGACCACCGGGTAGTCGGCATAGTGGCCTCGATCGATGTCCGAGAGCTGGATGTTTGCCTTCGAGATCGTCGCTTTCATGGCCATCGGTGGTCGGTTCGGTCGGAAAAGGGTGCCTTGGAGAGGGGCGAGCGGAAGTTGGCCTCGCGGGGTTTGTCTTTTTTGCTTTTCCGCTTACCTTTGATGCTCCCCGCCGGCTCCGCATAGCCACGAGCGGCCACGTGACACAGAAGAGATCCTGACAAACCGAGCGGGGAAAAAGTCATCGCCGATGACACAGTCGTTTTTGCAGCGCGCCGTCAACTTTTATCGAACGAGAGAAACCTCTTCCTCCTTCGCCCAATTCCTCAGCCTGCGAAAATCGGATTGAGCTTGTTCTGCGGTTCCGACTGGCTCCATTCATTTCCTTTTGTCCGCGCGATGGCCGAGTCAACCATTCCGGCAGACCAAAAGGAGGAACCTCAGTTCGCAGCTGTGCGGTGCCTTGCTCAATGCTCTTGCGGCACTCCGTTGCCTGCGGTAGGCTCCCGGCATGAGCACGGTTGCTCTTCAACCCGTATCTTGGCAACGCATGGCAAAAGGCATTGATGACGTCAGAGAGCGACTCGAACGCGCTGCGACGGCACTCGCCCGGCACGGGGTAGACTACGCCGTGATCGGCGGCAATGCCGTGGCCGCGTGGGTTTCACGAGCGGATGAGTCTGCCGTGAGAAACACGCGCGATGTGGACATTCTCCTGCGCCGCACGGACATGGCCCGTGCCAGAGAGGTTCTTGCGACGGCGGGCTTTGTCTATCGCCGCGTGGCGTCACTTGGAAAGGGGGCGTCGATGGATGTCTTTCTCGATGGACCGGATGCGAAAGTTCGCGATGCGGTGCATGTCCTTTGGGCGGGGGAAAAGGCGACCCCCGATGCCATTGATTCCACGCCGGAACTTCGCGGAACGGAAAACGCCGGAAGCTTCAACCTCGTGCCTCTGGAAGACCTCGTGCGCATGAAGCTCATCTCCTTCCGTGACAAAGACCGCGTGCATCTGCGCGATCTGATCGCTGTCTACCTCGTGGATGCCAGCTGGCCGGTGCGCTTCCCACCGCATCTCGCCAGAAGGCTGCAAGAGATATTGGATGATCCCGAAGGGTAAGAATCCGTCGGCCTGGATGCCGTGCGCACCGCCGATACGGCTACGACCCATCCCCGCATTTTCAACAACATCTTCATCGCAGCCAACGGCAAGAAAGACCGCGAACATCCAACGGACTGGCAGCGTCACCGTCACCGTCAATGATTTGTTGAATCGGGGCGATGAGATGGTGGAGGTCATGGAGTCTGTTCCAAACTGCGGGTTGAACCTGTTAAGCGGCGACCATCTTTCTTTGTGCAGCCGTCCGCTTTATTGATAAGAAGTTTTACATGGCGACTTCTTCCCAACAACACACGGCGTCCTCCCTTCCCTATTCCTTCGACGACTCGGATCGCCGGATCGTGATTTGCGATCCCCGACTGCCCCAGCCCTGGATCAACTACCTCTCAAACGGCACGCTCCATGCGTTTGTTTCTCAAGCCGGCGGTGGCTATGCTTGGTGGAAGTCGCCGCTGAAAAATAGGATCACCAGCTACCGCCAATATAACCTGCCGATCGACAGTCCCGGTTTTTATATTTATCTCCGGGAAAAGTCGGGCGCGGTTTGGTCGCCGACCTGGCGTCCGGTGGAGGCGGAGTTGGACGCATGGCAGGCCGAGCACGAACCCGGGCTCACGCGGTTCGTGGCGCGCAAGGGCGATCTCGAAGCGGTGTTGGAGCTTTTCATTGCGCCGGAAACGAACGCGATGGTCTGGGATCTCACCCTAACCCAATCCGGCGCGGAGGCCGTGGAGATCGATGTCTTCGGTTACGTCGAATTGTGCTTGCTGGATTGGAAGCAGGACACGGACTGGGCCTGCTACGTGAAGCACAATCTGCAAACCGGGTTTGATGCCGAGGCCAATGCGGTGACGTATCTCTATCGGCATTTCCATTTCAATCCCCACCTCGCCGATTGTCCGCTGGTCTATTTCGGGGCCAGCGAACCGGTGGCTTCATTCTCGTGCGACCGGGATGCCTTCGTCGGAAACTATAGAGATGAGCGCAATCCGCTCGGCGTCGAGCGCAATGATTGTGGAAACTCGGAGATGCTCTGCGGGGATCCCTGCGCCGCGCTGCAATGTTCCGTCACCGTGCCAGCCGCCGGCACGAAGCGCCTGCAATTTTTCCTGGGTGGCGAGCCGCAGGCCATCGTCGAGTGGCCGTCCGCGCTCGGGCAGGTGCGGACAACCATGACCCGGCTGCGGAAAGCGGGCGAGGCGGATCGGCTGAAGGCATCGCTGCGGGCGTGGTGGACGGAGCACCTCGATGTCTTGCAGGTCGCCTTGCCGGATGAGGACATCGCCCGTCAGATCAACACCTGGAGCCCGGTGCAGAGTGTTCACACCGGACGATATTCGCGCTCGGTGAGCCAGCACGCCGCCGGGGTTCGCACGCTCGGCTATCGCGACACCTGTCAGGACCTGCTCTCAGTGGCCTACCGCAAGCCCGAGTGGGCGGCGGAGGTTTTCCGCTATCTCATCTCGCAGCAATACGAAGACGGCCACACCCCGCACCAGTGCAACCCGGTTGAAAAACTTCCGGCCGAGGCAAGGATCCATATCGACAACCCGCTGTGGCTGCCGCTGGTCGCCCATGCCATCATTTCCGAAACCGGCGACATGCGCCTGCTGGACGAACGCCTGCCCTGGCTCTGCGCGAAGGACAATCTCTCGCCAGTCGGCGAGGCCGCCCTATGGGATCACCTTCTGCGGATCACCGACTTCATGGAGGCCAACCTCGGGGCCCACGGCATCCCGCTCACCCATAAGGGCGACTGGAATGACTCGATCGGGAAATTCTCGAAACTCGGCCGGGGAGAGTCGCTCATGGCCGCACAGCAATATGTCCATGCGCTCCGGATTCTCGCCGATCTCGCCCGGTTGCGTGGTGACTCCGCGCAAGCGGAAAATTTGGAACGTCTGCGGGCCAAGCAGGAAGGCGCGATCCTGGCCTGCGCCTGGGATGGAGCCTGGTGGCGGCGCGGGTTTGATGATGCAGGAAATCCCTTCGGTTCCGAGGCGTGTGAGTTCGGAAAAATCTGGCTCAACACCCAGAGCTGGGCGGTGATCTCCGGGGTCGGCTCAGCCGAGCAGAAGCAACAGGCGATGGATTCCGTGGCGCGGTTGCTCGACACGAATTTCTGCGGCATCACGAAGCTGCATCCGAGCTTTCAATCCTTTCCGACCGCGCTCGATCCCTACAGCGGTTACTCGCCCGGATGCGGCGAGAACGGCGCGATCTTCTGCCACGCCAATACCTGGGCGATCATGGCCGAAGCCATGCTCGGGCGTGCCGACAAAGCCTGGCATTATTACCGCCAGCTTGTCCCCCATCTCGCCCTGCAGACTGTCGGTCTCGAACGCTACAAAGCCGAGCCCTACGCGTATGTCAGCAACATCATCGGACCGGAAAACCCGAAATACGGCTGGGCCAATGTCACTCAGGTCACCGGCACGGCGACATGGATGGATGTCGTCGCCACTCAGTGGCTGCTCGGAATTCGTCCCGAGCCGTCCGGGCTGCGCATCGCGCCCTGCCTGCCCGCCGACTGGCCGGGTTATA
>JBGSJQ010000185.1:0-42296 GCA_041741775.1 Terrimicrobiaceae bacterium | reverse complement strand
CGGGCTGCCGGTCGAGCGCGCCTCGTCTGTCGCCACAGCGCACGGGGCCTGCCTCGCCATCGTCCTCGCCGACGACCACTGCGTCATCGGCTGCCCTCCGGGTAAAGAAGAAGACGTTGCCGCAGCACTTCTCGCAGCCGGGGCCGGAAACGCCATCGCTTTGAAGGTCTCCGTTCCTTCCCACACCCGGTTCCTGGACGCCGCCGTCGAACCCTTCCGCGCCGCCCTGCAGGGGGTGGAATGGCATTCGCCGACCTCCCCGGTTCTCGCCGGCATCGATGCACAAAAGATCCTCCGCCAGTCGGCCGCCATCGCCTCACTCCCCGAGCAAATCCACCACACCATCCGTTGGGATCTGGTTCAGCAGCGGATCATCGAAGAGGGGTGCACCGTCGTCCTCGAACTCGGCCCAGGCAGCCAACTCGCCCACGCCCTCCTCGGGGCCCGCTTTCATGGAGGGGCCCGCTCCGCCTCCGAGTTCCACAGCTCCGTCGGCATCGGAGACTGGGTCCGCACCTCGCTCGAACGCTTTGACGCCTAGGAACCCGTGAAATAAATAGGAAAAGCCGCGCGAGAGCAGAAAAAGCCGGATGGCCAGGTGCTCACGAAGGCCAGGGTCTGGTGCCTGAAGAGAGTTGCCAAGAAGAATAAGTGAGTCCGGCAGAGAAGAAAGATTCTCCAGTGCATCTCCGTTAGACCAAGCTCCGTCGAGGATCTGCTCACGCGGAAAAACCCTCCCGCGCTGCCCGGCCTACAGGGCAAGCAATTCAAATTCCAGTCGCGAAGGGTCCCACGGACGACCATCCACAAAAGCTTGGAAGCTCCCGCCGTCAAGAGGCAGCCCGTTCGTGCTCATTGTGAACAGGTTGTGAATATCTCTTCGGCTGAAAAGGTGGGGCCACCATCCCACGCCCCAGCAAGCCTCCTCCACCCGAATCACCAGCTGGGCAGCCTAATTTTTTTCAGAATTCAATCGACTCCAAACAAGCAACTTACTCCGCAAGAGAAGCAGTCGGAAAAATCCGCCCTTTTCCTCCACCCACATTTCTGAAAAGGTTTTCTCCCCTCGGAACACATTTGTGGACGCCGTGTTGCCGGGGGATCAACAACAGGAACTGAAATGATCATAGAAAAAAAGGATGTCTGGGGAGGGATCTCGGCCCGGCTTCGGGGGCGGGTGAGCGCGGATGGTTTTGAGCGTTGGTTTTCTGGCGTCACGGCCTCTTTAAATGGGGGCAAGACGATCACCCTTTGCGTGCCGAATCCTATTCATCAGTTTTTCATCGAGAGCAACTACCTTCCCATCCTGGAAGAGTCGGTCCGCGAAGTTCTCCCCGCGATTGAATCGATCCATTTTTCGACATCGACCACTGAGCCCGAACCCGCACCTAAGCCGGTGGCACACACGCCCAAGCTGCCCAAGGAAAAGCCCGCCCCTGCTGCGTCCGCCGGGATGAATTCTCGCAATACCTTTGAAAGTTTTGTCGTCGGGTCGAACAACCAGTTTGCCCACTCTGCGGCGGTGGCTGTGGCCAAGGCTCCGGCTCGCACCTACAATCCACTCTTTATCTACGGTGGGAGCGGACTCGGGAAAACCCACCTCCTGCAGGCAATTGGGCACCAGGTGCTCGTCAGCAGCAAATCGGCAAAGGTTGTCTACCTTTCGAGTGAGCAATTCACAAACGAGTTCATCGATGCCATCCAGCACGGCACCCTGGTCAAGTTCCGCAAAAAATATCGGAATGCGGATGTTCTGATGATTGACGACATCCAGTTCCTTGCTGGCAAGGAGCGTTCGCAGGAGGAGTTCTTCCACACGTTCAATGCCCTGCACGACGGCCACAAGCAGGTCGTCCTCTCCAGCGACCGGCCAGCCAGCGAAATCGACAAGCTAGAGCAGCGACTGGTCTCCCGCTTCGAGTGGGGAATGACGGCTGAAATCCAGCCGCCTGATGCCGAGACCCGCATCGCGATCCTTCGCAGCAAGGCGGCAGGGCTCAATATCCAACTTGAGCCTTGGGTCATCGAGTTTCTGGCGGACAAGATTCGCAACAACGTCCGCCGGCTGGAAGGTGCCCTCATGCGAGTGGCCTCATACAAGTCCCTGAGCGAACGCACGATCACGCGGGAAATCATCGAAAACCTGCTGCGCGATATTTTTCAGGAACAGGCTCGGAAGTCGGTCACGATCGACCAGATCCAGCGCCGCGTAGCGGAGCATTTCGATGTGCGTCTGGCCGACATGACCAGCAAGCGACGCCCTGCCAATATTGCGTTTCCCCGCCAGGTGGCGATGTATCTGGCGCGCGAGTTGACGAAGTCCTCCCTCAACGACATCGGCGAAGCGTTTGGAGGCAAAGACCACGGGACCGTGATCCACGCCTGCAAGCTCGTGAAGCGTCGGATTGAGGAGGATGAAAAGACCCGCAGCGCTGTCTGCCTTCTCGACACCCAGCTCCAGCGGTAGGAAAGCCTTCACGCTGGCGTCCGCATGAGAGAGAACCCCCAGGGCTTTTCGTTTTAAGGTCATAAACGAAGTGAGAGGAGGGATCGGCGGCGAGGCGTTCCTTCTTGTGTCAAAACATTTTCAGCCGGTGGATACGGGATTAGAATTTAGGTCATGACAACTCCCAGCCTCTTTGTCCCGCCACCGGGCTACGAGCGCATCCGCGTGGTGGGGAGTTTTGAGAAACTGGTGGAGACGCCACTGGCGGCGGGGGTGAATGCCCTATGCTGGCCGCGGACGCTGCCGGGGGATTTCGGCGAGGTGGTAGCGGCGCTGGAAGCAGGCCAAGGGATCACGCCTCTTGATGAGGCACGTCTGCGGGAGCTGAGGCTGAGCACAGCGGGCAGTGTGGCCAGGGAGGTGCTGCTGGAGGATCAGCAACGGTTGTTCGACCTTGGGCTGCTACCCAGCCTGGATTGCGTCAATGGATACCTGAACGCGCCGGAGACGGGACCGATCCGAACGGATGTGCAATCCTTCCACGTGGACAGCGCGACGGTCGAGGCGGACACCTGGCTCTGCACCTACCACGGTACGGCGTCGCAGGGCCTGCGCAACGACGAGGCGGTGCGACGGATCGACCTGCCGGAAACGCGCGCGGCGCTGCTGTCGCTCTACGGCGGAGAAGATGCTGCGGAGTTCAGGACGTTCCTGAATAATCACTACTACGACGTTCACTACGCGCCGCTGCCACAGGCGCAAGTCTGGGACTTTGGCTTGGGCCACCTGTGGCGGATCGCGACGGAGTATCCGGACAGTCCGGTCCCGCCCTGTATCCACCGCGCACCGCCGACGCTGCCGGGCCAGCCAGCTCGACTCTTACTGATTAGTTGAGCGCCGAAGGGTGCAGAGGCCTTGACTGTTGACATTGTCGCCCGCAGGCCAGACTCCAGCACACGCTTGAACTCTTCTGTATCTCCTGGTGAAGCGGCTGTTTGGCCAGAGGCGGGGGTGCGGGGTTGTGGATTGACCAATCGGACATGGTGTTGGAACAATAGCCAATGGACCGGCTGTTTTTAGTTCTTCTTTTGCAGGGAATGTTGGCCGTGTCGCTTTTTGGCCAGGATCCGTCTCCGGCGTCTTCTCCACCGCTTGAGGGGAATTTTTCGGAAAGGATGGAAGCGGTCGACGCCCTCGTGGAATCGATCCGGGACGCACGGAACAAAGTTGAGGAACAACGCAAGGCGCTCTCGGGCACACTGAGTGAATTTCAGCGTGATCAAATCGAGGCGTCCCTGCGTGAGTTGAACCAGCGCATCACCGACGAACGGTTTGACCTGCTGGATGTCGCAACAGACGAGGATCTCAGCGGGTTGAAAGAAACCACCGCCGAGCCGTTTTCCCTTCAGGGATCACTTGAGGAGCTCGTGCGGCCCCTCATCCAGGAAATCAAACGCAGCACGCAGGACTCACGTGAGGCGCAGGAGCTCAGTGACCGGTTTGACATCCTCAAAGACAAGCAGGACGTCATTTCCAGCGCAATGGCGACCCTGGACGCCCTCATCGCCCGCGCAAAAAAAACCGAAGTCGTCAGGGAGTTGAAACTGCTCCGGACCGACTGGGCTGCGCGGCTTAAAGACATTGAAAATCAGCGCAGTGTCGTGGAATTCCGTCTTAACGAGATTTTGGCCGGAGAGCAGTCCTTCCTCGGTCGAACACGAAACATGGCGGCTTCTTTTTTCCGCGTGCGCGGTAAGAACCTCCTGCTTGCGGTGCTGGCGTCGCTCGTGGTGTTTGTCGGGCTGCGAATTCTGGATAGCGTGATTAAAAAGCGAAGCCCGCTGCATGCGGGGCCGCGTTCTTTTGGCACCCGCCTTTTTGATGTCCTTTATGCCGTCCTGACCGTGCTGGCCACTCTGGGGGCTGCGATGCTCGTCTTTTTCTTTGCCGGAGACTGGGTATTACTCGGTCTGGTGATTCTCGTGTTGGTGGGCGTGGCATTGACGGCAAAAGATACGATTCCCGGGTTCGTGGATGAGGCGCGGTTGCTACTCAATCTCGGCACCGTGCGGGAGGGTGAACGCATTGTTTACAACGGGATTCCGTGGAAAGTCGAGGACCTCACCTTTTTCACGATCCTCAGAAACCCCGCCCTGCGTGGAGGGATGGTCCGGATGCCGGTGGCGCAGTTGGGAGGATACCTCTCCCGCCCGGTGTCGGGAGAGGAGCCGTATTTTCCTTCCCGGGAGGGCGACTGGGTGCTTTTGGACGACGGGATCTATGGGAACGTGATGGTGCAAAGCCCGGAAATGGTGCAGCTCAAACTCCTCGGCGGCGCGGAAAAAACCTACCAAACCGCTGCCTTTCTCGGCCTCAACCCGAAAAACCACTCGCACGGCTTCCGGGTCACCACCACCATCGGTATCGACTACGCAAACCAACCGGAATCCACCACGACCATCACGGATCAAATGAGGAACTTCTTCAAAGAGTCCCTCGCGAAGGTCGTCGACCCCGCGGAAATCGTCTCGCTCAAAGTCGAGTTCGAACTCGCGAATGCCTCCTCACTCGATTATACCGTGCTCCTCGACCTCAAAGGATCCATGGCTCCCAAGTATTTCCCTCTCCAGCGGGCACTGCAACGGATCGGAGTCGATGCCTGCAATGCCTTCGGCTGGACGATCCCCTTCCAGCAAATCACCCTGCATAAGGCGCAGGAACAATAAGGTTTCGAAGGCGACCTCAGATATTGCTGCCGAGGAACGTGTGGATCCCGCATTCAGCCTTGTCGAAGCCGGTCCAGCGTCCGGCTCGCTCGTCGTCTCCTTCGCCGACCGGACGGGTGCACGGCTGGCAGCCAATGGAGCGGTAACCGCGTGAGGAGAGCTCGTTGACTGGCAGCGAGCGGGCGGCGATATACTCTTGCACCTGCGCGCGGGTCCAGGCGGCGAGCGGATTGAGCTTGATGATATAGCGGTCCCGTAGGACATCGAAGTGATAGAGCTCCACGACACGCACACTCTCGCGGGTGGCGCTTTGCTGGCGCCGCACACCGGTGATCCAGACATCCAGCTCACCCAGCTTTTTTTGCAGAGGAATCACCTTTCTCAGCGAGCAGCAGAGGTCGGGTTTTGACTTCCAGAGCTCGGGGCCGAGGTCGGCCGCCTGTTCTGCCACCGTTTGCTCGGGAAGAAGAGACTCGATGGAAATCCCAAAGCGCTGCTCGATCCGGGCTTTGAGATCGAGCGTCTCCGGAAAGAGCAGGCCGGTATCAATCGTGAACGCGGGGAACCCGAAGCCATTCTCGTGCGCCGTATCCAGCACGACCAGCCCGGCTCCCTGAAAGCTTGTTCCAATGGCTGCCCGTTGCCCAAAGGACTCCCAGGCCCAACGCAAGATTTCCGCCACAGGAGCAGCTTCCAACTCGTCGGCTTTCGCCCGGATAAAGGCAGGATCAAAAAGGTTGTCGCTCATTATAGATAACACGAGGCCGCAGGAGATTGCAGCTCCTGCGGCCCCGCAAATCAGTTCGCACGCTTAGAGCGACTTGGCAACCTCCACAAGATGCGCCGCCGTAATCCCCAGCTGCTCCATCACGATATTCCCCGGGGCGCTCAGGCCGAAGCGGTCCACTCCGACAACCTTCCCATCGAGGCCAACGTAGCGGAACCAAGGGTCGGATACCCCGGCCTCAATCGACACGCGCTTGCGGCACGCTGCCGGAAGCACAGATTCCTTGTATTCGGCACTCTGACGCTCGAAGCGCTCGAAGCAGGGCATCGAGACGACACGCGTCCCGGAGCCCAACTCGCCGGCCGCTTTCATGGCATGCTGGAGCTCGCTGCCGGTTGCCAGGAGAATCAGTTCCAGCGGCGCGGATTCCTTCAGCGCGATGTAGCCGCCAAGGAAGGCTCCCTCACGCCGCACGTCGAGCGGGATTCCGTTCTGAGTCGGCAGGTTCTGCCGCGAGAGCACCAGCATCGTGGGCCCGTCGGTCTTCTCGAAGGCCGCAGCAAACGCGCCAGCGGTCTCTTCGGGATCGCCCGGGCGGATCACATCAAGCCCCGGGATCGCCCGCAGCGCGGTCACCGTCTCGACTGGTTCGTGCGTCGGACCGTCCTCCCCCACCCCGATCGAGTCGTGGGTGAAGATGTAGACGACAGGAAGGTGGGACAAGGCCGCCACGCGGATCGACGGACGCCCGTAGTCGCTGAAGACAAGGAACGTCGCTCCGCTCGGGCGGAAAACGCCGTCGTAGGCCAGGCCGTTGAGGAGCCCGCACATCGCGTGCTCACGAATCCCGAAATGCAGATTGCGCCCGCCGTGGTTCTCGCGGTTGAAGTCGCCGCCATCCTTGATGTAGTTCAACGTGGAACCATGCAGGTCGGCACTTCCGCTGATCAGGAGCGGCATCGCCGCAGCAATGGGCTGGAGAACGTCGCTGCCCGCCTTGCGGGTGGCAATGTTGGCTGCGGGATCGAAGGGAGGAATGACGCCGCGCAAATCCGGCACCTTTCCAGCAATGGCATCATCCAATTCGCTGGCCAAGTCGGCATTCCCGGCACGCCAGGCCTCGTAGGTTTTGAGCCACTCTTCGTAAGCGGTCTTCAACCCGGCCTTATGGCAGGCGAAGTAGCCGCGCGTCTCGGGAGCCACGTAAAACGTCTCCTCGGGCAGGCCGAGAGCTTTGCGGGCCTCAGCCACAAATTTGACGCCGGCCTCTCCGTGAGCCTTGTTCGTGCCGGAAACCTCCGGGATTCCCTTCCCGATGAGCGTCTTGGTGATGATCAGCTGCGGCTTGCCGCTGGTGGCTGCCTTGGCTGACGCCACGGCGTTGGAAATCTCCTGGATATTGTGCCCGTCGATCTCGTGAACATCCCACCCGTAAGCCTTGTAGCGTCCGGCCGTGTCCTCGCTCTGTGACACAGGCGCCATGGCGTCGAGGGTCACGTTGTTGGAATCATAGATCAGGATCAGATTGTCGAGTCCGAGGTGCCCGGCCAGCGCGGAGGCCTCCTGCGCCACGCCTTCCTGCAAGCAGCCGTCTCCTGCCAGCACAATGACATGATGGTCGAAAATCCGGTGCTCTGCCGTATTGAATCGTGCCTCGCACATTTTCGCCGAAACCGCATACCCGACCCCATTCGAGACCCCCTGGCCCAGCGGTCCTGTCGTGGCCTCCACGCCGGGCGTCTCATGAAACTCCGGGTGCCCCGGGGTCTTGCTGTGAAGCTGGCGGAAATTTTTCACCTCCTCCAGCGGCAGGTCGTAGCCGGAGAGGTGGAGCCAGCTGTAGAGGAACATGCTGCCGTGGCCGGCGGAGAGGATGAACCGGTCCCGGTTCAACCAGCGGGGTTCATCCGGATTGTGGCTCAGGGCCGAACCGTAAAGGACCGCGCCAACCTCTGCAGCGCCGAGGGGAAGTCCAAGGTGGCCGGATTTGCATTTTGTCACGGCGTCCATCGCCAATCCGCGCGCATCGCGCGCCGCTAATTCCAAAGTGGGGATATCGAGTTTCATCGCCCCAGAGCAAACCCGCTGCAGGCGAAAAAGAAAACCTTTTTTCTTCGATCCGGCTTCCCCGATTCAATCCTCCACCCTCACCGCCACCACCTCGGCGGAAACGGCGGATTCCGCGAGCCCAAGCAGCTGTGCGCCGGCCTGCTGATATGCGGCCAGCTGGCCTGCGTATCGCTCCTCCAGCCTGCCTCCGGATAACCGGTCCGTTTTGAAGTCATAAATGACCGCCGCAACCGGGCGTCCGTCAGAATCCAACCCGACCTGCACCCGGTCGAAAACCCCGCTCACCCAGCGTCCGCCGATGAGCACGTCAAAAGGCTGCTCGCGCCACAACCAGCAGGGCTCGGAAGGACGGGAAAAGAGCTTTTTGGCAGCGGAGGTTTGAAGAAATCCGGCGACAAGGCTTCGGGCCTCTTTGGGGATCGAGTCAAAATCCGGATCCCGCCCTTCATTGAGCCAGGAAATCCTTGCCAGGGCCGCATGCACCGCCGTGCCGATCCGCGCCCCTCCAGGAGCAAAATGCCCCTCCGCTTCCACGTCAGACCGCTCGTGTCCGTCGGAGGGCAACTGCGGACGTGGCGTGCCGGTGACCGGGGCGGCCAGCGAGACCTCTTCGCTTTCCACTTCCGCACCGGATTCCGCCGGCCGGGCAAACGCCTCAAACCACTGCGGATTGCCCCTCTCGAATCCCTCTCCACAGGCCCCAAGCGTCAAGGTCAGCAGGCGGGCGAATCCTTTGGAGGTTTTACCGGCCGACTTGGTGAGGATGTAGAGTCCGAGGCGGGGCCGGGTCAGGGCAACGTAAGCCGTGCACAGCTCGCCGTAGGCCGACTGCGCAAGGAGGTCTTCTCTGGCCGCTCTGAGCTCCGGGTCCTGCGTTGAAAAATCCTTGGATGGGAGAAGCATCCCCCAGGCCGTTTCTCCATTCCGCCGTCCGAGCGCGAGCGACCCGGCCGTGCGGTCTTTCACGAGTGGGTCGATCCCCGAGACAATCGTCATGTCAAATGTCAGCCCTTTTGCCTGGTGCACGGTCATCACGCGAACCACATCCGCCCCGCCGGATTCCTGCACCTGCCTGGTTTCAATGAAATCCAGGAAAGAATAGAGGCCATCCGACGGGCTTCGCTGCTTGTCAAACGCGGTGGCCGCCGCCACAAATTCCGCAGCCCGCGAAGCGAGAAACGGCTCTGTGGAGAGGTCGGGGATCCACTCCCGCAGCAAGTTGGCATACCCCTTGGCGGCGATCACCTCCAGAGCATCGGAGCGAAAGCCTTCCTCTCCTCCGGCCAGCAAGGCGGCCCCCAACGGGAATCCTGCAAACAAAGCGGCCGAGAGACGGTCGTCGGGGGACGCGACGAGGCGGCAACCAGCCAGCAGCGCGGCTCCAATCGGGTTGTCCGTGCACGGGTTCGACTTTCCTTCCACGGCGACCGGGATCCCCCGCGCCTGCAAAAGCGCCGCCAGGGCAGCCACTTTTTTATTGTCGCGCTTGAGGACCGCGCAGCGAAGTCCACGCCCCCACGGCTCGGACTCCAGCAGGATTTTCAGTATCTCCCTGTCCTGAGGGTCGGCGTCCTCATCATCATCCTCAGCGGCTGCGGGAGAAATCCAGCGAACATAGCCGGACTGACCTTTGTTCGGTGCGGCGACCGAGTGCCCGCGCCAGGCCCGGGCCCAATCCTCCGCAGCCCGCTCCGGCAAGCCGAGCGGTTCCGCCACGGCACCGATGTCTCCAAAAATCCGGTTGACGGTTTCTATAATTTCCGGTGCCGAACGGTAGGATTCCGTCAGCGCATTTTCCACAATCCGGTTGGGATCGCTGGCATTGTAGGTGTCCCGGATCTCAAAAAAGAGCGCGGGATCCCCACCCCGCCAAAGGTAGATCGCCTGTTTCGTGTCGCCGACGTAGAAGAGCGATCGCGAGCCGGAGGCGTCCTGGATCACCTCATCAATGAACGAGCCGAGCACTTTCCATTGCGGACGGCTGGTGTCCTGAAACTCATCAAGCAGCCAGTGGTCGTAGCGGGCATCGAGCCGGTAACCGGCGACGGCCTGCCAGGCCGGATCCTCGATCTGCCGGGAGAGAAGATTGGTGATATCATCGAATGTCAACCGGCCCTGCTCCCGCGTGCTCAGGTGGTAGATGGCTTCGAAGCGCTTCATGAGCCCATGGAGCGCGCGGCTGCGACGCAGGAGCGCCTCAAATTCCGGTCGGAGCAACGCGTTAAGGAGGGCCTCCCGGGCGGCCCCAACGCGTCCGTTCAAATAGACGCGGGCATCTTTCGTTCGCCCCGTTGGCACATAGGCCTCCCCGGTCGCCTTGTCGACCGAGCATGAGCAGAGGCGCCTCTTGATAAAGTCCGCGAGTTCCGGTGACCACGACTCACCCGGCAGCAGCGAACCGGCGAGCGCGAGGTTCTGCTGCCAAGCATCAGCAGCTTCGGGGGACAGCCCCGGATGGGTTTCGCTGATTGCCTGCCAGAGCGCCCCAGCCGCCACATCCGGCGCCGGTGCCGAGAGGATCGCGCTCCCGGCAGGCCAGATCAAATCCGCCCGACCCCAGGTCACATTCTCCGGGGTCTGGAGGAATTTTGCATGCAGGCTGGCGATGGAATGGAGGAGCAACGAAAAAACCTCCCGCTCTCCCTGTCGGCGGCTTTGCTGGCGCACCAGGTCGAGCAGGTTTCGAAAGCCCGCATCGTCTTTGGCGTAATACCGGAACAGCCCGGCGAGGGCCTCCTCGCGGGACGCCTCCAACTCGCCTTCTCCAAGGATCGCAAACTCCCCCGTGAGCCCAGCCTCCAGCGGAAACGCCCGCATGATCCGCGCAAAAAGGCTGTCGATCGTCCCCATGCAGAGCCCGCCCATCTGGTCAACCAAACGCTGAAGGATCGCCCGGCAACCTGCCGCATCCAAACTAGGAAGACCCGTGTCGCGACGAAGGGCGTCCAGTTTATCCGGCTCCAAGGCCGCCCGCGCCAACCGGGCAAAGACCGCATCCAGAAACTCGCCGGCGGCCTTTCGGGTAAATGTCAGCGCCGCAATCTTCCGGGGCTCGACCCCGTGCGCAAGCAACGTCACCATCCGGGTCGTCAGCGAGTAGGTTTTTCCACTCCCCGCATTGGCCACAAGCATCTCGTTCGAGATCGTCTTCATCGGTCCGCTCCCTTCAAAAAGGCAATGGTTTCCGCATCGATGCATTCTGCCGGGCGGCCATTGAGAAAAAGCGGCGCAAAAGGATCCTCCCAGGGTCCGCGGGCGGGTTGCGGCGGCCAGAACTCGCCGCGTGCGACACGCGCGGACACCGCCTCCGCACACGCCACAGCGGAGGCAAAAAGCTCGTCGGTCAGTTCGAGGCTCTCCACCGATGATTGCGCCGGATCAGCGGGAAGAATGAAATACGCGGTTTGAGCCGGCTGGCCGGGGTAGAATTTATCGGCAATCAGCCGGTAGAGCGGCAGTTGGAGGTCTTGCCAGGTACGGAGCTTTCCTTCGACCTCGACAACAGCCTCGGGCACAAAAGGATCTTCGCGGGCCGGCCCGAAATGGGTTTTTGCCGGTGCTTTTGTCGTGGCGTAGGTCTTGTAATCGACAATCCGCAGACCGTGCTCCGGATGCGTCTCAATGCGGTCAATTTTTGCGGAGAGCGCCAGCGGGCCGATTTTCAGCGGCTCGGGATCATCTGCGGAAAGCTTCCGCTCGACGTCCACGATCCGCCAGCCAGCATCGAACTCACGCGCCTGGATCCGGGCAAACGCAAGCAGGCGCACACGCGCCGCCTCAATCTGGACCTTTACGGCCGGCGAGGGCGTGGGACCGAATACAGTCCGCGCCTCCGCATCGAGGTGGCCCAGGACCAACCGCGCAATCTTCTCCTCGTCAGCCTCCCCGGGTGTCTCAATCGCAAAATTTTCCAGCACCTTGTGAACAAGCGTTCCGAACCGGAGAGCATCCATCTCGCGCGCTCGCGGATCGAACCCCTCGAGGTGCAAAACCCGCGAAAAATAAAAGCGGAACGGACACGCCAGATATTCTTTAAAATCCGTCGGGCTGATCTTCCCGATGACCCCGACGCGAAGGCTCGCAGGCAGGCTCCACCGCCAGGAATTCTGACGCTTGGCCGATCCGACGGCGGCGGGTGGCTCGGAAAACAACTCCAAAACGCGTCCGGGCAGCCCCGCCTCAGGCCCGCGCAGCAAAAGGCTCGAAGGCAGGGCCGGGCTGCCATCCGCCCCGCGCTTGCTGAAACTGCAGCGGAAGTCCTCCGCTCCGCGCACGCGCGTCAGGCCGGCGAGCAAATAGGCATCGCGCGCACGTCTTGAGGCATTGTCCTGAAGGCCAAGTTGGGCTCGCTTCGAGTCAGGAAGAAAGGGATGATCGGTGACAGACGACGGCAGATGCCCCTCGACACATCCACAAACCACCAGTCGGGCCGCCCCGGTCCAAGAAGCCTCCAACCATCCGGACAGCTCAACATCTCCCGGCTGCGAGGCTTGGAAGATCGCAGCGGATTTCAGGGCGCGAAGGAAGGCAGGCGTGCGGCCTTCGGACCAATCCCGAAAAACCGGCGACGCAAGAATTCCCTCCCAAAGCTCAAGAACCAACCGGGCCTCCTCAGCCCCCCTGTTGCCTGTCTTCCAAACCATGCGAAGGACTTCCTCCGGCCCGAACTTTCGGACTTTCAGCAGAGCGCTCACGAGTTTTTCCGCGAGACCGCGCCCGCGTGGAATCTTAACGCCGACAGGCCCGTCGAGATAGTCGCGGGCTTGAACCAGGGTTTCCGCCAGCACCTCCGCGGCCAGAAAATCACAGGCAGACAGCACCTCATCGGGAACCAATCCTGCCTCACGCCCGATCCAACCCGCAAACCCCGGACTCTCGATCAGGCGACGCAGGGTTCGAAGATCAAAGGTCTCCAACCACTCCAGCCATCCCAGCGCCACCACCGCTGCCTCGCTTGCCGCCAGATGATCGCCGTCGGGAAAAAACGGCGTCCGTCCGCGCCTCAGAATCTCGGACGCAAAGGCCGCATTAAGGTCGGGGTCGGCCAACACGATCGCATAGTCGCCAGTTTCACCGCAAACAAACCCCATCGCCGCCATCGCCTCATCGCCGGGATCGCGGGTCATGGCTATCTGATCATCCAAAAGCGGGATTTGGCAGCGGCCCCACTCTCTGGCCAGCGGACGCCCCCACGCATCAAATCCGCTTTCCCCACCGCCCGGATTCCATACCAGCACCTTCACCTCGACCCCGCGCGCCTCAAGCGCCACCGCATAGCGCTCGGCCGCCAAAGGCAGATCCGGAACCGCAGCAATCACCACGCAGCGAAGGTCGTCGCAAGCCGCAGGGGAGGCGATCTCCCGCAGCCGCATCGCGTTCGGATCAGACAGGCCGGACGATTTCAGCAAGGCCTGGTAGTCACGGTAAAGCGGACGCCATTGCTCCCAACGAACCGCGTCTTCCCCGCATACGCGGGCGATTCCGGGGTCCGACGGATCCCGTCCCGCCTCCGCAAGCAGGTCGCAGACCTCGCCAAGCATTGCCCCTGCAGCCAGGAGCGACCGTTCGTCCCGAAGGGAGTCCCGGCTTGGAAAAATCGCGTCAATCTCTTCGGAAGGGGTGCCAGCCAGAACCCTCGCCCAAGCCGCCTCCCGCTCGAAACGCGATGCCGCCGGTCGACCCGGATCATCCCGCAGCATGGCCTGCATCGGCTGCACAAACTGCGGCGGCAGCACGCCGGTCCCACGGGAAGCGCTCTTCTCCGCAAGGGCTAACCGGATCCGCCGCGCCGCCCCCGCTGTCGGGATCCACACCTGCGTCCCACATAGATCCACCGGCACTCCGGAGGTCCCTTCCAGCAAAACATCCGCAACCTGCACCGCCAACGGAGTCAGGTTTTTTAAATATTGGGTGATTGGCATGAGGATGTCTTGCGGTCTCCTGTCAGCCTTCTGCCAGGAGGGCTTTGGCATGCGCAATGGCCGACCCCGCTTTTCCTCCCAACATGCGCGCGATCTCCTTCTCCCGCTCCTCGCCATCCATCGCTGCCAGACGGGTCACCGTCCGCCCCCCGCCGGTGTCCTTCACGACAAGAAAATGGGCGGAAGCCTGCGCAGCGACCTGCGGGAGGTGGGTGATGCAGAACACCTGGTGCCGGCCGCCAAGTTCTTTCATCTTTGCGCCAACCTTCGCCCCGATCTCGCCGCCGACATTCGCGTCGATCTCATCAAAAATCAGAACCGGAACGCTGTCCTGGCCGGCCAGGGCGGTCTTGATCGCCAGCATCACGCGCGAGATTTCTCCACTCGAAGCAATGGCCCGCAACGGGCGCTCGGGCTCGCCGGGGTTGGGAGAAAACAAGAATTCGGCGAGTTCGTTGCCATGGGGTCCCGGGTTGTCCTCGAGGAGGATGCTGAACCCGGACTTGGCAAATCCCAGGTCGCTCAGGTGCCGCTTGACGAGGGTTTCGAGCTTTGGGGCCGCAGCTCTGCGGGATTTTGTGAGCTTGGCACCGGCAGCGTGCATGGCTCGTTCAGCCCGCGCAATTTTGTCGTCCAGTCCCGCACTTCGTCCCTCGCGCCCCACCAGCTCTGCCAGCCGTTTCCCCGCCTGATCTCCAAAAGCCAGCACCTCTTCCACGCTCGCCCCATATTTGCGCTTGAGAGTCTGGATGGCATCAAGCCGGGCCTCGATCTCAGACAACAGCGCCGGATCGGACTCCAAGGCCCCCGCATAGCGTTCGATGTCACGTCCGAGGTCGCTGAGGCTTTCCGAGAGCTCCACAGCACTTTCCGCCACGGACTCCGCTTGTGGATCCAAGCGGTGAAGCTCCTTGGTCAGACGCACGACATCCGTGAATCGCGAAACGAGGGAATCCTCCCCATCCCCAAGCAAGGCCGACAGCTCGGCTGTGAGCTCCCCCAGGCGATGCGCGTTTGCGGCGGCTTTCTGCCGCGCAACCAAGGGCTCCTCCTCCCCGGGTCGCAAGGCCGCCTCCTCAATCTCGCGGGTCTGATGCGTCAAAAGATCGATCTCGCGTGCGATCGCAGCGGAGTTTTCAGCCAGGCGCTGCTTCTCTTCCACCAGGTGCATCCACTCCCGGCGATGGTCCTGAAAAACACCCGCCGCGTCCTGCGAGCCTCCAAAACTGTCCAAAAGCGCCATCTGCTGCTCGCGCGAAAACAGGCTCTGGTGGTCGTGCGGCCCGTGAAGGTCGAGCAAAAGGTCCCCGGCCTGCCGCAAGAGTGCCAGCGTGCACGGCGACCCATTCGCAAATTGCTTGCCGGCACCATTCGCGCTGATCGTTCGCCGGATGAGCAAGCGCCCTTCCTCACACGGCTCGACCCCCGATGCCTCCAGAAGCCCATGCACCGGCGAGCCCGACGCCAAGGAAAAAACCCCCTCGACTGCACAGAAGTCGGCCCCGGTCCTGATCAGCGTCTTGTCGGCGCGCTCGCCGAGAATCAGCTTCACCGCGCCCAGGATGACGGACTTGCCCGCTCCGGTTTCCCCCGTAATCGCAGTAAACCCGGCAGCAGGCTCCCAGAGGAGATCCTCGACCAATGCCAAATTTCTGATGCGCAGTGAGGCCAGCGTTGCGGACATTCGCGGACTATGACATTGTCGCCGCCGAAAGCAAAGCGATGGACGGGTTGGAAATCACATTTTTAGGGACGGGCACATCGCATGGCATCCCCGTGATCGGATGCAACTGTGCCGTCTGCCACTCCTCCGATCCGCGCGACAAGCGCCTGCGCACGGCCATCCATGTCCGCTCCCCGGAGTGCTCGTTCTGTGTGGATACCCCACCCGACTTCCGCCACCAATGCCTGCGCGAGGGGATCGCCGACCTCGACGCGGTCGTCTATACGCACTCGCACAGCGATCACATCCTCGGATTCGACGACCTCCGGCGGTTCTGCGAAATCGAGGACAAAACGATCCCTCTCCACGGATCCCCCCACACCCTGACCGAACTGGCCAAGAAATTTGAATACGCATTTGATAGCGGGCCGAAATACCGGACCTACGTCCGCCCCGAGCCCTGCCCGTTCGAGGGTCCGTTTTCCCTTGGGGAAACCCGTATCATTCCAGTCGATCTTCCGCACGGACGCATGACCACAAGCGGGCTCATTTTCTGGCGTGGGGGAAGGAAGCGGTTCGCTTACATGACCGACTGCCACTCCGTGCCGCCAGAGGCGGTCGAGGCCGCTCTGGGTGTCGAGGTGCTTGTTCTCGACGCCCTCCGATACACCCACCATTCGACCCACCTGACCGTCGAGGAGGCCATCGCCACCGTGTCCCGGATCCAGCCCAAACAAACCTACTTCATCCACATGTGCCACGACCTCGGCCACGCCGAAACCGAGGCGCAACTGCCGGAGCACATCCGCCTTGCCTACGATGGACTTCGCATCACGGTTTAGAAATAGTAGCATGGGCATCCTGCCCATGGATCGGCAATCAACGCATCGGCAGGATGCCGATGCCACTTCGGTGGTCCAAGTTGGGTTCGGTCGCCATTTTCCTGCCCGCCTGCGCACACTGACCGTTTGCCTGGCAGCCTTCATCCTCCTAGCCGAACCTTCCCCAGCCACCGCCGCAGGCATCGACTCGAACTCAACCCTTGTCGTCTTCAACAAAAACGACCCCGACTCTCCCGGCCTGGCCCAGTATTACGCGGAAAAACGCGGCATCCCGGCCAGTCAGGTGATCGGCCTCAACTGCCCTGCGGCGGAGGAAATCCAGCGGGCGGATTACGACGCGACCATCGCCGCCCCACTCCGGAAGATTTTTCAAAAAAACGGATGGTGGACGTTCATCCGCGACGCCTCGGGACAAAAAATCGTCACCGCCACCACCATCCGCTTCGTCGCACTCATCCGCGGCATTCCCCTGAAGATCGCCCCCGACCCGACCATCCCGCCGTCCACAACGATCCCCGGTCTTCCCGAGCTCATCGCCGCCCGCAACGACGCCTCGGTGGACAGCGAGTTGACCACCCTTGCCATGCCCCTCCCCAGCCCGGCCGGAATCGTCCCCAATCCTTACTACAGACGGTTCACGCCAATCCGGGACGAACCCGTCTATCCCGGATTCCTCCTGACGGCCCGCCTCGACGGACCAAGCCCGTTTATCGTGCGCGCCATGATCGACGATGCCATCTCGGCGGAAAAATCCGGCCTCTGGGGCTGGTCCTACGTGGATGCCCGGGGCATCACGTCGGGCGGCTACGCGGAGGGCGACACCTGGATGAAAAATGCCCTGTCCGCCATGCGCCAGCAGGGGCTGCCCAGCCATTTTGACGACCTTCCCCCCACCTTTCCAACGGGCTATCCGATCACGGACGCGGCGGTCTATTACGGATGGTATGCGGGAAATGCGGACGGGCCTTTTGCTGATCCGGCCTTTCAGTTTCGTCCTGGTGCCGTTGCCGTTCACATCCACTCCTTCAGCGCGGCCACGCTCCGGAGCACAACAGCCAATTGGTGCGGCCCACTTCTCGCCCGCGGCGCCGCTGCCACCCTCGGCAATGTCTATGAGCCGTATCTCTCCCTGACCGCCAACCTCGATATCTTTCAGGACCGCCTCATGACCGGCTTCACTCTCGCGGAAAGCGCCTGGATGTCGCAAAAGGCGCTTTCCTGGATGGGCGTGGTTATCGGCGACCCGCTTTACCGGCCCTATGCCTCTTGGCGGAACCACCTGCCAGACGACCCCTCAAACCCATGGCAAGCCTATCGCCGTCTCGTTTTGAATGCCAAAGGCGACGCACTCCAAGCTACGGCACCACTCCTCGCCGCCTCACAGCAAACGGGTGACAGCCTGTTTGCTGAAGGGCTCGGCACCGCCCAACTCGGGGCCTCCGAGTGGTCGGATGCCCTTGTCAGCTTCCAACAAGCCGCCAAGGTCGCAACGAATCCGCTCGTCCGCCTCCGCATCAGCCTCGAATCCATTCAGGCTCTCGTGGCTCTCAACCGCATCTCCGAAGCCGATGCGCTGGCACACAATGCCACCGAAGGCCTGCCAGCCGGCCCGCAAAAAAACCTCTTCGCCCGCTTCCTGACCAGCCCCGCGCCCACCCCATCCGTTGAGCCCATCGGCCTGACCGGCCCGATCACCGTTCCCACCGCGACCCCGCTTCCCAAACACTCCCCTATCGTAGTTTCGCCCTCGCCGGCTCCCTCCGCGACGCCCACTCCTCCCCCAACGCCGACGCCCACCCCACTGCCTCCCCCCCCCCTGCCGGAGATGAGGCCATGAGCAACTACGGCGCAGCGCGCGGTGATCTCCTCCTCCGCGAATCCCCGCCTTCGCGGCTCTCCGAACTGGAAATCCAAGCCCGACTCTTCGCTGGAGAATACGGCACGAAATGGGAAACCACCTCGGGCCAGTTCGTCGAAATCCTCCATTTCGGCCAATGGAATAAAGAGTCCGGCCCCGATTTCAAGGGAGCCCGCATGGTCTTCGACGGCGGGACAGAGCAAATCGGGGATTTGGAGGTGGACATGGACCCGCGCGATTGGGAACGACACGGACATGCCACGAACCCGGCCTATGATGGCGTCCTCCTCCAGCTATTCATCCACACTCCACCGGCCACATCGTTCGCCCGCACGTCAGGCTTTCGAGCCGTCCCCCAAGCCCTTCTGAACCCAGCCCAGAAGCCGGCCTGCCCGCTCCGCCATGCCCCCGGGGCCGTCGGAATCAATGAGGCTCTCGTCATGATTGAGGAGGCGGCCGAATTCCGCCTTCGCGCCAAGCACTCCTCCCACATGCGAGCCATCTCGCTCCATGGTCCCGACACCGCACTCTTTCACGCCATCGCTGCCGCCCTCGGCTACAAAAATAATGCCATCCCGTTCCTCCTCACCGCTCAACGCAACGGCCTCCGCGCGTCCGCCGGTCCCGATGGCGAGGCCCGCCTGTTCGGTCTGGCCGGGTTCCTCGAACCCCGGACGTTTGACGACGCCAGTGCCCCCACGCGCGACTACCTGAAACCGCTCTGGGAAACCTGGTGGGCCCTGCGCGATCCCCTCGCCCGCCTCATCATCTCAAAAGAACTCTGGAAGTTTTCGGGCATCCGCCCCTCGAACCACCCGCACCGCCGGATGGGGGCCCTCGCGACGATTTCTTCGCACTTTCCCGCCCTTCGATCCGCCGTCCAATCCAGCGGCGAAACCGGCTTCCGTTCGTTTTTTGAAAACCTCTCCCACCCCTATTGGTCACGCCACTGGAACCTCTCGGCTTCCCGACTGGATAAAGACCTCGCCCTCGTCGGACCAGACCGCATCCGCGACCTCCTCGTCAACGCCTACATCCCCTCGCTCCCGCTGGACCGCGCCCGCCAGGTCCTGACGGCCCTCCCCGGCACCACCCCGGCCGGTCGCATCCGTCTTGCCAGCGAATGGCTCATCGGTTCCGTGGACCGCCAGCTCATGCGCTCCGCCCGCCAACAACAGGGCCTCCTCCAACTCCACGCCGACTTCGGAACCCTCACCGCCCTCGAAGCCTGGGGCCGCATCTCTTCGCACCGTATCTCTTCGCACTCGACGCCGGTTCCCTCTTCTTGATACACCTGCCTGATGCTCTCCCCCCTTCTCGATGAGATCCTGCGCGCGGCCGTCGAGGGTGGGGCTTCAGATGTTTTGCTCCGCTGCGGACGCAAACCGGTTGTGCGTATCAACGGCGAGTTGGTGGCGATGGAGTCCCCACTGCCGGATGACGCGGACCTTGACTCGCTCGGCAAGGCCTGCGGCGCTCCCACGGGTGCCCGTGATCACGACGCCAGTTTTTCAACGACGGATGGGATCCGTTTCCGCGTGAATCTCTTCCGCGAGCTTGGCGCCATGGGAGCCGTGCTGCGACGCATCCGCAGCGACATCCCGACCATGGAGTCTCTCGGCCTGCCGGTTGAGATCCTGCGCGAGTGGGCGGACCGCCCGTCGGGTATCGTGCTCGTCTCCGGGCCCACGGGCTCGGGAAAATCCACTACGGTCGCCGCCATGCTTGAGTCAATCAACCAGTCGGTCGCCCGGCACATCATCACCATCGAGGACCCCGTCGAGTTCCTCTTCCAGGACAAAACCTCGTTTTTTACCCAGCGCGAAGTCGGAATCGATACCCCGACATTTCCCGAAGGCCTCCGCCGCTCTCTCCGGCAGGACCCGGACGTCATCTTCCTCGGCGAAATCCGCGATGCCGAGTCCGCCCAGACCGCCATCCAGGCTTCCGAGACCGGCCACCTCGTCTTCGCCACCCTTCACGCGTCGTCCGTTGCCGACGTCGTTACCCGACTCGAACTCCTCTTCCTCGCCGACGAACGGGAGGCCGTGCGCAAAACGCTGGCCTCGCAGCTCCTCGGCATCGTCTGCCAAAAGCTCATCCCGGCTGCCGACAATTCCCGGGCCCTCGCCTGCGAGTATTTCTCCAATGCCGCCTCCTCCCGCAAAATCATCGCCGAAGGACGGTTGACCGACCTGCAGGACTTTATCGCGCGCGGCGATCAACGCTCAGCCTGCTCGTTCGCCTCATCCCTCCTCCGCCTCGTGCGCGAGAATCGCATCTCTGAAGCCACTGCGCTTGAAATTTCCGACAACCCCCAGGAATTTGCCCGCTCCCTGCGCGGGATCAGCTCCTCCACCCAATCCACCCGTAAATAAGCCATGGATAACCCGTTTGATCTTGTTGATCTTCTTTCCCGCACCGTGACCGCTGGAGCTTCGGACCTTCACCTCTGCGCCGATGCCCCGCCCATGGCTCGCGTCAACGGCAGCCTCGTGCCTCTCGATGAACGAGCCGTCACCGTCGAGTTCTGCCGGGACCTGATCTCCGGCATCCTTACGGAGGCCCAACGCGCCCGCCTCGAAGAGGAGTGGGAACTGGATTTCGCCATCCAGGTGGACGGGCTCGGACGCTTCCGCGCCAATGCCCACTTCAGCCGCGGAGCTCTCGAGGGAGCCTTCCGTTATATACCGGGCACCATCCCCGAGCTTGGCAGCCTCGGCCACCGTCAAAGCATCTTCGACATCTGCTCACGGGAACGCGGCCTCGTCCTCGTCACAGGGATCACCGGCTCGGGAAAAAGCACGACCATGGCCTCCATGATCCAGCACATCAGCCAGCAGAGGAGCGGGGTCATTGTCACCGTGGAAGACCCCGTCGAATACGTTTTCCAGAATGCCCGCTGCCTCGTCAAACAGCGCGAGATTGGAAGCGACACAAAATCGTTTGGTGAGGCGCTCCGGCATGCCCTCCGCCAGGATCCCGACGTCATCCTCGTTGGCGAGATGCGCGACCCGGAGACCATCGGCGCCGCCATCACGGCCGCTGAGACAGGGCACCTCGTCATCGCCACCCTCCACACAATCGATGCCCCAAAAGCCATCGACCGCATGGTCGACGCCTTCCCCGGCGACCAGCAACCCCAGGTTGTGGCCCAGCTCGCCAATGCCCTCGAGGCCGTCATCTCCCAGCGACTCATCCCAACCGAAGACGGCTCCAGCCGCGTCCTCGCCACCGAAACCCTCACCGGAAATGCCGGCGTCCGCGCCTGCATCCGCGAGCGCCGATGGGAACAGCTCGTCGGCCTGATCGAAATCGGCGCAAAAGACGACATGCACTCGATCGATGAGGACCTCGCCGGCCTCTACCTCTCGGGTGCCATCTCCAAAGAACAAGCCATCGCCAATGGCCGCGACCGCGACCGCATGGAATCCCTCATGCGTCAGGCCTCTCCCGTAAAAAAGAAAGGCCTCTTCGGATGATCCCCCTTTTCTTAGTGTTATTAATCATGGCGGCTTTTCTACTTGCGTGATAGCGAGTGCTACTCTAGTATCACTGCATGCGAACCGAACTCGTGACAACCCTCAAGCGCAAGGCGACCGACGTCATATCTCAGCTTGCCAGTGACCAGGAGCCCGTGCTGATAACGCAGCATGGTCTTCCCGCTGCATATCTCATTGATGTGCAGATGTATGAAGGCATGCAGAGCAGATTGACGCTCCTTGAGGGTATTGCTCGCGGTGAGAAAGCCATTCTGGAGAAGCGCGTTCTTTCCCATAGGGAAGCAAAGCAGAGGATGGTGCGATGGCGCGCATAATCTGGACTGAACCCGCCCTCCAAGATCTTGATGAGATCGCGGATTACATTTCTCTCGATAAGCCGGTAGCTGCGAGCAAGTTTGTTCAGCGAGTATTTGAGCGAATCGAACAACTTGCAATCCACCCAAAGAGTGGATCAGTGCCCGCCGAACTCAAAGGCACACAGTATCGCCAACTTGTCATGCCACCAGCTCGCATTTTCTATCGCGCACAGAATCATGTTGTTTACATCGTTTACGTCATGCGGGGGAAAAAACTTTTTCGGAATGACGATTTGCTCGACAGAGATATGGGCTAACGCTGCAGCTAACCCCTGGAAGCGACCAGTCGACTTTTTATTTCTCTTTCACCCCACAGCTTGAGCTTGCGCGCCGGATCGGGGTACCTGAGCTTGGCGTTCAGCCAGGAAGCTCGCGAGTGCTGCTCTGAAACCGAATGCGCAGAGTCTGATGGGCATTCTGGCGGATGATCCCTTCCAGAACCCTTCTCCCTGCGAGAAACTCATTGGTGACCTTGCTGGTGCATGCTCGCGCAGAATCAACATTCAGCATGTTCTCGACTTCCTTTCCACGACGCTCCTGCTGCAGACAAAATCTCCTCGAAATCCATCCAACGGTTGGTATGCTCTTGGCAACTTTCGTCCCCTCACAACTCATGAGCCTGAAAACCGAACTCGAATCCATGTGCCGCCACCCGGACGGCTACTTCTACGTCCAGGATGCCACCGGAAAATACCGCACCCCGATCATCTTCCTCTGCTCGCTTTCGCAGGATGTTTTGAATGCCCGCTACGGATTCCGAGTCGTCGGCGGACAAAAGGAATACTGGATTTACCGGAACGACTACGGCACATCCACGGAGGAGTTCGTCTTCCGCACCTACGTGCCACAGGGCCGGCAGGGCTGGGCAACCGATTTCGAACCCACCCGCTCCTCGCAGACTCACTACTACGAGGCCAGATCCCAGGATGGCCTCCTGCTCTCGCTCTGTGGTAAAAATAAACGCAAGGATGACGAATCCGCTCTCTTCATCCTCCAACCCCAGTCCGGCACAGCATGCAAGGCCTGCGCTAAAGAACTTGCCCGAAGACAGGGGTAATTCCTCTTCCGTCCCGGCACAAAATCTGCTCTAAACAACCCACATGGAACCGACAAATCAACCCAATGATCCAGCACCGGAGAACGCTTCCTCTCCGGAAATCCCATCCGCTTCTGCAACCCCGTCGTCAGCCCCGTCCGACCCCCCCGCGCCCGTGACGCCTCCTCCTGGCAACATCACCGAGCAGCAATGGATTGTTTTCCTGAACATCAGCGCTCTGGCCGGGCTTGTCCTGCCTTCGCTGGGACACATCATCGGACCCCTCGTGATCTGGCTCGTCAAAAAACCTGAAAGCACCGCAATCGACGCAGCCGGTCGCGAAGTCCTAAACTTTCAGATTTCCTGGACGATTTGGATGATCGTCTCGGTGGCCGTTGCCGTCATCGGCTCCTGCATCGTGGTCCCGATCATCCTCCCCTTCGCCGTTGGCATCGCATGGCTCGTTTTCGTTATTCTCGGCACTCTCAAGGCCAGCAACGGCGAGCCTTATAAATTCCCGCTGACGATCAAAATGCTCTGACCCGCCCTCAGGGCAGGACGGAGAGGGGCTTGATCTGCCCGGCGACCATGGTCCAAGCGACGGCCCCGTCGTGGGAGCAGATGGCACCAGCCACATTCTCGATTGATCCCGCATACGGCAGGGCCAGCAGGTCGGCCACCGCTCCGGTTGAGATCTCTCCGAGGCGGCCCGGCATCCCGATCGCCCGCGACGGGTTCTTCGTGGCGAACTCGATGAGCGTCCCAGGCGAAAGGCCGGGATGAGTCTGTTCCAAACAACGCATCTCGGAAAAAAGGCTGAGCTGGCGGTTGCTGGCAAGGCTGTCGGTCCCCAGGCAGACATTGTGGCCCTCCTCCAGAAATCGCTCCAGCGGGAACCGGGGACGCCCAAAATACTCGTGGCAGCACGGACAATGCACGATGGAGAACCCTTTTCCACGGATCAGCTTCCAGTCCTCCTCCTCCATCCAGTTCATGTGCGTCAGCAACGCACCCGACGGCAGGCTGTCGGCGGCGGCCAAATGCGCAACAGGAGAAATTCCGCCGGTATCGGACATATCACGTCCCAGCCCTTGAAGGAAGTTGTGCAATTTTCCCCGGCCCTCCAGAAACATCTCGCGCTCTTCGTCAGACTCAGCCAGATGCGTCATGAAGGGCATCCCGTATTTTTCGCAGCAAAACCGGGCCGCGCGATAGAGCTCAGCGGATGTCGTGTAGGGCGCGTGCGGCGAAAGGCCGAAGCCTCCCAGCCAGCCCGGACGCTCTTCAAAAAATCCAAGAGCCCCGGCAACCACATCCTCAGTATGCAGGCGGTTGCGGACGTCCATCAGCTCATAGAACCACCATGTGCGGATCGGTGGCGGCGGCAGGCGCACCATCAGCTCCGGGAAGGACTCAATGTTAAAAACAGACGTCGTGCCGTTAGCAAGAAGCTCGTCGAACCCCGCAGCAATCGAGGCAAGGTAGTCGTCGTCATCCAGCGTGCGCTTCAACTCGTTGATCCGGCGGATCCATGTCGAGAAACTCGCATTGGGCAGAATCGCCCCCCGCATCGCCGAATAGTCCAAATGGCAGTGGGAGTTGATCAGCCCCGGCATCAGGACAACCTCCCCAAGATCCGTCGCCGGACGCCCGTCCCACCGTCCCCAACCCCGGATTTCCCCCGCCTCAACGCAGACCATCCCGTCCTCCACTGGAGGACGGGAAACCGGATACAATACTCTCGCGCGCAGCGTCGTCACCAGCCACCACAGAACGCGATCCCCACGCTGAATTCAACCGCAAAGGAATTCGCAACGGCGCAGCCGCCGAATGCGTTGCCTTTGCCTGGACTCAGGCCTTCGCCTTGAGGAGCGCCTTTGTCAGGCGGCTCTTCTTGCGGTCCGCCACGTTGCGGTGAATCACGCCGCGCTTCGCCGCCTTGTCGAGGGCGGATGTCAGCGCCACAAATTCGGCTTTGGCGGAGTCGGAAGTCCCTTCGGCCAACGCCGCGCGGAATTTCTTTTGCTCGGTCTTGAGACCGGTGATAACACCGGCGTTGCGTTGACGACGTTGCACGTCCTGACGTGCGCTCTTTGCTGCAGATTTGGTATTGGCCATAAATATTTTTTGGTGCCAGAGGGGAGAATCGAACTCCCGACCAAGGGCTTATGAGTCCCCTGCTCTACCGCTGAGCTACCCTGGCGTGGGCTGAAAACAATACCGCATTCCCTCCAGCGGACAAGATGCAAATTCCAGGAATTTTTTTACGGAAAAATCGCCGGCCCGCTGCGGAGTCGCGAAGCGCTCATTTCCGGGCTTGATTTTCCAGAAATCCCGCTGTATTCTCATGATGACTGGGGGCGTACTGGTTTCGACTTGAGGTGTGAAGCCCGGCCCGCATGCCGAGGATGATTCGTTGGCCTCGTAAAAAATCGGATCAAACAAAATAAACGCAGATTACGAAGATCTCGCACTCGCGGCCTAAGTAGCCACGACGTGTCCCGGCAGACGCCTGCTAAGCCGGGATGCGACGACAGCAGGCTAATTCCAAGCCGGGGTGGCCGCGGCAGGGTATGAATCGATTTCGTGGCCGCTTTGGGGTGGGTAGCGTGACGGTTCGCAGCTCCACCCCGAGCACAAAGACCGCCTAAGCATGTAGAAGGTTGTGTAGATCGCTTTAAGGACAGGGGTTCGACTCCCCTCGCCTCCACTTTTGTCATTATGAGGATGTTACGTCAGGAAGCGTAGTTGGTTTACAACATTATTTTCAACACTTCCGGCGAATATCGTTCATAGCTCCCGCTTCGAAAAGCACGCTGTCGCGCAGGAAGCGTGCAATCGCCCGCTCGGCCGTGCGGAGGCTCCGCCGCACCAGGCGCTTCGTGTCATTGGGCAGGTACTTGGTGTAGTGAGCACCACCAGGTGCCGTTGTTGCTCCAGGGGTGGTGGCCGGGGTTTTACCCCGGATCCTGATGGCGAGTTTTGTATTCATTGGTGGTTCTCTCTGTTGAAGTTTCCAGCAGGAATCTCGTGCACAAAGAACCACCGGCCCGTATCAGGAGCGGTGGTCAATCGTATCTGTAGAGAATTTTTTGGTCGGGCCGGAGCACGCGCGATGCTTGGGAAGCTTCTGGCCCGGAATGAAGAAATCGGATTTTCACGCCTTCCGGGGCATGGATCTCTGGCTGAATCTTCCCGTTTTCGATGTGCCATTCGACCTTGATCCACCCACTGGCATAGGCGATCCGTCCCGGGGCTCGAGTTCTGCCAGCTCGCGCAGGCCGTATTCGGCGGAGCACTGCAATCCGAAGGATGTCCGCAAATAGTGGAACCGTTGATTTTGCTCGATACTCGGTTTTCTTGCAGCCGTTGGGGCGCAAGCCGCGGGGGAGCTGCTGATCCTGCACTGGCAGCGGGAGGGCGGATTCGCACCGCTTCCGCAAGGCACTGACATTTTTTTCTTCGGCTGGCACTCGTGGGTGCTAGGATTATGGAATGCCAACTCCCGGCAGCCTGTTCGGCGCGATCCTTTTCGGAGCCATCGGCATGGGGGCCTTCGTCCACGGAAAGCGCACAGCTTCTGCCGCCAGGATGCTCCTCGGTGTCGTTCTCATGGGATACCCCTACTTCGTCTCCGACCCCGTGCTGGTCTATGTCATCGGGGCCGCCCTCTGCGGGTTGCTCTACGCCTTCCGGAACTGAGCCACTCGGCACCGTCTCAATGCGGTCCGTAACCTGTCGCCGTGCGATTGAACATCCAAACTCCTTCTGGCAATCAAAATGCGGCGTCTTTGCCTCTTGGTTTACCCCTATTGGGGGAAAAGCGCAAAGATACTGCTGCTACGTTCCGTTAAATTGGTGCCGTTTCTCTGCCCCTGCCCGACCTACATCACATTGTCCTGAGCGTAGGCGAGAATCTTGTTCAGATCGGTCAAGATCGCCATCGCCCGATCCTCGTCCTGTTGCAGGCGCGACGCCCGCGCAGCGTCGGCATTATCCATCATGACGGAGATATCGGCGAGCACCATCCGCACGGAGGAGATCACAGCGCGGAGCTGCTTGATGGTCTCCTTGTCCGTCCGGTTCTCCCGGTTGATCTGCTTGAACCACTTCGCCTGGAAGTCGAACCACGCAAAGGCGGCATTCAGGGCATTGTAGCCCCCGACCAAGTGGCCGTCCGGAGTGAAGGCCGGCGGTGTCGGATCGTTCGGACGGATCGGCACAACCGACTCCGGCGTCTCGCTGATGCCGCGCGTCGCCTTCTTGTTCGTGATCAGCGTCGGGGTGATGAAAATAATCAGGTTCTTTTTGCGGCGCTGACGGTCGCTGGATCTGAACAAGTTCCCCACGCCGGGCAGGTCCTGAAGGAACGGGATTCCGTTGGTGTTCTTCGCATCGTCAACGGCCTCCAGACCGCCCACAGCTAGCGTATATCCTGATGGCACCTGAAGCGAGGAGTTGAAAATTCGCTCGCTTGTGACAGGATAGAGGTTGTTCGCCGTCGAAATTCCAAGGTCAACTTGGACATATCGCACGATCGTCGAGATCGTGATGGCCACGGTCAGAGCCACCTCATCCTTGCCGATGGATTTGGGCAGGATGTTGATCTGGGTTCCAACCGGGATGTAACCCAGAGTGCCGACCGGAGTCGTCGAACTGCCGCTGGTCTGGACCGTTGAAACCCCCGTGTTGATCGGGGTGTTTTCCGCCGTGGTGATTGCGACCTCCCGGTTGTTCACCGTCAGCACACGAGGGTATTGCACCAAGCTCGTCTTGTCGTCGCTCATGAAGGCCTGAATGGCCATGACGACGTCGCTGGTGGAAAGGACAGCAGAATAGGGAGCGGCGGCCGTGAGCGAGGTTGCTCTATCCCCCGTGAAATTGAGATTTTTGGCGACTCCAGTGGAACTTGTCGTCTGTGTGTCCGCAGTGGAGCTTAAAGTGATGTCGCCAGCCGGAGACACCCGGATATCCCTTGCCGCCACTTCAAACCCGCCCTGCATCGTGCCGGCCCAGTTGATGCCGAGTTCCTTGCGAGGATCTTTTGTCGTCTCGAAAAACTTGACCTCGATGGCGATGAGATCCTGTGGCTGATCGACCTGCATCAAATAGTCAGCCACCCATTTGTGCTGAGCCCGGGTCGCAACGACCCAGAGCAGGTTCGTGTCGGTATTGTAGATCACCTGCGGGGTCTGCGGAGGAACATAGGTGGGGTTGAGCCGCTCTGGCGCGGCGGCGGTGGCTCCTGCGGCTGGGCCGGCCGCGGCGGCTGACTCAACGGTTGAAGCCACAGTGGATCCGGAGGTCACACTTTCTCCCTGCACAGAGCCATCGGGATTGAAGCTGATCGGAGGCAGCCCAAGCATCGTTCGGATTTCGTTCACAATCCGGGGAGCACGCGATGTGAATACCTTTTGCGAGTTCTGCAACGGCAAGTTCGGGTTGGCGGTGGTGGTCGTAGCATCAGCACCTCCCTGAGCCTGCGATGCCGCGTCGTCGCGAAAATCCACTCGATCCACCGGGTCATACTGGAGTCGATAAGCAACCCCGATCAGCTTGTTGTCCTCCTCCTCGCGAAGGCGGCGCTCGCGCTCCTCGTCCACCGTCCGCATATACCAGACGCCGTTCTCGTAGCTCAGGCGCACCCCGTTGTCCCGGCAGACGCTCTCCAGTGCAACGAAAGGGCTGGCTTCCATCGTGAAGGTGATCAACCGGCTGTTTGCGGTATTGCTCTCCGGGATCCCGATGTAGGGGATCCCCGCGTCATCGGCCAGATAGCGAAGGACGTCGCGCAGGGCCGCCCGGTCGAAGGTGAACATCCGAGTTGGCGCACGCCGCAGACGGGCCGCCGCCTGATTGCCCGGGCCGTAGTCGGGGTAGGCCGCATTCGGAGGAGCCTCCACAACGAATGGAGCCGGAGGAAGCGCCACCACCGGGGCTGCCAGCGAGAAAAGCAGGATCGCTACAAGGAAAATTCTGGAGTTATTCACAAAATTGAGATGGGGGAAACGGGATGATTAAAAGCCAACTCAAGCCCGCGCCACGCGGCTGAATTCCAAGTTGTTTGAGAGAAAAATCCAAGGGTTAAGAACAGGATGGCCAGAGTTATACACAGGCATTGCATGTGTTGACTAGCCAAAATTACGCAACTACGCAACAATATTCTTGACCTGCCTCATGCCTGGGGTGTAAGTGGGAATCATGAAAACGCTTCGTTCCCCCTCCCGGCGGTGCGGCTTCTCCCTAGTCGAGCTTTTGGGTGTCCTTGCCGCCATCGCGGCCATCAGCGCCATCGGAGTTGTCACCGTCACCAACACCAAGCAGGCCGCCGAAGCCACCAAACTCGATCAGGATGTCGCCTCCATCAACGAATCCATCGAAATCTACCGCAGCAATGGCGGAGACCTGTCGCAGCTCACCGGATCGGATTCCACCACGATTGACGCGATACTTGCAAAATTGAAATCCAAAGGAGAATCCTCACGCGTCCTAGGGGTGACCAGCGCCGTGCTCGACGCGCGAGTGCAGGCGGACTACGGCGACAACACCAGCCGCCGCCGCGCCAGATGGGATTCCTCCAAGCACCAGTTCGTTGTGGCCGATGCCGTTACCTCTGGAGTCGTGGAATTCACCTTCGATGAGGCCCTCGCCTCGGATGCCGCTGCCTCCGAAACGGGCCGGTCAACGACAAAAGATCTCGCCACTTCCGGCGGCTGGGTCTGGGATCACTCCCCGGCAACCGATTTGGCTTCGACGGATGGGAATACCCCCGGGACAGCGCCAGGAGGAGGACGCCCACCTCCTCCTCCCCAGGACAACCTTACCGGTGGCATCTCTATCGTGGATCCAAATGGAAACGGGGAAGTCGTCACAGACAACAAGTATTATGATGGAGCTGGATACCAAGGGGAACTCGGTATTTTTTCTTTGGAGGGGATGGGCAACCCTCCGTATGATCTGGCTACCGCAGAGGGGTTATTGGATTTTATGCGTGAGGCCGTGAGGCGCGTTGTTGCGGGAAATGCTCTAGGTCTGGGGGGGATTGCTCTAGAGAAGGACGGAACTGGGCACACTGTAAATTTTACCCCAGGCTCCGCCGTGGCATTCATCCTCATTCCCGACAGCACCTTTGCCGGATCCAAAACGTTTCTCGCTGGTTCGAATCCGAGCAAGACTAGCACCAAATATCCACTGACATCGCTTTCCTTCGACACAGGAGATGTCGGTGGATTCTCCCAGAGCCAAGCCGTAAGCCTCCAACACAACGTGTATGCGATCGAGGACATCCCTGGGGGTGGTGACCGGGACTATGAAGACGTAGTCTGGAAAACAACTGGCATAATCGACCCCGAGTGGTCGAGCACATTGGTTGTGGATCCAAGCACTTACTACAGCAACTGGGATAACCCAACAACCAGTGCGATAGAGCACATTAACCGGCTGGGTTGGACAGGAAATGATCGCCTGTTAGATGGATCGAACCCCACATTGCTAGAGGCGCTCCAAAACGCTGGGGCTCTTGACAGCAACGGAAATGTTCCCAACCCTTGACCGCCCATGCGCCTCCTTGATCTCCCTGAAGACTCTCCGGTCGGCATTCGAATACGTGACCTCTCGCTCGCTGACGGGGTCAGCGATTTCTACCTCACTCCCGGAGATCCGCTCTCGTATAAATTCAACGGGCAGCTGATTTTCGATGAGGCGATTTTTGAGATGTCCGTGCCCGAATACCTCGAACCCGGCTGCGACGACAGTGCGATGGACCTGCACGGGCGCCGGTTCCGCGTGAGCCAAATGCTCACCCAGGGCCGTCTTCGCTGGGTCCTGCGCCTCCTGCCCAATGAGATCCCCCACCCGAGTTCCATCAAAGTCCCGACGCCCGCCCTGAAGGCCTTCCTCGAAGCAAAAAACGGGCTCTTCCTGATCTGCGGAGCCACGGGCAGCGGTAAGTCCACCACGATTGCCTCGATGGTCCTCCACCGGGCGCTCCGCCGCCGCGAGCACGTCATCTCATTTGAAGACCCGATCGAGTTTGTCTATCCCGACGGCCTCCCCTCCCTCGTCTCTCAACGCGAGATGGGCAGCGACGAAATCGATTTTGGCAAAGCCCTCAAAGCCGCGCTGCGTCAGGCACCGGATGTGATCATCATCGGAGAAATCCGTGATGGCGAGACGGCCGAGATTGCCCTCCAGGCCGCCGAGACCGGCCACGTCGTCGTGGCCACCCTGCATACCTCCACCGCGTCCCAGACCGTCCAGCGATTCCTCAAGCTGATCCCCTCCGAGCGCCTCGACAGCTCTCAGGAAACGATGGCGGACTGCCTGCGCCTCATCATGTGCCAGCGCCTGATGCTGGATGAAAGGAAATCAAAACGCTTCCCCATCCATGAGGTTCTGTTGCAATATGACGGCGTGGTGAACATCATCCGACGCGGCGATTTTAAGAAGCTCGACCAGGAGCTCGAAACAGGCTGGAAAAAAGGCATGTATAACTTTGAAAAGAGCATCGCCTTGCGAATGGAGGAAGGGTTCTCCAGCTCCGCCGCTCCCACCGGGGCCGCCTTCTCCTGGGACGAGGTCGGCGATTACCTGGAACGCCAGCCGGAAATTTCCCGATGAACTCGATCGACCTGAAAGCCATCCTCAACTTTTCGGCCTTCCGCCCCGAGCCCGATGATCCCTCCGACGCCTGGAGGCGCCGGTTCCCGAATGAACGCACGATCTTTTTCGGCATCGGTCGGGCCCGCCTGTCGTGGAGAGGAATCACCCGCGCAGGGAAACCGCTTGAGCCGGAATCCGTCAAGGCGGAGCCCCGCGAGGCCCTCACTCAGGCCGCAGACCACCTCAAAACCCTCTCCGATCGCGGATGGTGCGCCGTCTCCCTCAACACCCGCTACGTCATCAGCCTCGAAACCAATCTCTCCCGCCGCCCCGGCAGCGAAGAGCTTCTCAAAACCAACCCGCGCGCCATTCTCGGTGGAAAGTTCGAGCGGGGTAAACGCTACGCCGTTACTCACAACCCGGAAACCAATTCCAGCATCCTACTCACCTTCGACGAGGACCAGACCCGCAAAACGGAAGCCATGTTCAGCGAGTCGGGCTTCCGAGTCGGTCGCATCTGTTGCGGAACTTACCTTCTTCTGCGCCATGCCCTGGCGGAAACGAACTCCACAAAAGGTTCGGAGACCCCCTTCAGTTCGTTTTACATCATCTGCTGTGAGGGGGCGGTATGTGCGCTTGTTCAGGATCAGGATCGCTGGATGGAGCTGCGTTCCCGAACGGACGTCTATGAAGACGACATTGGCCCGATTGCCGACCTCCTGGCACCATTCCACTCCCGGCTCGCACCGGGGATCGGCATTACGCTCGTCTGTGACGAGCCCCTGCCCGAACTGTCAGAACGCCTCGCCGCCGCCTTCCCTGGGCGCGAAGTCAAAGACCTTTCCGAACCCAGCCTCCTGGCATCCCTCATGGTAAAACACTAGCTGCACCCCATGCAAATTTCCGACCGCCAGATCGACGACTTCAAGACCGACCGAAAGGATATTTCTCCCCCGCTTCCGGTGGTTCTCCGCCTCGTCCCCATTCTCTTCTACTGCTCGATTGCCGTCGCCCTCATCCTGAGCAGTATTTTCTTTCTACAGTTCCGCATTGCTATCGCAAAGAGGGACAACCACATTGCCCAGACGTCGTCCCTCGTCGCCCAGACCCAGCAGTCAAAAAACGAGCGTGCCGCGCTCGAAGCTCAGATCAAGAAGGCCACCGACATCCAGAACTGGGTGAACGGTGCAAGGCCCCTTCAACCCCTGCTCGTGGAAATCACCCGCAGCATGGGGCCAAAGACCTCCCTTCTCGACCTCAGCCTCGACCGTGCTGTTGACGACCCGGGAAAAATCCTGATGGCAATCAAAATGGGGGCGGACTCTACCAAGCAACTCGATCTGACCATGGCCAGAATCTCCTCGATGAACTACCGCGCGTTCTCGCCCTCCCAGACCCTTGGCCGTGGTGTCCTCGATTACAAGGCCACACTGGTCCGCAAACTCCCACAAAACAGCCCTCCCGATGGGCAACTGGAATCCCCGCAATGAATAATAAACACATTTCTTGTGGAATTATCGCGCTCCTTATCCTCGCCCTCGTCCAACTGACGCTCTGGGCCCAAAACAACCGCATCAAAGTCCAAGACGAAGCCGACAAGGCCCAGATGGCTGAGGATGATGCCTCCTCCCAACTCCTGCGGGAACAGTCCCAACTCTCCGACCTCCGCCGCCAGTCGGCCGACCTCATTGAGTTTTTGCGGATCTGGCAGCCCTATTTCCTGACCATTGACAACCCCCAAAGTGCAGAGGTCAATATGTCCATGCGAGTGAAGGACGCCAACCTGCTCAGCCTCTCCCAGCGTTTTGAAACGACTCCGGTCAAAGGTAATCCCTCCATACCTTCTTCAATGAAGGCCCTGCTGACATTTGAAGACGACTACGCCCGTCTCATGAACTGGCTGGGCCAGATCGAGGTCCAAATGCCAACGATCCGAACGAGTAATGTCCGACTCTCCAAGGGAACCCGCGCAAATGACATTCGCATGGACGTAGCCCTGGAACAACCGATGCTCACAAAATGAGTCGAATCATCCACATCTTTCCCCGCTTGGGGCTCGCAGGTCTCGCCGCCACATTTTTCACCTCCCCGGTGGTCTTTGCTTTAAGCGACCCATCCTTGCTCCCTGAAGGCCGCGAAGCCATCGAGATCCGCAGCGGCGAGCGCAATCCCTTTGCTGTCCAGATTGTTCAGGAAAAAGGCGCCGCAGAGCCCTCCGCCACCGAGGGCCTCAGCGAGGAGGCGCGCATCCGGCGCATTCTAGGCACCCTTCGGGTCACCGGTGCCACCATGGGACCGGGCAAGAAGCAGGCGCTCATGGGTTCTTTAATCGTTAAACCGGGCGATACCCTCCCAGCCTTGCTTAATAATCAATCCGAAGTCCTCAAGGTTTTATCTCTCGAAAATGGAATTATCACCCTTGTGTTCCACGAAAGGGATCCGTCGGCAGAGCCACGCAGAATCATGGTGCCGGTCAACCTGAGACCTACCGTCACCCAATTCCTCTTCGGTGAAGCCGTCGAAAACCTTGCACAGATTGACCTCAAAGGCCGCTCCACGCTTCCTCCTCTTACCAACCCCGCGGTCACGGAAGTGCTCAGTGGCAGTCAGGCTTCCGAAGTGCAAGGCCTGACGGAGAGAGAAGTCACTCTCATGGGAGTCGTTCATGATGCGAAGCCTCAACAAGAAGAGGAATAGCAGCTCTCGCACAAGGAAGTATCCCCACCGGAGCGATGCCTTTACGTTCGTTGAACTGGTCGTAGCCCTTGCCATCGGGGCCACGGTGATCGCCGTCTCCGTGATGGCCTTCAGCACCATCAACTCCCAGGGGCTGTCGCGGCGCCAGCTCACTGTCGATATCGGGAACCAAAACGCCTATGCCTTTTACCAATGGACTGATCCCCGTGCGGCCGTCAGCGAAGCGCCCAGCTTCGCCGCAACCGCCATGGCCAACAGCCTCCGGGAGGAGTTTCTTGGGGATCTGGCTTCGGCCACAGCGGTCGTCTGCCTCGCCAGAAACAAGCCGAACTCGATCCGCCCCACCAACATTGCCATCCCGGGCAGCCTTGATGCCCGCACGCTCATCACGCCGGATAATTTCCGGACGAACCTGATCGATCCCAGCGGCGTCGTTTACACGAATTTCAACGCCAACGGCAACGGCTCCGCTGCGGCGACCAACCTCTCCATCTATTTGCTCTATGCGAGAGACGACTCTACGAATGTCACCGTGGATGCCATCTACGAGAGCGACATGGTCAACATCGCCAGCCCGAAGGGCGTCTACGCCTCGGTCCGGCGGTATGTCGGCACGAACATGACCTCCTACTATCACGTCTTCTATCCCGACGCCACCAATGGCACCTACCAGTGCCCGCCCGCCGCCTTCTTCACAAAAGCCAACGCAGCCTTAGGCCTCGCGAGATACCGGCAAGCCGAGAACCGGCCATTCTACTTTGTCTGGTGGCCCGACCCCTCCCGCAGGGTTGTCTGGTGGCCCAATACAAACCGCATGGATTTAGGCACATCCTACCCCCCCGAAGCCACGAATTCATCCAGCCCGCGCTCGGACTACATGCGCCAGGCTGGAGCCACCTCGTTTTTCCTCTGCTTCCCGGCCTTCCCCCCACTATGACTCCCCCCTGCTCACCGCGTGGCCACCCGGCAATTTTTCGGATTCCGATCTCCGGATCCGCCTCTCGTATGCCCCCCCCTGCTCGGCGCCTGCCCTCCATCCAGCGTTCCGCATTCCGATCTCCGGATTCCCCTTTCGTATGAAACCTCCGATCCAGAGCCTTTCCGGCTTAAAGGGAACGATCATGGTCTTCGCTCTGGTGATCATACTGGCCGGAACCCTTGTCCTGGCGGCTTGGGCACAGATGATGGCCACCGCAGCCGCCTATCCCGACGCGACAGCCCAGGGCGTGCAAAACCGAATCGCTCTGGAAAATGGGAGGGCTCTCGCCAGGCAGTATCTGCTCACCTCGCTGCCATCTGGATCAAACTCGACTTGGGTTGCAAGTATTTCCAACGGGGCATGGGGAGGTTGCTCAATTTCCAACAGCTCTTGGGGGCTCTGGATAAAAACCAACCAGATGGAAGGCAATCCTTTCTCCCCATTGAGCGGCAAATCATTTTTTTCAGACGTATTTTCCAGCATCTCGAACAGCACTCAATCCAAGGGGTGGAAATTCCTGATCAAATCCCGCAGTCCGCTGCTTCTGGGATATCCGGTCGTCCTCCATAACAAACCCACCACCCCAGTCTCTTCCTTAAACTGGGTGACCAACAACAGCGTCATCTACTGGACGAACGTCATGAGCAACCGGCCCAATATCTCCGCGGCAGCGTCCATCCCGTTCACCTCTGGAACCAATGCCAGCCTCACCAATGGATACGTCGGCTACTTCGCAGCCCCCCCCAGCATCTATTCCGAAACGTATAGCCTTGGCACCGACGTCGCAAATGACCCCCTCGTTAGTCGCAAAAACATTCTCTACAAGAACCAGAATACGAACGGCGCCAGCCTCACCGCGACAACAAATTCGCCAAACGGATCCGGCGGCACCAACTACACCAACTGGTATACCGGGGGCACAGCAGAAGTTTATATCGACACCTATCAAGCCAACGCCATCCTCCGCTACAAAGTTCCGGAAACCATTCCGGAAACGTATACCAACATAACCAGTGTGCCTGCAGGCAGCGGCACCAACACGACTTACGGGCTCTACACCAATATGCTCCTGACCCACTTGACCCTTCGGCACGACAGGGACGTTACAACCCCGTCCTACACACCGAACGTCATGCACGTCATCGTCCCCCCTTCAAACACCAACCTCGCAGTCGTCGAACTCACCGGCATTACCAACAACCGGAGAATCTTCCTCAACGTTCAGAGCACCAATGCTCTTGTTCTCAAGACGACCGTGCAGGATAAACGATTCGATTGGAAATTTGCGCTCTCCTCCTCCGCGCCCATTAACATCGAGTTCCCCACCGGCGGCTATTCCATGAACATCACTGGCGGCATTCGCACCGATAAACAGATGACGATCAACTCCGGCAACTTGAATATTACCGCCGACACGGACCCCAGCTTTGACGCCGACATCATTTTCGATCGCATCCTCTGGATCGAGGACGGGGAAAATCGATAACCATGAAGGCGCCCCTGCCATTTCGAGCCCAATACGTAGAATTGCCATCTTGCCGCTTTGGGCTTTCCGTCAAGCAGCAGGATGCCGATTCTTCAACATCATCCCGGCAGTCACTTATTCCGCAGTCCGGCATGTCCGGGGTGCAGGAGGGGGCACTCAGGAAAGCACTAAAGGCCCTTCGTCCTGCCGCCAACCGGGAAACGCCCCGGCTCGCGCCCACCCGCCTTGAAGCCTATTCCCTCATCGAAGTCCTGATCGCCGGCGCCGTCCTCGCAGCAGGCGTTGCCGCCGCCGCCATCATGGCCTCCGCCCTCATGATTCAGGGCGAAGCCAACGGCCATGCACTCCAAGCCTATAACGCCCAGGAGCAGGCCGCCCGGCTCTGGCAACTCGGTCTCGCCCCCGCAACCATCACCAACATCCTCCCGGAGCGCTGCTCCTCATTGAATCCACCGCCACTCTACAACATCCACCTGAGCTTCACGGTGTCCACCACAAACATAAACGGGATTAGCAACATCCCGATACTCAACCCTCTGCGACTCGTTTTCCACTCCGGCAGCACGGCAGACGGCACCGCTCTCTACCAAACCAACGACGTCATTGTCGTCCGGCCAAGCATCCGCTAATCGCCTGACTGTCGAAGAGCGCTGTCCTGGACCCAAGAAAAACCCGGGCCCGCCTTGTCGGTGAGGCGTCCCACGTAAGCCCTGACCCGGAGCCGATTGGATCAGCGGTTTTGCAGGATCTCGCGCAGGTTTCCGGTGATCTCTCCGTCGTAGAGGGCTTTTCCAATGATTGCTCCGTGGAGCCGGGGCATGGAGGCAAGGCGGATCAGATCGGCGGCACTCGAGACTCCCCCGCTGGCAATCAGGTGGCAGTCCAGCAGCTTGAGAAGCTTTTCAAGCTCGGGGAAATTCGGCCCGGCAAGCATCCCATCGGTCGCGATGTCTGTGTAAATGATCGTCCCGGCCCCGGCCGTCTGGGCGAGGAGCGCGAGATCCGCAACGGATGTCTCCGTGGTCTCCGTCCATCCCTTCACCGCCACCTTTCCATTCTTGGCGTCGATGCCGACCGCGATCCTCTCTCCGCCAAATTCCTGACACATCTCGGAGATATATTCCGGCGATTCGCAGGCCTTCGTGCCCAGAACCACCCTGCTGACCCCCGCGCTGAACGCCGCGCTGACATTTTCAAAGTTGCGCATCCCCCCGCCGAGCTCGCAAGGGATGTTCACCGAGGCGCAGATCGCCTCGATCGCACCCAGATTGCTCGGTTCCCCACAGAAGGCGGCATCCAAATCGACAACGTGCAACCAGTCCGCCCCCGCATCCTCCCACTTCTTTGCAAAGGCCACGGGATCGTTGGAATACACGGTTTTTTCCGCAGCAAGGCCGCGCTTCAGACGCACGACATCGCCGCCCATCAGGTCAATCGCAGGGAGCAGGTTCATAGGGTGTTGAGAAAATTCCGCAGGATGGCCAGCCCGGCCGCCTGGCTTTTTTCCGGGTGGAACTGGGTGGCATGGAGGGGGCCTCGTGAGACGCTCGCAGCAAAGGGACGCCCGTAATCACACGTCGCACTGCAAAGCGCCGGATCCGCAGGGTCCGGAAAAAACGAGTGAACAAAATATACGGAGGTCTCCTCAGGAATTCCGGCATAGAGCTGGCCGCGCAAGCTAGAGAGCGTATTCCAGCCCATCTGCGGAACTTTGAGCCCGCATTCGCTGGGAAACCGTATCACCCGGCCCGGGAGAACTCCCAGCCCCTCGACGCCCGGGGACTCCTCGCTGGACTCAAAAAGCAACTGATAGCCGAGACAGATCCCCAGATACGGACGGCCTGCGGCAATCCAGTCCCGCAGCGGTTCCCAGAGCCCAGTGCTCCGCAGATTGGCCGCGCAATCGCCAAAAGCCCCCACCCCGGGCACGACGAGAGCATCCATGTCGCCCAGCTCCGACGGGCCAGTGAGCAGCACGCTCCGCGAGCCGGCAGTCTCCAGCGCCTTGCATACGCTGCGGAGGTTGCCGCTCCCGTAATCCACCACGCCGATCGTCCTCCCGCTCACAGCACGCCTTTGGTGCTCGGGATTCCCTGAACACGCGGGTCCAGCTGCGTCGCCTGGTCCAAGGCCCGCGCCAGCGCCTTGAAGACGCCCTCAGCCATGTGGTGGGCATCGCGCCCTGCCAGCACATCGACATGCAGGTTCATTCCCCCATGCACGCTCAGCGCACGCAAAAATTCCTCCACTAGCTGGAATGAAAAACTAGCCCCGATCGGCTCGACCTCACACGGGGCATTGTAAGCCAGAAACGGACGCCCGCTCAGGTCCACAACCACCCGCACGAGGGCCTCGTCCATCGGCACGTAGGCCAGGCCATAGCGGCGGATCCCAACCTTGTCGCCAAGCGCCTTCGTCAACGCCTGCCCGAGGGTGATCCCCGTGTCCTCAACCGTGTGATGAAAATCTACGTCGAGATCCCCCCTCGCGTTCAGCTCCAAATCAAAAAGCCCGTGTCTCGCGAAGAGCGTGAGCATGTGGTCGAAAAACCCAATGCCCGTCGCCAGCTGCGCCTGCCCGGTCCCGTCCACATCCAGCCCCAGCGAAATCGCCGTCTCCGATGTCGTCCTCTCCACTCTCGCCTTGCGTTCCATCCGCACATCCTACTCACCCGCACCGCCCTTTGAAAAGCCCGGAGCTCAGCCCGACACATACCTTTTGATTTTCCCGTCCCCTTCACAGATAGTGCCCCATCGCCATCCTATGAAAAAACTCCTGCCTTTGGCCCTTCTCGCCGCCTCTCTGGTCCAAGCCGACGACAGCCCGCCCAAGAGCCTTCGGGAAACGATCAACGGACTCGACCCGGCCCAGGCCACGAAAGCCATCGAGGCTCTTCAGTCCAACTTTCTCTCACCGCAATCCCTTGACGAGGCCTCCCGCCAAAAGGCCCTGCTTGAGGGACTCATCCGCCGCCTCTCCCCTGGTGCCGCCATCCAGCCGACGGAAAAACCGCAGGACTCCGCCGAGCCCATCCCCTTCCTTGCCGAAATCCTCGACGACCGCGCGGGCTACCTCCGGCCAGGGCACCTCGACCCCGCCACCCTCGCCCAACTCGACACCGCGCTGAAAAGCTTCTCCGAGAAAAACCTCGCAGCCGTCATTATTGACCTCCGCTCCGTGGCCGGCGGCAGCGAATTCGAGGCTGCCGCCGACTTCGCCCGCCGGTTTGCCCCGAACGGAAAAATGCTCTTCACCATCCAAAAACCCAGCGCTAAGCAGGAGCGGATCCTCACATCAAACCAGAAGCCCGCGTTTTCCGGCATCGTCATCGTCCTCACAGACTCCGGCACCGCCGGGGCCGCCGAGGCCCTCGCCGCCACCCTCCGCTTCAATGCCGGAGCCATGATCGTGGGCACCGACACCGCCGGCGAAGCCGTCGAGTTCTCCGATATCCCCATCGGCGGCGGACTCTCCCTCCGGGTTGCCATCTCGCAGGTCGTCCTTCCGGACGGTGCCAGCCTTTTCCCGGCCGGCGTCAAGCCCGACGTTGCCATCGCCCTTCCTCCCGGCGAACTCGCAGAGATTGTTGCCGCCAGCCGCGACAAAGGCGTCAGCCAGTTTGTCTTCGAAACCGAGCGACCACGCATGAACGAGTCCGCCCTCATCTCCAACACCAACCCGGAAATCGAAGGCGACCGCGACCCGGAACTCCCGCCCCTCCGCGACACCGTCCTCCAGCGCGCCATGGACCTCGTCACGGCCATCAGTTTTTACAAAAAACAGCGGTGATTTGAATCGCCGGCTTTCCTGCGTTGGCCAAATACGCCTCTGAATGCCATTTCCAGACACGGCCTTATTTGATCTGTCTCCGAATGCGGAGAGCTGCGGGAGCAAGAATCAAAAAGCTTGCGGCCAGGCACCAGGCCACACCGGTTGCGCAGACGAACCCAAGGCCGTTGAGTGATGGGTTGCTTGCCAGAGTGAGAGCACCGAACCCGGCGATCGTCGTCAGGGCGCTGATCAGCACCGGCTTCATGACGAGCGGCAGATTTTCTGCGACGTTCCCCGGCTCACGGAGCGTGAGCAGCAGATGGACTCCGTAGTCAACTCCCACCGCGAGGATCAACGGAAAGGCCAGAACGTTGAGCAAATTGATCGGGCGGCCGGTAATTTTGAGCGTGGCGACGGCCCCGCACATGGCGAGCGTGAGCGTTCCGACATGCAGAAAGAACAGCCGGGGATCGCGATAGACCACGAGCAACACGACGAGAATAATTGCCACCACGCTCCCCCCGAAGACAATCAACTCGCGCGTCGCCCATGGCACGAGATCGTTCAGCATCTGGCTCCAGCCGGTGACCAATGCCGCGGGAACCGCGTTTGTGATCGCTTCCTCGACCCCATGTCGGGCTTCCTTGTCGGCCCCGTCGGGCATCCGCACATACGAAATAACATCCCCCGTCCCCGGAGCCAGCATCCGGTCCAGAACGAACCACCATGGCGACGTTGGAGGCAGGCTGTCCTGCAGGGTGTCCCCGGACTCCATCGCGCGGAGCAGGATGCTCGCGGAGTCGAGAGCCCCCGGCTTCAGCCCGGCTGAGTCCCGAGTCACGTCCAGGTCGCGAAGAAGCCCTTCAAGATCGAGCGCCCGCAGGCGGGCGGCGTTTCGATTCACCTGCACCGGGTCCGCAACCAACGCCGAGGGACTGGAAAATTGCTCGATCTGCCCGGATGCCTCCAGCCCATTGAGAACTCCGTCCAATGCGGAGAGATCGGCGGGGGGGACCGGTCCGGGAATCACAACCATCAGAGGTTCAAATGCAGCCGGAAACTGCGCCATGATCCTGGCGAGCGCACGGGCTGCCGGAATATTCTGCGGCTCCAGCGAGTGGGTCGAGGTGTCAAATTGAACCGGACGCCATGGGGAAATGGCAGCCACAACCGCAAGCAGAAAGACCCCGAAGGCAAGCTTCGGAAGCCGCCGCGACCGCGAAAGAAAAACGCAGAAATCCCCGATGGGATCTTTGCCGGGAGCCGGAAGGCTGCGCTCAAAAAGCGGCATGAAAAATATCATTCCGAATGCGCCAGCGACGACCCCGATGGCGATGAGGACTCCGAGCTGGGCGAACCCGGCGGACCCGCTGAGCGCGAGCGCGGCAAACCCAAGGCTGGTGGTGAGGCCGACCCAAAGGATCCCTGGAGTCGCATGTCGAAGGGAGTCCTCAATAGCGCTTTCACGCCCGAGCCCCCTCCCCCGGGCCCCGACATATCGCTGGTAAAGAAGCAGGCTGAAATCATCCCCCAACCCCACAAGGATCGAACAGAACCCCATCGCGACGACGTTCAATTTGTCAAAAACCATCACCCCTGCCGCCAGCGAAATCA
>JBGSJQ010000184.1:0-24636 GCA_041741775.1 Terrimicrobiaceae bacterium | reverse complement strand
GGTTGGATGGGGAGGGCAGGGTTTCTTGGGGGGATGCTGGGGGGGATGGTTTGTTTGGGGAGTGACTTTTCGGCGGCGGAGTCGAGGGCGCCGGAGGTGCTTGCGAGGCTGGTGGCGAAGAATGGCGGCCATGGGGGCGGGGTTTTTCGGGTGTGCGGAGACCAGGGGCTTCTCGTCGAGTCCGCAGCCGGAAAAATGGCTGGGGCGGGGTCTGCGGCGATGTCGCCATCGACACCATTTGAGATAGCGAGCGTGACAAAGATGTTCACGGCGGTGGCGGTGTTGCAGCTTGTGGAGGAGGGGAAGCTCGGGCTGGATACGAAGCTTGGAGAGCTTTTGGAGTCCCGGCAAAGAGGGGGCTTGGACCCGAGCGTGACGGTGCGCGAGATGCTGAGTCACACGGGCGGGCTTCCGGACTACTGGACAGATGGACCCTATGGCCCGGGGCGGGCGAATGCGTTTTTGAGCGAGTTCGTGGCGGAGCCGGGTCGAAGCTGGCGCCCTGAGGAGTTAATCGTGCAGGCCGGGCGTCTGCGCGCGAAGAGGCGCGGGAAATTTCACTACTCGGATACCAATTATGTGCTCCTGGGAATGACGGTCGAGCGGCTCAGCGGACAGCCGCTTCATGACGTTTTTCGCCGCCGGATTTTCCGCCCGCTGGGAATGGAATCGACATGGATGTCGTATCGCGAACCGCGGCGTGGGGCGGCCCCCTCGCATCGCTACGAAGGGACTGAGGACCTTCATGCCGTTCCGCGCCAGAGCGCCGACTGGGCAGGCGGAGGGCTTGTCAGCACGGCGGAAGACCTCGACAAATTTCTGCGGGGTCTGGCCGGGGGGCGCTTGTTCGCCAAATCCTCGACGCTTGCCGAGATGAAGAACTTCGTGCCGGTCGGGGAGCCGGGGATTTCGTATGGGCTTGGCATTTACCGCGTGGAGCTGGATGGCGGTCGAGGTGAGGTCTGGGGGCATGACGGACACGGGAATGCGTTTGCCTACTTCTGGCCGGAGCAGGGGCTGAGCTTTACGGGTACTCTGAACCAGACCGAGAACGACTGGTGGCCGCTGGTGGCGCTTTTTGTGGATGCTGGAGGAACGGGGCTGCTCAATGGGAGCGGGGAGGGGTTCGACGCCGCGCTGAGCGCGGGCTGGGACAGCCTCTATATGTATCGGGGCGTAAATGCGCTCCGCGGAGAGCGGCGCTATGGCGACGGAATTGGCTGGACTGACCTGACGATCGCCCGGGCAATAACTGCGAACGATATTTTTTCGGTCGAGGCCTGGAATTGCTTTGCGACGAGCGGGGAGGGGTATCGGGAATTTGATCTCACGCTTGGGTATACGCGGATGATCGGAGATCTGGCACTCGAGCTGGGCTATGGGCTTTTTTATGGATACGGCTCGGACGTTTTCGTGTCGCATGAGCTGACGGTGACGGCCTCGCAGGAGATCATGGTCGGGTCCGCCACGGTGACCCCTTCTCTGATGTATGCCTACAGCTTGGGGCCGGACTCGGACGATGGAGTTTCGTCCGGCGGGTCGGGCTCCGGTTATCTTCTGGCGAGGGTGGATGCCAGCGTGCCGGTCTATCGGGATCGGGTCTTCCTCGAGCCCTGGGGAGCTCTCGGCATCAACTTCTCTTACAATACCCGAGGCGCCAGCGGGGGCGCGGAGGAGACGTTTCGGGGCCTGAACAACCTGGAGTGCGGTCTGGCAATTTCGCTGCGGCTGACAGACTCAATTTCCGTGGCTCCCTACGCGGCCTACAGCCGGGCGCTCACGAGTCTCGTCGATACCGAACCCAACACGTTCTGGGGCGGGGCGCAGGTTGTGTTCGGATTCTGATCGTCGGCATTGCGATTGCGGGGCTTTCACTTGCCGTAGTGGCGGGAAGCGTGACGCAGGTCAAAGGCTTTGGCAGTTTGTTGGGCGCTCCAGAGGGGGAGGGCAGGTAAACCATCGCCAAAAGGAATTTGGAAAGGCAGGCTTTACTGAGGAGCAACCAGCTTTAACTCCGGCCGGATTTCGCGGGCAAAGCCTCTTCCAATGAAAGACAGGCGTTCGCGGAGAAGGTTGGATCTAATGGCACGTGAGATTCCGCTCAAACCCATCCCACCATGAACACAAATGAAGCACCGGCGGCGTCGCCGGAGGAAGTTGTCAAAGGTCTGCAAGTGGATCCCACCGCCGGATTGTCCGCCGCTGAAGCCACGTCGCGCCTCACAAAATACGGGCGCAATGAAATCGAGCAAAAGAAGGACAATCCCCTGCTGCGGTTTCTCGGCTATTTTTGGGGGCCGCTGCCATGGATGGTCGAGGCCCCGGCGGTGATGGCGCTTCTGATCCAGGACTGGGTGGATTTTTCGATCATCCTTTTCATGCTGATTTTCAACGGGGTGTTGGGGTTCTGGGAAGAGAGCGCGGCATCCAATGCGCTGGCGACGCTGAAGAATTCTCTGGCCCTGACAGCGAAGGTTCTGCGCGACGGGAAATGGGGGGATGTGGAGGCCTCGGCGCTGGTTCCGGGCGATATCGTGCGGGTTCGCCTTGGGGATGTGATCCCTGCCGATGGCGTGCTGCTGGATGGCGATTATCTGGACGTCGATCAGGCGGCGCTCACTGGCGAGTCGCTCGCCGTGTCGAAGAAGCGCGGCGATACGGTTTATTCCGGATCGATTGCGAAGAAGGGTGAAATGACCGCCGCCGTCACGGCGACCGGGGTCAATACGTTTTTCGGGAGGACCGCGAAACTGGTCGCCAGCGCCGGATCGAAATCGCATTTCCAGCAAGCCGTTGTGGGCATTGGGAATTTCCTCATCATCCTGACCGTGGCCCTGGCCGCCGTTCTGGTGATCGATCAACTCTTCCGGATGAGCGGTCATTTTTCACGCCATGCCCTTTTTGGGCTGGCGGAGTATGTGCTCGTATTGCTTGTTGCCGCCGTCCCGTTCACGACCCCGGCGGTGCTCTCCGTGACGATGGCCCTCGGAGCCAAGATGCTCGCCGTGAAAAAGGCAATTGTCTCGCGCCTCGAGTCGATCGAGGAACTTGCCGGCATCGACATCCTTTGCTCCGACAAAACCGGGACCCTGACCCAAAACAAATTAACCCTCGGGGAGATTGAGCCCTGGGGCGATGCCTCGGCGCAGGACGTCATTCTGGCCGGGGCTCTGGCATCCAAGAGCGAAGACAAAGACCCGATCGACCTTGCGGTGATTGCGGGGTTGACCGATCCGGGCGTGCTGAAGACCTACCGCCAGTCCGGCTTTGTGCCATTTGATCCGGTGAGCAAGAGGACCGAGGCAACCGTGCAGGAGGTGAACGGGAAATCCTTCCACACGACCAAAGGGATGCCGGCCGTGATCCTTTCGCTCTGCGAGCCCGACGACGCGATGCGAAAAGCCGTTGAGGGGCAGGTCGACGCGCTTGCCGCCAAGGGGATGCGCGCTCTTGCATCCGCGCGCAGCGAGGATGGAAAAAAGTGGCAGTTCCTTGGCATCCTCCCGCTGATGGACCCGCCACGCACGGATTCGAAGCAGACGATCTCCGAGGCGCGCGAGTTGGGTGTGACGGTTAAAATGGTCACCGGCGACGACGTGGCGATCGCGCGGACGATTTCCAGCGAGCTCGGGATGGGGCCGAACATCCAACTGGCCTCTGAGCTGTTTCCTGCGGACTCCAAGGAGGGCAGCCTGCCGCCAGGATCCGAGCAGAAGATTGTGAAAGCCGACGGCTTTGCCCGCGTGTTTCCGGAGCACAAATATGGTGTGGTGAAAGCTCTGCAGGAGGCCGGGCACATTGTCGGGATGACTGGAGACGGGGTTAATGATGCGCCAGCGCTCAAGCAGGCCGACGTCGGGATTGCCGTTTCGGGAGCAACCGACGCCGCCCGTGCGGCCGCCTCGCTCATCCTCACGGCACCCGGGCTTTCTGTTATCATCGATGGCATCAAGGAAGCCCGCCGAATTTTTGAGCGGATGATGAGCTACATGCTTTACCGCGTATCCATGACGATCGCGATCATGTTCTTCGTCGTCACCTCTGTGGTCTGCTACGACTTCTTCCCGCTCACCGCCGTGATGATCATCGCCTTGGCCCTGCTTGATGATCTGCCGATCATGACGATCGCCTACGACAATGCCAAGGCAGCGCCGAAGCCGGTCCAGTGGGACATGCCCCGGGTCTTCCTGATCTCCTCGGTGCTGGGCATCGCCTCCGTCGTGGAAAGCTTCCTGCTCCTGTTCCTTGGGAAGAGCTGGTATCATCTGGACAGTCCGCACATCCAGACGATGATGTTCCTGCAGCTCGTCGCCGGCGGCCATCTCCTGCTGTTTGTCACGCGTTCGACCGGCCCGTTCTGGCGGCCGCCCTTCCCCGATAAGCGCCTCTTCGGCGCCATCGTTGGCACCCAGCTTGTCGCGGTGCTGCTCTGCGGATTCGGCGTCGGAACAATCGTCCCAGCACTCCCATGGGCCTTCATCGGGGTCGTCTGGATTTACAACATCGCCTGGATGTTCATTCTCGATTTCGTCAAGCTCGCGATCTACCGCGTGCTCAACGACTGGAATCTCCATGAGGGGTCATCCCTTTTCACCCGCCTGCGCACCGACTTGCGCCCCTTCGGAACCCTGCACGACCACGTCACAAAGTAAGTCGCTCAGACGAGGAACCTGGCGAGCTCTTCCGTGAGTCCGCGCTCGTCGCTGACGTCGAATTCCTCTGCGGCGGCCAACTCGATTTCGGAGTCGTCGATTTGGACAAATTTCAGGACGAGCGGGCGCTTGCCGGGGTGGCGACGGACGCATTCGAGGATGGTGGCGAGGTCGTTTTCGGAGACCTTTTCGCGTGCGAGGCGGAGGGTCACGGGCTTGACAGAGGCTTTGGGTTTGAGGGCGGCAATGGCTCCGGCTGTCGCCCGGACAGATTCCTCGCGGAGGGTGATGCGGGCATTGACGGAGATCGCCTCCCCGGGCACGAGAATGTCAGCATTTTTCGTGAAGGTCTCGTCCCAGGCCGTGATCTCGATCGAACCGGTGAAATCCTCGAGCAGCAAAACGCCGAACGGCTTGGCATCCTTCCTCGTATATTTTTTTTCGACGCCTGTGAGGATTCCGGCGAGCTTGAATGATCCGTTTTCTTCCGCCTGGAGGGCGTTGGCGACGGTCGAAAATTTTCCGGAATCGAAGTGCCCTGCGAACCGGTCCAGCGGGTGTCCGCTCACGTAGTAGCCCAGGAGTTCTTTTTCGAAGGCGAGCATCTCGTGCTGGGGCCAGGGCTCGACGGAATTTGCCGTGCCGTCCGCTTTGCCTTTTGGCTCGGCCAAGCCGAGGTCGCCGAAAAGCGAAACCTGCCCGCTGGCGCGGTCGCGCTGGACCGCCGCCGCCGACCCCATGGCGGGCTCGATCTCCTCAAAGAGCTGGGAACGATACTTTCCGAAGCAGTCGAAAGCCCCGCATTTGGTCAGGCTCTCGACGATCTTGCGGTTCACCGTGCGCGAGTCAAGGCGGGAGCAAAAATCCTCCAGCGAGGTAAACGGCCCATTTTTAGTGCGCTCCGCGATGGCGGACTCCATGGCTCCCGAGCCCACATTTTTCACCGAGCCAAGGCCGAAGCGGATCGCGACCCCGTCGTCCTGCGGGGTGAACTTGAGGTCGCTGGAGTTGATGTCCGGCGGGCGGATGGCGATCTCCATGCGGCGGCATTCGCCGATGACCTGGGCGAGGCGCTCGACTGTGCTGGCGTCGAAGCTGAGCATTGCGGCCATGAATTCGATCGGGTGGTGGGCTTTGAGAAAGGCGGTCTGGTAGGAGATCCAGCCGTAGGCGGCACTGTGGCTTTTGTTGAACCCATACTCGGCAAACTTGGCGATGAACCCGAAGATGGCGTCGGCAATTTTCGGGGGGATCTTGTTGACCTTGCCGCATCCCTCCACGAAGCGGGCGCGTTCCTGCTCCATCTTCTTGGCGTCCTTCTTTCCCATGGCGCGGCGGAGCAGGTCGGCATCGCCAAGCGAGTAGCCGGCGAGGACAAACGCCGCTCGCTGGACCTGTTCCTGATAGACGATGATCCCGTAGGTCTCCGAGCAGACCTGCTCGAGGAGGGGGTGGAGGTATTCAATTTTCTTCTGGCCCTTTTTGCGCTCGATGTATTCCGGGATGAACTGCATCGGGCCGGGACGGTAGAGCGCGCCGAGGGCGATGATGTCCTCGATGGCGGCCACGTCGAAATTTTTACAGACGCCGGTGATCCCTCCGCTTTCCATCTGGAAGACCCCGAGCGTTTCGCCGCGGTTGTAGATGTCGAATGTCGCACGGTCATCGGTCGGGATTTTTGCCAGATCGAAGGACGGGTCCTTTTTGTGGATCAGCCGGACCGCCTCGTTCATGACCGTGAGGGTTTTCAGCCCGAGGAAGTCCATTTTGAGCATGCCGAGATCGGTGAGGGGACCCATGGCATACTGGGTGACGACTTCATTTTCTTTGCCGCGGCAGAGGGGGATGAACTCATCGAGCGGGCGGTCGCCGATGACGACGCCTGCGGCGTGGATGCCGGTATTCCGGCTGAGGCCTTCCAGGACGGTGGCGTAGTCCCAGAGCTGGCGGACCGGGGGCTCGTTCTCGATGGCGGCCGCGAGCTCCGGGTTCTTCCTCGCGGCGGCCTCGAGGTCGATGTTGAGCTCGTTCGGGATCATCTTCGCGATCCGGTCACCATCCCCATAGCTCCAGCCCAGCACGCGGCCAACATCCCTCACCACGCTTTTTGCGCCAAGCGTGCCGAAAGTGACAATCTGGGAGACTGCCCGCTCGCCGTATTTGCGGCGGACGTATTCGATGACCTCCCCGCGGCGGTCCATGCAGAAGTCCACGTCGATATCCGGCGGGCTGATGCGCTCGGGGTTCAGGAAGCGTTCAAAGATGAGCCCGTAGCGGATCGGGTCGATGTCGGTGATCTCGAGCACGTAGGCGATCAGCGACCCCGCTGCGGAACCACGGCCGGGGCCGACCGGAATCCCCTGTTTTTTTGCGTAGGCGATGAAGTCCCAGACGATCAGAAAATAGCTGACGAAGCCGGTCTTTTCGATGACGGAGAGCTCGTAGGAGAGGCGTTCCTGGAGTTCGGTGTCTGAGTCGGCCCTCTCTCCGTAACGGTTTCGGAGGCCTTCGTAGCAGAGCTCGCGAAGGTAGATCTCGCGGGTGGTGCCCGGCGGGGGCTCATAGGCCGGGTATTTCGGCTTTCCGAACTCCATTTCGAACCCGCAGCGCTCCGCGATGGCCAGGGTGTTGTCGCAGGCCTCCGGCAGCTCAGCAAAGAGCGCACGCATTTCCTCGGGGGACTTGAAATACAGCTCCGGCACATAGCGCATCCGCTTCTCGTCAACCACCATCGAGGCGGTCCCGATGCAGATCAGGATGTCGTGGGCTTCGTGGTGCGAGCGCTCGAGGAAATGCACGTCATTCGCGGCCACGAGCCCGAGGCCAAGGGAGCGCCCGATCTTGACGAGATCCGGGTTCACCCGCCGCTGGGCCTCGATCCCGTGGTTATGCAGCTCGATGAAAAAATTGTCCTTGCCGAAGATCGCGCGGAATTCGGCTGCGGCGGCCTCGGCGGCGGCGAAATTTCCGTTTTGGAGGAGGGTGCTGACCTCGCCTTTGAGGCATCCGCTCAGGACGATGAGTCCCTCCGAATGCTTTGCAAGGAGGTCCTTGTCCACCCGTGGCTTGTAGTAGAACCCCTCCAGGTGGGCCGCGGTCACCAGCTTGACCAGATTTTGGTAGCCGGTGGCATTCGATGCAAGAACGGTCAGGTGGTGCGCGGCGTCTTTGCCCGAGGAGGCATTCTTTTCGGTCATCGCCCCTGGCGCGACATACATCTCGCAGCCGATGATCGGCTTCACCCCGGAATCTTTTTTTGCCTGATAAAACGGGACGGCCCCGAAGAGATTGCCGTGATCGGTCAGAGCCACGGCCGGCATGCCGAATTCTTTCGCCTTTTTGATGTAGTCCGCCACCCGCACGGCTCCGTCGAGGAGGGAATATTCCGAGTGGCAATGAAGGTGAACGAACGACATGGGGGGAGTTTACGATGGGGCCACTCCCCGTGTCGAACCCCTGGCACGGAAATTTTGTGTTTTAGCTGGGTTTTTCGCAGACAAGTTGGCGTGACATGCGCCCCGGTCGTGCCCAAAATGCTGTGCGCGGAGCCGTTCTTTCCCCGGCATCCTCCTGCGGTGACCGGGCATCCGGCTGTAGGGGCGGGCGGAGGCAGTTCTGGCAAAGTCCTTACCGAAATCCAATTCTCAACCATGTCGAACTCCTACTCGCTCGCACGCGAACAATACGCTGGCCTCGGCGTCGATACCGAAGCCGCCCTCCAATCCCTGGCCTCGATCCCGATCTCTCTGCATTGCTGGCAGGGCGACGATGTCGGCGGCTTTGAAAAAGCGGACGCCGCGCTGTCTGGCGGGGGGATCCAAGCCACGGGAAACTATCCGGGAAAGGCGCGCACGATCACGGAGCTCCGTCAGGACCTTGAAAAAGCCCTGTCGCTGATTCCGGGCTCGCACCGGCTCAACCTCCACGCCTGCTATGCGGATCTCCAGGGAGCCAAGCTCGACCGGAATGCCTACTCGGCGGCCCAGTTCCAGAGCTGGATTTCATGGTGCAAGGACAACGGCCTGGGCATGGACTTCAATCCCAGCTACTTCTCCCACCCGCTCGCCGACAGCGGGCTGACGCTTTCGCACCCGGATGCCGGGATCCGGACGTTCTGGATCGAGCATGGGATCGCCTGCCGCCAGATTGCCGCCGAGGCCGCCCGCCAGCTCGGGTCGCCGGCTGTCACGAATTTCTGGATCCCCGACGGATCCAAGGATCTTCCCTTCGACCGCAAGGGGCCCCGCGAACGGCTGGCTGCCTCTTTGGACGAGATCTTTGCCGCCCCGGTGGATGGCTCGTTCAACATCGACGCCGTGGAGAGCAAGCTCTTCGGCATCGGCTCGGAGAGCTACGTCGTTGGCTCGCATGAGTTCTACCTGGCCTATGCGGTAAAAAACCAGCTGGCCTACTGCCTCGATGCCGGGCATTTCCATCCCACCGAAAACCTGTCGGACAAGATCTCCTCGGTCCTGCAATTTGTCCCCCGCCTCCTTCTCCATGTGAGCCGTGGCGTCCGCTGGGACAGCGACCATGTCGTTCTCCTCGATGACCCGACGCGCGCGATCATGGAAGAGCTCGTGCGGGGCGGATTCCTCGGGCGCACACATCTCGGGTTGGATTTTTTTGATGCGAGCATCAACCGGATTGCGGCCTGGGTCATCGGCACCCGCAGTGCGATCAAGGCCCTGCTCGCTGCGTTGCTCGAGCCCGCTGATCTACTGCGGGCTGCAGAGGTCGATGGCGACAATACCCTCCGGTTGGCGCTCTTCGAAGAAGCCAAAACCCTTCCGCTGGGTGCCGTTTGGGACGAATACTGCCGCCGCAAGGAGGTTCCAGTCGGGCGCGCCTGGATGGATGAGGTCAAAGCCTACGAGGCGGCTATCCGCTCCCAGCGCTGAGCCCGGGGTTCAAAATTGGGTGCTCATTCGGGTTGGAGTTGGCGGAGAGGCCGGTTGGTCTCAAAACTGTCCCCCATGCAGTGAATCGTGGCATGGGCATCCCGCCCATGAATCGTCAATCAACGCATCGGCAGGATGCCCAAACCACTTAGAAGAACAGCGTTGTGGCTGCCCCGCCGCCGTTCACTTCGGTTCGTGAATTTTGTAGAACATCGCGTAGAGCACGGGCGTCACGATCAGCGAAAGGACGGCAGCAAACGACAGACCGAACATAATGCAAACGGCCATGGAGCCGAAGAAAGGGTCGGTGAGGAGAGGGATCATCCCGAGAACGGTTGTGAGTACGACCATGCAGACGGGTCGCATCTTGGCGGTGCCGCCATCCAGCAGAGCTTGATAGGGTGGCGTGCCTTTTTGGATCAAAGTCAGGACTTTGCTCAGGACAACGATCTGGTTCTTGATCAATTCGCCGCCGAGGGCGAGCACTCCGAGCGTGGCCATGAAGCCGAATGGCATCCGCGTGAGCAACAGGCCGACCGTCACGGCAATGATGAAGAGCGGGATGATCAGCCAGATCAGGACCGTGGTCCGGATGGAATTGAAGAGACACACGACGATAAAAACCATGATCGCCAGGACATAGGGGAGGGGTTCGGCCAAAGCGGCCCGCGCCTGGCTCGAGTCCTCATACTCACCGCCCCATTTCATGGAATATCCCGGCGGGATTTGGATTTGCTCGATTTTTTCTTTGACCCGGTCGCGCAGCTGACTTGGCAGACCGGAGCGGGGGTCGGCATGGATCGTGAGGGTGGGGAAGCGATCGCGGCGGGCGACGAGCGGGTCTTCCCAGACGACCTCGGATCGGGCAGTGACCTGGCTCAGGGGAATCATTCGACCGGCGACCGGGCTCCAGATCTGGACGCTGTCGAGGGCGGCGACGTCACCGCGCTCCGAAAGTGGCGGGCGGGCAACGATTGGCAGCAGGCGTGTTTCCTGCGGGAATATGCCGACACTTGCATCGCCCGGCTCGCGATAGAACCCCACCGGCCGGCCTTCAAAGCTGCTCTCAAGGGCCCGTGCCACGTCCACGCGCGTGATGCCGTTGCGGCGCGCCTGGGACTCGAGCAGGCCGGGACGGATCACCTGCACCCGTTCCCGCCAGTCGCTGCGGATGCAAAGCGCCTGTCTGTCGTCCTGCAGAATCTTCATGGCCTCATCGCCAAGATGTCGTAGAACTGATGAGTCCGGCCCGCTGAAGCGCACCTGGACACGCCCTCCGGCTCCCGGACCAAGAAGGAATTTTTTCGCGATGGCGTTGGCGTCAGGATAATTGTCGTCCAGCTGTTTTTGAATTTCGGAGACGAGCCCGCTGATCTTCCCTGGATCATCGACATCGACAAGAAATTGGACGTAAGCCGGGTTCTCATTTTCCGGAGAATAGACGAGCAGGAACCTCAGCCCTCCGCCGCCGATGAACGAAGTGACGTGGGTGACGCCCGGGCGGGTTTTGATGAAGCCCTGGATCTTGGCGGCGACCGTCTCGGTTTCGCGGATGTGTGTCCCTGCGGGCAGATAGACATCGACCATGAACTGTGGACGCGTGGCGGGAGGAAAAAAGCTTTGGTCAACCTTGCCGAAACCGAAAATTGCGGTGACGAAACCCAGGATGCACAGGATGACGACCGTCCAGCGGAAGCGGAGCGCGAGGGCGAGGAGCTTCCGGTAAAGTTGAAACGGCAGGGCTTGATAAGGATCGCTGTTATTTTTGCCGTCGGAAAGCGGCTTGAACATCATATAGCTCAGCAGCGGGGTCACTGTGACCGAGGACACCCAACTCAGGCTCAGGGCGATCAGGATGACCCAGAATAGCGAGTTGGTGTATTCGCCGGTGGCATCTTCCGACAAGCCGATCGCGGCAAAGGCGATGACGCCGATCGCTGTCGCGCCGAAGAGGGGCCATTGGTTTTCGGCGACGACCTCGCGGACGACTTCGAGCTTCTTCCTGCCCGACTCGATTCCGACCTTGATTCCCTCGATGATAATGATGGCGTTGTCCGTGAGCATGCACAGCGCAATGATGAGTGCGCCAAGCGAGATCCGCTCCATCAGGAGATCTCCCTTCAGATACATGACAAGGAAGGTTGCCATGATTGTGAGGAAGAGGACGAGGCCGATAATGAGCCCCGTCTTGCGCCCCATCGCAAGAATCAGCACCACAAAGACGATGAAGACCGCCTTGCCGAGGTTGAACATGAACTCGCCGGTTGCCTGAGAGACCGCCTCGGGCTGGAAATTAATCTCTCCGATTTCGATGCCCACCGGTTGGTTGGATTTCAGCTCCGCGAGTTTTTTGCGAATGGCCTCGCCCATCTTCACGACGTTGCCTCCCTGGACGCTGGAGACGCCCAGACCGATGGCGGGCTTGCCGTCGTAGCGGAGCAGGCGACGGGGCGGGTCCTGGTCTCCACGTTCCACCGTCGCGATATCGCGAAGGCGAAGCTGACGGCCCGATTGATCGGACCCGATCACGAGGTCAAGCATCTCGTCTGCCGAAGTGAAGGCTCCCGTCGGGTCCAAAGCGATATGCTGGTCGCCGACGCGGATGCGTCCTCCGTCGGCCGCGATGTTCTTATCCTGAAGTTTGCTGTAGATGACCTCTTCGTTGAGGCCCAACTGCGCGAGGCGCTGACGCGAGATTTCGAGGAAGACGACCTCACGCTGCTCGCCGAACAGGGCAACATTTTTGACCCCGGGCACCTGGAGAAGTTCGCGCCGGAGGAACTCGACATAGCGGCGCAGCTGCGGCAGCGAATACCCATCACCTGTCACGGCGAAGAAAATGCCATAGACGTCGCCAAAATCGTCGATCACCATCGACTGGCCGCGCACGGACGGCGGGAGCTGGGCCTGAACGTCGGCGATCTTGCGCCGCAATTCATCCCAGACCTGAGGCATCCGCTGCCTGTCATACCGGTCCTTGATCGTCACGGTGATGACCGAGCGGCCTCGGGAGGACTCGGACTCGACATGGTCGAGCTGTCCCAGCTGCTGGCAGGCGATCTCGATGGGGTTTGTGACTTCCTGAGCGACTTCTTCGGCACTGGCGCCGGGATAAGGAGTGATGATAAGCGCCTGCTTGATCGTGAACTCCGGGTCTTCAAGGCGACCGATATTCAGATACGCCACGACTCCACCGACGATGGCCATTGCCATGGCCACCAGGACCACGCGGTTGTTCCTGACGGAAAATTCGCCGGGGTTCATGGTTGGACGGGCCCGAGGGCATCTGCGAGGTCTCGCACCTTCATTCCCTCGCGCAGAACGTTCACTCCCGCCACGGCAATGCGGTCGCCTGGCTGCAACCCATTGACAATTTCGATTTGCCCGCCCGTCACGATGCCGGTTTTCACCTCGCGGCTGGAGACCGTCTGGTCGGGTCCGAGCACCCAGACGATTGACTGGCCCGGATTCCTTTCAAAGATGGCCGAGACAGGCACGAGGATCCTGCCGCCCAAAATACTTGCCCGGCGGTAGGACATCGTGACGCTGGCCGACATGCCCGGCAGCAGGTTCAGGTCCGGCGGAACTTTCATTGCGACCCGGATGGCGAACGTTTGGGTCACTGGGTCCGCCCTCTGTGCAATCTCTTTGATGTGAACGGGAAACTGGCGTCCTGGAGCTGACGCAAATTCCGCCGTCAAGTCCTGAATGTCCGACCGGCTGATATCCGCCGCCATGACGCTCTCCGGCACATTGACGGAAATCTCGATTTCCTCCACATCCTGAAATTTAACGACCGGCTGCTTGGCGCGGACGTTCTGTCCCTGCTCGACAAACCGCTGGGCGATCACTCCGTCGTAGGGGGCTCGCAAGGTGGAATCGTTGAGTTGGAGGTTGGCTTCTACGACACGGCCTTCGAGCCCGCGCACTTCCGCCGCCCGGGCCTGGATTTCTTCGTCGCGGCCGACGGCACTTTGATCAAGCGTCCGGCGAGCGGCTTCAAGATTTTCCTGTGCCACGCGATACGTCGTCTCCGTGCGCTCAAATTCCACGCGGGAGATGGTCCGGGAATTCAGCAGCTGGGTTGCGCGGCCGAATTCCGCACGGGCATTGACAAGGGAGGCTTCGGCAGAGCGGACCTGCGCTTCGAGGCGAAGTCTTTCTTCTGGCCGGGCTCCCGCTTGGGAGGCTTGGAGGTCGGCGCGGGCGCGGTCGAGCTGACCCTGTAGCGTGGCGAGGCGCGCCTGAAAATCTTCCTGCCTGAGCTGGGCGATCACGTCATTCAGCGAAACCTTCTGCCCTTCGCGAACCGGTAGACTGACAAGCAGCCCGGCAACTTGGAATGTCAGCTCGACCTGCATGGCCGCCTCGACTTTGCCTGGGAAGGTTCGCACAGATGCATTGTCCCCGGATGAAACAACCATGGTTTTGACTGGGCGAACCACCTCGGTCGGCGTGGACGCGGGGGGGCGACATCCGACATTGGATAAAACCAGTGCAACAGGCAGGCAGCGCAGGATGATTGAGTGCGTCAGGTTCTTCTGGTTCATAGTCATCCTTTTTTCAGTGCAGGTGCGCGTGTCGGCAGGGGCTAAAATTCAATCCGCAGGACCCGGACGCCGGACGACGTCCTGAACTCCCGGCGGGTCATTTGGTTGTCCTTGTTGAAATCGGCGTAGCGGCGGACCATGTCAAAAAACTTGGCGTTTGAGCCGATCCGGACCAGTTCCGTGCGGGTGACCACGCCATCCTTGTTCTGATCCACCAAGGCAAAGCTGCGCTTGGTGCCGCCGGCGTTCAGCCATTCGACAAGAGTCACGGTTCCGTCTTTGTTCGCGTCGGCGCGCTCGATCACATACTCCGCATAAGCCGGGCCAGCAGTCTTCAACGTCAGGGGCACGTCCCAGTCAGCGGTTTTGGGAGTCGTTTGACACGCGCTTAGCAAAATGGCGAAGGTAGCGGGGAGCAGGAATCTCATGATAGGATGGTGGTTTGAAATGGAATGGCGCATCGGCTCATGCGTCCAGAGAATTGGCTATTATTCAAACACCTCTGATTTATGATACCCGATTGTTGATTTTTGATCGGTGAAGTGTCGGGAGCGACATCATGCGCCCCTTCAGTATTTAAAATTCAACATTAAGCAATCGAAAATTGCTCGCTTAATATGCCCTCTTTAAGGCGGTCTACACTAGATCTATGGGGTCAGGGTGGGAGGCATCGACGGTCACGCTGATCCCGCCTCGCGCGGAAAACTCGCCGTGGACTTCCATCCGGCGCGGTGCGCAGGCTTCAAGGAGATCCTCCAGGATGCGGTTGACGATTTCCTCGTTGAAACTTTTTGTGTGGCGGTAGGAGGCGAGGTAAAACTTGAGGGATTTCGTCTCGATACAGAGGCGGTCGGGGACGTAGCGGATGTGGATGACGGCGAAGTCCGGCTGTCCGGTTACCGGGCACATCGAGGTGAACTCCGAGCAATCGAAGTGGATCCAGTAGCTGCGTTGCGGGAACCGGTTCGGGAAGGTTTCGAGGATCGCAGCCGAGGGGCGGGCCGGATACTTTGCTTCGGAGCGTCCGAGGAGGCGGAGCGATCCGGAGGATGATTTTTTGGAAGCCATGGGGCGCAGCATGCCGCAATCCCTGTCCTCCTGCAAACGCCAAGAAAGGGTTTACGTCGGCTTTCTCTCACGTATGATCCGTCGGAATGAAGCTTCGCGCCCTTGTCATCTGTCCCCCGGAACACCGCGAGCATGTTTTTCCTCCGGACGTTTTGCAGGAGATTGCCGCTCTCGCTGATTGCCCCTGGCCGGTTTTGGATCCGAAAAACTGGGCAGATGCCGGAGAGGCATTGGGAGGGGCGGATGTGATTTTCAGCACATGGGGAATGCCGAAGCTGAGTGAAGAATTTCTGGGGATGTGCCCGTCTTTGAAAGCTGTCTATTACGCCGCCGGCAGTGTGAAGGGGTTTGCGACAGATGAGGCCTGGGAGCGCAGGGTGACGATCTCCAGTGCCTGGGCGGCGAACGGGGTTCCAGTTGCAGAGTATTCACTGGCAGCCATCCTTCTCAGTCTGAAGCGCTTTTGGCATTTTTCGCGTGAAATGCGGGAGGGGCGGGCGACGCACTCCGGATTAAGCGTCCCTGGGGCGTATCACTCGAAAGTCGGGTTGGTTTCTCTGGGGGCGGTTGGTCGGGCGACGGCCCGCCTTTTGCGGCCCTTCGAGCTGACCCTGCTGGCGCACGATCCGTTTTTGGATCCGGAGCAGGCCATTGATCTGAACGTGGGGCTCGTGCCGCTCAATCAACTCTTCCGGGAGAGCGACGTGGTGAGTCTGCACGCGCCGTGGATTCCGGCAACCGAAAACATGATTAACGGCGGGCTGATTTCCTCAATGAAACAGGGGGCGACCCTGATCAACACGTCGCGCGGAGCGATTATTAATGAGGGCGAGATGGTGGAGGTGCTGGCCAGCCGACCCGACCTGACTGCGATCCTGGATGTGACGTATCCCGAGCCGACCCCCGCCGATTCCCCGCTCAGGTCGCTTCCGAACGTGGTCCTCACCCCTCACATTGCCGGGAGCATGCAGGGTGAGTGCGCGCGCATGGCCAGCTGGATGGCCGACGAGCTGCGCCGGTATATTGCCGGCGAACCTCTCCTCCACTCTGTCACCCGCGACATGCTTGCAAAAATGGCCTGACCCGATGAAGCCCGGTCTCGTTTCCGTCACGTTTCGCAAGCTTTCCCCCGGCGAGATTATCGCTCTGTGCCTGGAGGCGGGGCTTTCAGGGATTGAATGGGGGGGCGACATCCATGTGCCGCACGGGGATCTTGCAAAAGCCCGTGAGGTTGGGGATCTCACCCTGTCCGCCGGGCTTTCAGTTGCCGCCTATGGTTCCTACTTCCGCCTTGCCTCGGAAAAAACGCCCACCTTTTCAGATGTGCTCGCCACGGCCAAGGCGGTTGGCGCACCGCTCATCCGGATCTGGGCAGGGGATCGCGGGTCTGCTGTCGCCGACGAAGCGTATTGGAGGTCCCTGACGTCCGAGGCCCTTCGTTGCGCCGATCTGGCCGGAGCTGAGCAAATCGCACTGGCCTATGAATTCCATGGGGGAACCCTGACGGATGCTCCGCAAAGTGCGCTTCGGCTGCTCGAGGCGACAAGGCATCCGTTCATCAAGGCTCTCTGGCAACCTCCCGTGGGCTATACCACTGACGAGGCGCTGGAGAGCCTGCGCGCGGTTTTGCCCTGGCTTCACCATGTCCACGTTTTCCACTGGTGGCCGGACGCCTCCCATCGGCTCCCGCTGGCAGAAGGCAGGGATCGATGGGCAGCCTACCTCCGCGAAATTCAGAGCGTCCACCCCGGGGCCGATCTGCTGATGGAGTTCGTGAGGGGTGACGATCCAGAAGCCTTTTTTGAAGATGCCGCCGTCCTGCGAGGTCTCTGCGCACCTCGCTGAGCGGACTACTTCTTGGCCGCCTCGGCACGCGCCTGGGCGTAGGCGCTTCGCAGGGCAAGATAGCGGTCTAGCGAATTCCGAGATGCGCCATCGTATTGGTCGAACTTGTCCGGCATGACACTGACGGTATCCGTGACGGAGACGGGGATTGTCCAAGCCCAATGCCCGTAAAAAATTCCGACCCAGGTGACTGGGTTCATCACGTAATCGCCAGCCAGCCCAACGGTGTCGCGGAGGCTGCTGGGTCCGAGCACGGGAAGCACGATGTAGGCCCCGTGGTCGATTCCCCATTTGGCAAATGTCTGTCCGGTGCTGGCAGGCGGCACATTTGCCAGCGCAGGCATGTGATCCGCCGGACGTCCAATGCCCCCAACACCGAGAACAGAATTCACGACGAATCGGCCGGTCTCTTTTCCGGCGCGGTCAAATTTCCCCTGGAGGCCGTCGTTGATGAATCGGACGGGGAACTCGACGTTGTTGAAGACATTCTTGATTCCGGTGCGGACCAGCTCCGGCATCAGCGTCTCGTAGGTTTTTGAAATCGGACGGAGGAGAAACCGGTAGAGCTGGTGGTTGACCCAGAATGTGGCGCGGTTGAGCGGCTCCAGCGGATCGGCGATGCTGACCAAGGTGTATTCCTCAAGGTCGTCGTCTTTTGAAACGACGGCCTTCGCGTCCGCTTTCGTCTGGCCTCCGACCGCCGGTGCGACAGGCTTTTTTTGCTGGGCCGTGCAGCCGGCCAAGGCCGTTGCAAAAACCACGAGAATCAGTGGCAGGAGGTGAGGGCGGGTCATCATGGGTTTTTTTGTTCAGCTTGGGCCAGGGCCGCGATCACGGCCTTGGCTCCATCTTTTTTGAACTGGGCGTCAAATTGGCTCCGGTAGTTGGCAATGAGGCTCACCCCCTCGATCAATACATCGGTGATCTTCCATCCGCCATCCTGTTCCAATCGGTAGGTCACATCGTAGCTGCTGCCTTTGTAGAGCAAGGAGGTCGGGACCTCGACCCGTCCGGGGGCGGGAGTCGTGGCCGATTTATACTTCACGACGGGATGTTCCCCGGGGGTGAACTTATCGCTGTAGGTCCGGATGATCAGGGTGGTGAAGAGCCCGGTGGCCTGTTCCTTCTGGTCGCCAGTGAACTGGCGCCAGCCAGGGCCGATCGCGCGGCGTGTCATCGCGTCGAAGCTGATGTATCGGAGCAAGATCGGGCGCAGGTCCTCAGCGAGCTTTCCGGAGGAAGCGGATTTTTCCGCGACGTCGAGCACCTCAGTAACGGCGGACTTGAGGCGGGTTTCGGCGTCAGCATTGGAGGCCATGGTCGAGGGGAGGAGCAGGCCGGTGGCTGCTGCAAAAAGAAGGAGGAGGCGCGATATCACGGGGTTGGTGGGGTCTCGTTATCTTTCTCGACGCTGCCGAAGGCCATTTTGCTGATCAATGATTCCAGATCGACCGCAGATTCTGTCATGATGATTCTTGTCCCGGGAGCGAGGTAGGTTTCGTCGGCTCCGGGGGAAAGGGATATGTATTTGTCGCCGATGAGTCCAGATGTTTTAATGGAGGCCATGGAATCGGTGGGGAGCCTGAGCCGTGAGGAGAGCCGGAGGGTCGCGATCGCGCTGTAATCGTTGGGGTCCATCTCGAGCGTTTCGACGCGGCCGACGGTGATCCCGGCCAGGAGGGCGGTGCTGCCGACGTGGAGGCCGCTGGCATTGGCGAATCGGGCTTCGAGCAGATACGTGTCGCCGCCCATCATCGAGCTGGCTCCGAGTTTGATCGTCAGGTAGCCGACGGCGGTCATTCCCAGCAGGACGAAAATTCCGACAAAAAGTTCCAAGGTATTTTTTTTCATGAAAGGTGTGCGGGGTGGCCTTCCTGGCGGATGGCGGCCAGCGCGCGTCCGAGGGCTTCTGCGCTGTCCCGGAAAGCACAAACTACGGGTTGGGAGCAAGAAGAAAACTCCGCTGGCGTGCCCTCGAAGCAGATCCGGCCCTGTTCGAGGAGGGCGACGCGGTCGCTCGCGGCAAGGGCCTCGACCACGTCGTGGGTGACGATGAGCGCCGTGAATCCAAACTGCCGCTGGTAGCGGGCGATCATCGTGAAGACTGCGTTGCGACGCAGGGGGTCCAGGCCGGCGGTGGGCTCATCGAAAAAGACGAGCTCCGGCCGGGTCACAATCGCCCGCGCCAGCGCAAGCCGCTTCTGCATGCCGCCGGAGAGTTGTCCGGGGTAGTGCCCGCTGAACTCCTCCATGTCGAGTTGGCTGAGGGCCAGGAGGCTGCGCTCCCGGATCTCCTCGTCGCGCAGGCCGGTGGTCTGCTCCAAAGGGAGGCCGACATTTTCCAGCGCGGTCAGGGAGTCAAAGAGCGCGTTGCCCTGAAAAAGAAAACTGCACCGCTTCTTGAAGTCGGCTCGGGAGGCGGGGTCGGCGGTGCCCAGTTCGCGCCCATCGAAGCAGATCGTCCCCGCATCGGGAGACTCGACGTGGGCGAGGCATTTGAGGAAGACGGATTTCCCGGCACCGCTGGGCCCGAGGACGGTGGAAATGCTGCCCCGCCGGACATCCAGGTTCACGCCCTTGAGCACGTGATGGGCTTCGAAGCTCTTGTGGAGGTCCGCGACGTGTAGCAGCAAATCTGTTTCGCAATGGCCCATGGCGTCAGACAAGAAACGAGGTGATCACGTAGTCCGCGACAAGGATCATGATGCTGGAGTGGACCACCGCGCGCGTGGTGGAGGCGCTGACCGCCCGGGCTCCTGTTGCGCCCCGGCAGCGGTGGGCGTTGAACCCGTGGTAGGCGCAGATGCTGATTGCGAGCAGCCCGAATGTCGCGGCTTTCAGGAAGCATTCCCTGACGTCGGACGCCTCGACCGCGCGCTCGACAGAGGACCAGTAGATTCCGGGGTCCACCCCGAGCAGGAGGGATCCAGAGAGGCTGCCACCCCACAGGCCGACGACAACAAACAGGGCGGTCTGGAGCGGGAAGGTCACGAGCGCGGCAAACAGGCGCGGTGTCACAAGGTATCCGTGGCTGCTGGCCCCCATGGTTTCCAGCGCCACGATCTGCTCGCTGTTGCGCTGGATTCCCAGCTCCGCCGCCAGGGCCGAGCCAGCTTGGCCGACCAGCATGAGCGATGCGAGCACGGGGCCCATTTCCCGGATGAGGCTCAACGAGACGAGCGCGCCCAGCAATCCGGCGGACCCAAACCGGTTCAGCACGTAATACCCCTGCAGGCCCAAAACCAGCCCGGTGAACATCCCCACAATCAATATCACCGGAAGGCACAGGGTTCCCTGCTCGTAAACCGCGCGGAAGATCCTCCGTGGCAGCCGGCTCGTGCCTCCGACAGAACGGACGGCAGTTCCGGCAAAAAGGGCAAAGTCGCCGAAGCCGGAAACAACTTGAAGGGTCTGACGTCCGATCAGGTGTAACATGGCGGAAATTCATGGCAGAGAGAAACCGGTTGTGCAATCCCCGTGCGCACCCGGGTCCGGAAAACCTGGGCATCTGTCCTTGACTTGGCTCACATTTAGCGCAAATTGCAATGGTCGGGTCCGCCATGAGAGACGCTGGATTTCTCGTTGGAGCCCCGGCCAAGACCAAACCAATATGCAAGCGATTCTTCACCCCGGTGACTTTCACCCGGAAAACGAGGCCATCTCGCTCCCCATGTTCCGTCGCCAAGCGGCTCCGGCAGATGCCCCTGCGGCTCAGCCAGCAGCCACCCCTGTAGCCGCAAACGTTCCTCCAGCTGTCCAGCGCCTGGAAAAGCTCAAGCTCGAGCTGCTGTCTCCCGGCGACAAGCTTGTCGTCAAGACCGCCAACAGCACCTATAATTTTGAGATGGCTCAGGAGTTGCATTGCAAGGTTGTCCCGAGCAAGTCCTCTGCCCGCTCCGGGGAAGCGATCCTCATGGGGGGCCTCAACGAGGATCAAACCCAATATACCCCGAACAGGGTTCGAGTTGGAGGACGTCTCGCCTATCAGTTCCCCGATGAGGAGGACTGCATCCTCACGTCTCCTGTGGAGTCGATTTTCTGGGTTCCCACCAAGAAGCCCGTTCCTGCCGCCTGATATTTTCCGCAGGTGTGCGGGTTGTCCTGCCGTCACTCTCGGGACAGTTCCTCCCTCAGCCTCCGCAGCCCCTCGACAATCTCAAGGTCGGCGCGACTGAGTTTTGACACCGGCAGGTGCAACTCGAGTTGATGGTAAACCGGCTGGGCCGGACGGCGGGCGTTCCAGATCATTTTGCGAATGGATTTGATGCTCATAACGCAGGCAGTCTGCCGGATGATGTAGGACATATACTGTCCTATGCATTGATTTTTCAAAAAAAATATCTCGTCGCGCAGTATTGTGGGCCGCCGCCGTCGGGTGTAGGATACTCCAATGAAATGCGGACGCCCCGGCCTGTGGAGTGGAAGCGGATGGCCCGTCCGGATCCCGTTCGGCTTTTTGAGCCGGAGGGTTTTGGTTGGGCTGGCCGTGGCGTTGGTTCTTGTTGCGCTGGGCCTCTGGCTCGAAGCCGGCCATGACAACAACTATGCGCTCCAGCGTCTGGCGTTTGGCGAACGCTACCGCCAGTTCGATTCGGAAATCCGTGCTGCTGCGGATCGCTACGCGGTGGATCCGGCATTGATCAAAGCCGTCATCTGGCGCGAGTCCCGATTTCAACCGGACATGGTTGGCACGCGCGGGGAGCGAGGCCTCATGCAGATCACCGAGGGGGCCGCGCAGGACTGGGCCCGTGCGGAGAAAATCGAGACGTTTGTTGCCACCGATCTTCTGGATCCTAAAACGAACATCGAGGCGGGGGCCTGGTATCTGTCAAAAGCCCTGCGGCACTGGAGCGAAAAGGACGACCCGGTGCCGTTTGCTCTGGCCGAATACAACGCAGGCCGCACCCGCGTGAAGCGCTGGGAGAAGGACTCCGGGCGGACAGCCGGCAGGTTTGGGGCGGAGGAATTGCGGGAGGCCATGGATTTCCCCGCGACCAAGGCCTATATCAAGTCCATTCAGGACCGCTACCTCGACTTCCGGAAGCGCGGCGAATTTTCTTCCCCGGGTCTTTCTCCAGAAAAATCTTCCCCGCCCGCCGCCGGGCCTGGTGGTTCCCGGGCAGGCTGACTTTGGCGGGCCCGTTGGCCGCATCCAGAAGGCCGGCCACCCGGCGCGTTTCCGCAAACCCCGGCTCGGGGACGGCGGAGTTCCTGAGCCAGCGGAGGATGGTCCTCTGCCGGATCGCCTCCGGCAGCACTCGCAGTGCGGCACAGTCCAGATCTTTCCCGGGATGCGGCACCTGGGATTCCGCCCACTCCTCTTCCCAGCGGAAAATTTCGGCCGAGCGCAGAATGGCAGATCCGAAGCTTTCCCCGAAGGCCTGCCGGATGGCGGGGATGACCTGGTGGCGGATCCTGTTCCGGGTCGCCGAGAACTCCGCGTTTGTCGAGTCTTCGCGAAAGGCGATACCTTCCTCATCTGCGAACGCATCAATTTGATTTCGCCGCACCCCGAGCAGCGGGCGCAAAACCCTCAGGCCATCCCTCATCGAAGAGGGCCGCATTCCGGCGAGTCCGGCGGCACCGGAGCCACGAAAAAATTGGAACAGGCAGGTTTCGATCTGATCGTCGGCGTGGTGTGCCAGCACAAGCGTCCGGCATCGTCGGCGGCGGGCGCACTCCCGGAAAAATGCGCGCCGCACGTCTCTGGCCGCCAGCTCGATGGAGCACCCGTGATCCCTCGAGAACTCCTTTGTGCGGGCCCTGGCCAGCTCGAAGTCCAGGCCCGCCGCCGATTTTCGCACGAATCGGGCATCGGCCCTGGAATCCCTTCCGCGCAGCCCGTGGTCCAGGTGACAGACGATCAGATTGTGAAATCCGATCCGGCGCAACGCCTGGAGCAGTGCCATCGAGTCGCGTCCGCCGGACACCCCCACCAGAAGGGGGCGGCGGAGCGGGATGCCCTCCATAGCCCGTGCGACCTCCGCAAGCAGGCGGTTATTTTTTAATGACGCCGGCACCGAAGTAAGGATGCAGAGCCGGTGGCAGGACGACCGAGCCATCGGGCTGGAGGCCCGTCTCCAGCAGCGCGACATACAGCCGCGCAAGCGCCGTGCCCGAGCCGTTCAGGGTATGGCAGAAGCGGTTTTTTCCGTCTTCCCCTTTGAACCTCAAATTCATCCGGCGTGCCTGGTAGTCCTCAAAATTCGAGCAGCTCGAGACCTCGAGGTAGGCATTTTGTCCCGGAGCCCAGACTTCGATGTCGTAGGTCCGCGCGGATCCGAAGCCCATGTCACCGGTGCACAGCTCAATGACCCGATAGTGGAGGCCAAGAAGCTGCAGGACCCGCTCCGCATCAGCGGTCAGGGATTCCAGCCCGGCATCGGAATGTTCCGGCAGGCAAATCTTTACCAACTCCACCTTGTCGAACTGGTGCATGCGGATCAGCCCGCGGGTCTCGCGTCCGGCGGACCCCGCCTCGCGGCGGAAGCACGGCGTATAGGCGGCATACTTGATCGGGAGCTGCTCCAGCTTCAGGATTTCCTCCCGGTGAAGGTTCGTCACAGGAACCTCGGCGGTCGGAGCCAAAAAGAGCGAGCCACCATCGACTCCATACATGTCCTCTTCAAATTTCGGAAGCTGGCCGGTCCCGACCATGCATTCCCTGCGGATGAGGAATGGCGGACTGACCTCGGTATAACCGTGCTGCCGGGTGTGGAGGTCGAGCAGGAAATTCAACAGCGCGCGCTCCAGGCGGGCTCCGGCCCCTGTGTAGCAGGCAAACCCACTGCCGCTGATCTTGACCGCCCGGTCGGGGTCGATCAGGCCCAGTCCCTCCGCGATGGCCACATGGTCCCGTGGATTGGCGACGACCGGCTTTTCGCCCCATGTCCGAAGCTCGGGGTTCGCGGAAGCGTCCGCCCCCACCGCCACGCCTGGCTGCGGCAGGTTCGGAAGATTCAGCAGCAGCGCCTCCTGCTCGACAGCGAGCCTTTCGGAATCGGCCGAGATGCTCTGCATCTCGTTGGAGAGGGCCTTGACCTTCGCCTCAAGGGCCGAACTATCCTGTTTCGTGGTGCGCAACTTCCCGATTTCCTTGCTCAGGCGGTTGCGTTCCGCCTGGAGCCCCTGCAGGTTGGTCTCGGCCGCGCGCCGCGCAGCGTCCAGCGCCAGCACGGAGTCCACAGCTCCCGCATGGTCCCCCCCGCGGGTCGCCAGACGGGCCTTTACGTTTTCGGGATTTTCCCGGATGAGTCGAATGTCGAGCATGAGTTGGACAGATTGAACAATTTTGGCAAAATGGGCTAAGTAAATTTTATCTATGCCAGCGCAATTCCGTGATTATTACCAGACCCTCGGCGTTTCCAAATCCGCCGCTCCCGACGAAATCAAGAGCGCATTCCGCAAGCTCGCTCGCAAATTTCACCCCGATACCGCCAAGGACAAAAAAGCGGCCGAAGAAAAATTCAAAGAGATTAACGAGGCCTACGAGGTTCTTGGCGATCCGGAGAAGCGGAAAAAATACGATGAGTTCGGGGCTGGATGGCAGCAGGCCGGCGGGCCTCCTCCTGGCTGGCAGCAGCCGGGCGGGGGCTTTCGCGGGGCCCAGCCGGGCAACGG
>JBGSJQ010000183.1:0-15633 GCA_041741775.1 Terrimicrobiaceae bacterium | reverse complement strand
CGTTCATCGCCGGATCGGGCAGGCCCGATTTGGCGGCGACGGTGATTTCACGGGACAGGTTGGAGAACGCCGCGGCGCGTTTCTTGTCCTGCGCACCCGTGCGGCCACGCCGGCACTGCGGATCACGACCTCATCGCGCCGGGGCTGGCGTCCACTTGGCGTGTTGAGGATGAAGTGGATGTCCCCATTTTTGATAAGGTCCAAAACATTCGGGCGGCCCTCCTGGATTTTGAGAAGGGTTTGGACCTCGATGCCTGCGTCGGCGAGGAGCTTGGCTGTCCCCGAGGTGGCCAGGATCTTGAATCCCAGGCCGGCGAAGTCCCGTGCCACCTCAACCGCAGCCGGCTTGTCGCTGTCCTTCACGCTGATGAAAACATTGCCTGTGGTGGGGAGGGGCGGCTGGGCGGACATCTGGCTCTTTGCGTAGGCGATACCGAGGTCTGCGTCGATGCCCATGACCTCGCCCGTCGAACGCATCTCGGGCCCAAGAATGATGTCCACGCCAGGAAACTTGATGAACGGGAAGACGGCTTCTTTCACCGAGAAATGGGGGGGGACGATTTCGTCCGTGAAGCCGAGCTCGCGAAGCGTTTTACCGGCCATGACTTTCGCCGCCATCTTGGCCAGCGGGACGCCGATCGCCTTGCTGACGAACGGGACGGTGCGTGAGGCGCGCGGGTTGACTTCCAAAATGTAAACGTCGCCATCCTTCACGGCGAACTGGACGTTCATCAGGCCCCGGACTTCAAGCTCCCGCGCCATCGCCTTGGTGGCGCTTTTGATGGCCTCGAGGGTTTCCAGGGGGAGAGAGAAGCTGGGGATGACGCAGGCGCTGTCTCCCGAGTGGATTCCGGCCTGCTCGATGTGTTCCATCACGCCTCCGATCACACAGGTTTCCGCATCGGCGATGCAGTCCACATCGACTTCGGTGGCATCCTCCAGAAAGCGGTCCACCAGGACCGGCCGCTCCGGGCTGGCTTCGACAGCCGTCCGGATGTAGCGCCGCAGGTCGGCTTCGTCATGGACGATCTCCATGGCACGCCCGCCGAGGACAAACGAGGGGCGGACGAGGACCGGGTAGCCGATCCGGGCGGCCACGGCGACGGCCTCCGCTTCGTTGGTGGCCGTGCCGCCCTGGGTCTGGCGGAGGCCGAGTTTTTCGAGCATCGCGGAGAAGTGTTTGCGGTCCTCTGCCATCTCGATGCTTTCGGGCTGCGTGCCGATGATCGTGCACCCATTGGCCGCAAGGCCGGCTGCGAGGTTCAGAGGCGTCTGCCCGCCGAACTGGACAATAATCGCATCGGCCTTCTCGCGCTCGTAAATATTAAGGACATCCTCCAGGGTCAGCGGTTCAAAGTACAGCTTGTCGCTCGTGTCGTAATCCGTCGAAACCGTCTCCGGATTCGAGTTCACCATGATCGTCTCCCATCCGAGTTCCTTGAGCGCAAAGGCGGCGTGAACGCAGCAGTAGTCGAACTCGATGCCCTGGCCGATGCGGTTCGGGCCGCCGCCAAGGATCAGCACCTTCTTCTTATCGCTCGCGCGGGTCTCGTCCTCGTCGCCGTAGGTCGAGTAGTAATACGGCGTGTAGGCCTCAAACTCAGCCGCGCAGGTGTCCACCAGGCGGTAGGTCGGCAGGACGCCCGCCGCCTTGCGCGCTTCCCGGACGGCCGGGTCGGTCGAGCGGGTCAGGTGGGCGATCTGGCGGTCGGAAAACCCGAATTTTTTCGCCCGCCGCCAGTCGGCAGGCGTGGCGAGTCCCTTGTCGGCAATGCGGGCTTCCTCCTCGACGATGAGGCGGATGTGTTCGAGGAACCACGGGTCGATTTTTGAGAGCTCATGGATATCCGCGACTGTCAGTCCGGATTGGAAGGCGTAGCGGACGAAAAAGATGCGTTCGTGGCAGGGGATGCGCAGTTTTTGTTTGATCGTCTCGAGATCCGGCGTGGTGTCCTTGCCATCGGCCCCGAGGCCAAAACGTCCGATCTCCAGCGAGCGCAGGGCTTTTTGGAGCGATTCTTTGAACGTTCGCCCGATCGCCATCGCCTCGCCCACGCTTTTCATCTGGGTGGTCAGAGTCGGGTCGGCCTGCGGGAATTTTTCAAATGTGAATCGCGGAATCTTGGTGACCACGTAGTCGATCGAGGGCTCGAAGCAGGCCGGGGTCTCGCGAGTGATGTCGTTTTTCAGCTCGTCCAGCGTGTAGCCGACGGCGAGCTTGGCTGCGATTTTTGCGATCGGGAAGCCGGTCGCCTTCGAGGCGAGCGCCGAGCTGCGCGAGACGCGCGGGTTCATCTCGATAACGACCATCCGGCCGTTCTCGGGGTTCACCGAGAACTGAATGTTTGAGCCACCGGTCTCGACGCCGATTGCTCGAATGACTGCGAAACTCGCGTCGCGCATGGCCTGGTATTCCTTGTCGGTGAGGGTCTGGATCGGGGCCACCGTGATCGAGTCCCCGGTGTGGACGCCCATGGGATCAAGGTTTTCGATTGAGCAGATGACCACGCAATTGTCCGCGCGGTCTCGCATGACCTCCATCTCAAATTCCTTCCATCCCAGCAGAGACTCCTCGATGAGGACCTCGCTCACCGGGGACATGTCCAGCCCGCGGCGCACGATTTCCTCGAGCTCCTCACGGTTGTAAGCGATTCCGCCCCCGGCTCCGCCCAGCGTGAATGCCGGGCGGATGATGAGAGGAAAGGTGCCGATCTCAATGGCAACAGCCGCTGCTTCATCCATCGTGTGCGCCACGCCCGACCGTGCGCAGTCCAGGCCGATTTCCAGCATGATATTCTTGAAAATCAGGCGGTCTTCACCCCGGCGGATCGCTTCGGCATTGGCGCCGATCAGGCGGGCGCCGTGACGCTCCAGCGCCCCCGACTCGACCAAGGCCATCGCGGCGTTGAGGGCTGTCTGCCCGCCAAGCGTCGGAAGCACGGCGTCTGGCTTTTCGCGCTCAAGGATTTTTTCGATGACCTCCGGCGTGATCGGCTCGACATACGTCCGCTTCGCGAACTCCGGATCGGTCATGATTGTCGCCGGATTCGAATTTACCAGCACGACATCGTAGCCTTCCTCGGCGAGGGCCTTGCAGGCCTGAACCCCAGAGTAGTCGAATTCGCAACCCTGCCCGATGACGATCGGACCGGAACCAATGAGAAGAATTTTTTTGATGGAAGTGTCCTTTGGCATGACGAGACGGGCAGGTTATGCCAAGCGCGACCCCGAGGGCAACCGTTGTTTGGGGCGTGGGGGTTGATTTCACGGAGGGGATCTGGTAGCAACGTGCCAGCCATGGCGAAAGATGATTGCGTAGCCAGTGAAGGAGTGGTGGTGGATGTGCTTCCCGGAACGATGTTCCGGGTCAAGCTGCCTAATGGCCACGTGATGCTGGCTCACATCTCGGGAAAAATGCGGAAAAATTTCATCCGGATTGTTCCCGGCGACCGGGTGACGGTTGAGATTTCGCCCTACGATCTGACGAAGGCGAGGATCACATTTCGCGATCCGGGGGCCCTACCGCCGCGGCCGCGCCGATAAGCGTGCTGGGAACGCGAATTCCAACCGTCACCGAAAGGCGCATCAAGTAGAGCCTGATGGCACGGGACCAAAGAGACTGTTCATGCACCTGACGCGGGAAGATCTCCGCCGCGGGCGAAGTGGGAGCGGGCGGCAAGTCGTCGGACGCGCGAAAAGAGGAGGAAAGGCATTCTCCTCAGCCTCATCCGATCACCATACAGCCAACTAGAGGAGTTTGTGTGAGCTGTCAAATCGTCGTCGACTGCACGCTGCTTTCGATAACCCCGGTAGCAATCGCATGCCGGGTGAGTCCGGCTGTGTCGTGGATGTTGAGTTTTTCCATGAGGCTCTGGCGGTGCTTCTCAACCGTTTTAATGCTGATGTGGAGTTCATCGGCTGTTTGCTTGTTGGCCTTGCCTTCGGCAATGAGCTGCAGCACTTCCACCTCTCGCGAGGTCAGCTGAACCGGTTTCGGTTTTCCTCCCGGTCCGTTCCGGTCCAAGGAATTCTTTTCCTGGTCACGAATCCGTCTGGCAATGACGGGGCTGAAGAACGTCCTGCCGCGGGCTATTTCACGGATTGCTTCGGGTAGACAGTGCGCGGCGGTCTGTTTGACCAGATAGCCCGAAGCCCCGAGCTCCATGAAGTGTTCAACGTAGGCCTTGTCGCTGTGGGCGGAGAGGATGAGCACTTTGACGGCCCCGTCTAACTGGAGGATCTGCCGGGTGGCCTCCAATCCATTCATCAAGGGCATCGCGATGTCCATGACAACGACGGCAGGAGAAAGTTTCCTGGTCAATTCCACGGTCGCACGACCGTTTTCCGCCTCCCCAACAACCTCAATGTCCTTTTCTAAATTCAGCAGCGCCCGCAACCCTTCGCGGACGATCAGATGGTCCTCGGCCAGCAGAACTGTGATCTTTTTCATGGCGTCTTCCTTTTGGCAGGTCCGGATTTTTTCAGTGGACGTTTTTCGACAGGCTGGTGTGGAATTTCCACCCGGATGGTGGTCTGTTTGCCTGGGGCGGATTTTACCAGGAAGGTACCTCCGACCATCTCCGCACGCTCCTGCATCCCGAGCAGCCCAAGATGTCGCCCGCTGGCAGCGGCATCCACCTTATTCACTTGAAAGCCACGCCCATCGTCATGAACATCCATGCGGACATTGCCTCCTTGATCCGAAATTCTCACGTTGACACGGCTGGCTTTCGCGTGGCGGGCGACATTGGCCAGCGACTCTTGAATGATGCGGTAGAGCGCCGTCTTAACGCCGCCGCCGAGCTTCTCAACGCCGGCGAATGTGGTGAGGTGAATGGCCAGGCCGGTCTCCTTCCTTTGGGCCCGGAGATATGATTGCAGTGCGGGGACGAGTCCGAGGTCATCCAGGACCGTCGGGCGCAAGCTGAGGGCAAATCCATGCACGATTTCGACGGATTTTTCCACGAGGAGCTGGGTTGTTGCGATCTTTTCCTGGAGGTCCTTGGCGCTCGCGGTGGTGCGGGATTTCAGCGTGGCCAGCTGGAGATTGATACCGGTCAGTGCCTGGGCCACGACATCGTGCAGTTCGCGGCTGATCCTCTTGCGCTCCTCCTCCTGGACGGACAGCAGGCGGCGGGAGAGAAGGCGGAGTTCCTCCTGCATGCGGCGCGATTTTTCCAACAATTGGGTGGAAATTTGTTCGCTGGTCCGGAGCGATTTCTCAACGGCCTCTCTCTCGAGAATCTCGGCGGTCAATTTCCGGTTTGAAGCCGCCAGCTCATTCGTGCGCTGTGTGAGCATGGAGACCATGGCATTGAGGCGGACCGAGGCGGTCCGTGTTCCGTGACGGCTCTCTTCGATCGGTTCGGAGGCGTCGACAAAAAATTCGACACCGCGCCGGATGACCCGTTGTTTTGTGTGCGCGGAGCTATCAGGCAAAAAAAGTTGCAGCAGGGCTTCCTCGTGGACCCTGGCCAGGTCGTGTGTTGACAGTCCGAGCTTGAGTGCCCGAACGCCCAGTTTGCGTGCCACATCCACGTCTTCATCTGGAGGGGGCTGTCGCAGGTGACTTCGAAGGGCCGCTTCGTAGCTGCGGAAGAACGGGGGATATTTAGTTTTCATCCGTTTTTGTGCTTTCCTGGAAAAAGCGGTTGATCACCTCCGCGGATTGTTGCACCGATTCCTTCGTGAGGGCGATCTCATTCTGTGAAACTTCGTTGTTGGCGGAAACCTCATTGCTCAGCACCAGCAGGCGGAGGTGGATTCCCTCCAGCGACTGGACAATGTCATCCTGCAGGCGAAGGCTCATTTCTTTGCGTCCGGCTTCCTGGACCATCAGGATCCGGCGGTTCATTTCCTGCAGATGGTTCTGAAGCTGACGGGATTCCTCAAGAATCCGGCTCGACTTTTTGCCATCGGCCTCGAGTGATCGGTTTACTTCCTCGTGTCGGCAAAGTCCGCGTTGCAACGCCTTGTTGGAATCCGTTAGCTCCTGAATGCGAACGGAAAGTTTTATCAACTCGGTTTCTTTCATGGGTGTTGAGGGGAGTCGGTTTGGTGCAGGGAAGCTGCCAGCTGCCGGATCGACTCCGCGAAGGGATACTAGGCTTCCGCAAATGTGGAAGGCGGTCTATGGGGTGAATCCCTACCAGGAACTTCCCCGCCCGGCACTTTCCGTGCGCGGAGCCAGTAGAAGATCACCGGGGTGACGATGAGCACGTGGAGGAGGCTGCTGAGCATGCCGCCGATGACCGGGGTGGCGATGGGCTTCATGACCTCGGCTCCGGCTTTTGTGCTCCACATGATCGGGAGGAGGCTGGCGACAACGGTGGCCACGGTCATGACTTTTGGTCGCAGCCGAAGCATGGCGCCGTCGATGACCGCGCTCAGCAGTTCCGGGCGGGTCAGGGGCCCATTCTTCCCGCGGCGCGCCTTTTCCAGGGACTCCTCGAGATACACGACCATGACCACGCCGGTCTGGATGGCGGTTCCGAAGAGCGCAATGTAGCCGATCCAGACCGCGACGCTGAAGGGATAGCCGAGGGCGGTTTGCAAAAAGACACCACCGGTCAGCGCGAACGGGACCGCGAGCAGGACGTGCGCGGCCTCCGCGGCCGAGTGGAAGACCATGAAAAGGAGGACGAAGATAATGAGCAGGACGATCGGCATAATGAGGGTGAGGGTCTCCTGAGCGCGGATCTGGTGTTCGTATTGGCCGCTCCAGCGGAGGGTGACCCCGGGCGGAAGGGGCACTTCTTTTTCGACGCGCTCGCGAACCTCATTGACGAAGCCGCCAAGGTCCCGGTCCTTGACATTCGACTGCACGAAAACCCGCAGGAGACCATCCTCGCTCGCGATTTCGCCCGGGCCGCTGGTGCGAACCACCTTGGCGACCTGCCCGAGCGGCACGCTGGAGCCGGAGGCCGTCGGAATGAGGATGTCGCCAAGGCGGTCGATGTCGTCCCGCGCCCCGCGCTCCAGGCGGACCTGAATCGGGATCCGCTGGCGGCCCTCAATGGTGACGCCGGTTGTGAAGCCGCCCAGCCCGGTCTCCACGACATCCATGAGGTCCTTGAGAGAAAGCCCGAAGCGGGCCAGCGCCTGGCGGTCGGGGTGGATCTCGACGTAGGGCTTCCCCTGGGTCCGGGACGCCGTGACGCCAACGGCTCCGGGAACTTTGCGGACCACGCTTTCGATCTGGAAGGCGATGCGCTGAATCTCATCCAGATTCCCGCCAAGGATCTTGATTCCGAGCTGGGCGCGGATGCCGGTGCTGAGCATGAGAAGGCGGTTCTCGATGGGCTGGAGGAAGCCGGGCACGTATCCCGGCACGACGGTCAGCTTCTCTGAGAGCTCGGCGATGAGCTTGTCTTTGGTCATGCCCGGCCGCCATTCCGAGGGCGGCTTGAGCATGATCGTGGTTTCGATCATCTCGATGGGGGCGGGATCGGTGGCGCTGTCCGCACGCCCGAGCTTTCCGGCGGCGGACTCGACCTCGGGAACGCTGGCAATGATGGCGTCCTGCCAGCTCATGACATCCTTCACGCTGGCGAGGGAGGTGCCTGGCACGAGCACCGGCATGAAGAGCAGACTGCCTTCGTTGAGCGGCGGCATGAACTCGCTGCCAAGCCCCTGCGGAAGCCACGCGGCCACTGTCGGGGCGACAGATTCCACCTTTGCCATGACCGCGCGCGGAACTCCGAAAGCAAGGAGCAGGGCGCAGGCGAGGAGCAGGCCGGCCAGCCCCAGGACCTTGCGGCCATTGCCCAGAGCCCAATGAAGCGCCGGCCGGTAGCACTTCCCAAGAAAACTCATGACCCGGTTGTCGCTTTCGGCATGGAACGGTCCGCGGACCAGCCAGGTGCAAAGGACGGGAACCAGCGTGACGGCCAGGAGGGTGGCCCCGATCATGGCAAACGTTTTTGTGAAGGCTAGAGGATGGAACAACTTCCCCTCCTGTCCGCCCAGCGCGAAGACCGGCAGGAAGGCGAGGATGATGATCGCCATGGCCAGAAAGATCGGACGGCCGACCTGCTTGGCCGCTTCGCGGGTTGTCTCGAGCGTTTCCGAGGCGGTGAGCCGACGGCCCACCTCCTTCTCCGCGAGCTCGCAGTGGCGGATTACGTTTTCCGTCATGACGATCCCCGCATCGACCAGCACGCCGATCGCGATGGCGATGCCCGAGAGGGACATGATGTTCGAGGTCACGCCGGTTTCGCGCATGAGGATGAACGAGATCAGAATCGAAACGGGGAGGGGGATCGTGACGATCAGGATGCTTCGGAAGTGCCAGAGGAAAATGATGTGGGCGAGCGTGACGAGGAGGATTTCCTCGATGAGCGAGTGGCGCAGGGTGTCGATCGTTCGCTCGATCAGGCTGCTGCGGTCATAGAACGGATGGATCGTCACCCCGGCCGGCAGGCTGGGGGAGATCGCAGCAACCTTCTCTTTGACGCGGCGGATGACATCCATCGCATTTTCCCCCGTGCGCATGACGACGATCCCGCCGACCGCCTCGCGGCCATCGATGTCGAGCGCTCCACGGCGGAAGTCCCCGCCGATGCTGATCTCGGCGATGTCTTCGAGATACACCGGGGCGCCATTCGGGGCGCGCAGCGCGATCCGCTTGATGTCTTCCAGCGAATGGATCAGCCCGACGCCGCGGAGCACAAACTCCATGCCGTTTTCCTCGATGACCTTGCCGCCGACATTCAGATTGCCTTCCGTCAGCGCCTTCAGCACCTCGCTGAGGGGAATCTGAAAATTGCGCATCTTCTCGGGCGAGACGGCGACCTGGTATTGCCGGACGAATCCGCCCAGGCTCGCCACCTCGGCGACCCCCTCGACCGAGGCCAACTGATAGCGAACAAAGAAATCCTGCAGGGAGCGCAGCGAGCCGGCATCCTGCTTCGCGGAGGGGTCCACGTGGAAGTAGTATTGGTAGACCCAGCCGAGGCCGGTGGCGTCGGGGCCGAGCTGCGGGGTGACCCCGGCGGGCATGAGTCCTTGAAGGAACGACAGGCGCTCGAGGACGCGGGTGCGGGCGAAATAGTTGTCCACCGAGTCCTCGAAGATCACGGTCAGCAGGGAAAATCCGAACATCGACAGCGCGCGCACTTCCTTGACCCCGGCCAGGCCCTGCAGGTTGGTCGAGAGGGGGTAGGTGACCTGGTCCTCGACTTCCTGCGGACTTCTCCCCGCCCAGTCGGCGTAAACCAGCACCTGGTTTTCGCTGAGATCCGGGATGGCATCGACGGGGGTCTGCCTCACGGACTGGATCCCCCAGCCGATGATGAGGAGCGTCGCGCAGGCTACGAGGAAGCGGTTTCGCAGGGACCAGTCGATGATCCACGCGATCGCCCCTTCGCGGGGAGCCTCCCCGCTCATGGCTTCACCTCGCTTCCGCAATCAACCATCTCCGATCCCAGATACGGATTTGAGACAGCGCTCCCTTCCTGCACCCAGCGGGCGGATTTCGGCGCGCCGGGAAACGCGCTCCCGGTCATCGGGCACTCATAGACGTGCACCGGCACCGCATACCCTTGACGCTGCAGGTCGAGGGTCAGCTCCGAGGCCAGTTGGCTCCAAGGATAAAAGGCGGCGCGGATCTGCGCGAGGTCGGACGTCTTTGGGAGGGGCGGCAGGGATGCGGCCTTCAGACCGGCACCGGCAAAGGGGGCTTCGCGGGAATCCTCTGGCAAGGTGATGGCCAGCGAGGAGGCCTTGGCGGCATCATCCGCCGCAAGCGCGGACGAGATCGATGCCACCGTGCCCAGGAAGGTCTGCCAGCCCTGCGGGATCGGTTTTTTCTCTCCGGGGACGAGCGAGGCCCCGAGTCGAAGCTGGGACTCGGCATCGAGCATGAGGTTGCCGCTGGAGACCACCACATCGCCCTCCTTGAGGCCGGAGAGGATTTCAACGCGGTCGTCGCCAGATCGCCCCGACTCAACGCCGCGCATCTCATACTGGCCCGGGCCGGTTTCCAGATAAACCACCTCGCGACGGCCATCGCGGATCAAGGCCGAGCGCGGGATCGTCAACACCGGCGGGGTGGCGGTTTCGACCATGGCCTCGGCATACGCGCGATGCGGGAGGACCCGCTCATAGGCGCCCGGAGTGCCAGAAGGCGGATTGTCCACCTCGATCCGCACTTTCGTGCTGCGGCTTTTCGGGTCAAAGTTTGGATCCAGAAACGTGACATCGCCCGGGAATGTCCGGCCCGGCGCCGCCGGGGTCGTGATCTGCGCCTTTTCTCCGATGCGCACGAAAGGCAGGTCGCGCTCGTAGATTTCCGCCATGAACCAAAGTCGGGAGAGGTTTCCCGTTTCGAACAGGCGCTCGCCATTTTTGACATATTGGCCCTGATACGCATTTCGGGAGAGGATCGTTCCGTCGGCCGGGGCGAGGATGTCGATCGCGTAGCGGTCCCGCGGCATCGTGGCCAGGCGGTCCACCTGCGCGGGGCTCAGGCCATATTGGATCAGGCGGTGACGTGAGTTCGCCGCCACGGTGTCGTTTTTCCCCCGCTGCGCCGCATTTTGGAATTCGCGGACCACGTAGAGCAGCTCGGGGCTGTAAATCGAGGCGAGGGGCTGTCCGGCTTTCACTTTTTGCCCGACCTCCTGAACATAGACTTCCTCGATGCGCCCGTCGTAGAAGGCCGCCACCACGCGATGCAGGGTCTCGTCGTCTTCCAGAATCCCGCTCATGCGGATCGAGCGATGGAGGGGCTCCAGCAGGACGCGGGACGTATCCAGCCCAAGGACGCGCGCGGTTTGAGCCGAGACCTCGATCCCGGACGCATCCGCCAGAGCCGGTTGGTCGTCATAGACCGGCGCCAGCTTCATTCCGCAGATCGTGCAGTTGCCCGGCTTGTCCGAGGTGATCCACGGGTGCATCGGGCTCTGGTAAAATTTCGGCGTTCGCTCGGCCGCCTCCGGCTTCGAGCACGAGGAAACGAGCAGGGTGGCGGCGCACAACGCCGCAGCCTGTGCGAATAGGAAAATTCTTTTCATGGAGAGTTTGGGCTGGTGCGGCGGCAGGCTGGCTGCCGCCGCACGGATTGCTCAGTTTCCGGGTTTGGAAGCTTCCGCCAGCTTGGCGAGATACTTCTCCAGGTCTTTCTCGAACTTCGCCTTGCAGCGGTCGCAGCAGAGATGAACCTCCGTGCCCTTGTAATTGAACACGTAGGGCGAACCCATTTCTCCAAGCTTTTCGCCAGAGACCACGCAGGTCTCCAGCGGATAGGTGCCTGCCAGTGCAAGCGCGGACGACATCAGAAGGAATGCGAATATAGTTTTCATAGAATAGTTATTGTTGAATCTAAACGGATGACCTCGCTTGCATCACATGCGCAAGCAGGTCGGGGGACAGGACGCGGTCCTGTCAGGCAACAATAACCACCGGAGGGGCGATCGATTGGTGGATCGCTCCGGCGATGAATTCGACAAAAAATTGAGTGACGCCAACCGGCGGCGCCGGGCCGGAACCCGCCTCGACAACCCGCGCGGATTCAGCCTCTACTCTGGAAACCTCCGGAAGCATCGCAATCCAGCCCAAAGCGGGCGGATGCGGTCCGTCGGCCATTGGAACCGGCGCCGACAGCCGGGCGCAGCACGACTCCTCGCAGGGCTTCGTCTGGCCGGACGTCTTGTGGCAGCACGCGTGGATATCCGCAGACTGGGCTCCGGCAATGGAGGCCAGCGCACAGTGGTTGGCCGCCACGACCCAGGCCGCCGCCAGCATGGCCAAAACGAGCAGCGAAAACCGGTTGGACACCGCGTGCATGGTTGAACCCTAGCCCCACTTGCCGGACAAGCAACTCAGGAAAATTGCCGGTTTCTTAACGTGCGCTAATGTGAGCGTCTGGCCGCACGATGCGGCAATGCGAGGACAAGAGTAACAATGACAGCCGCCAGAAGTGCGGACGCCGTAAAGCGACTGAAGGCCAATCCGCCGCTGGCGATCGGTTTGTCCAGGAAATCCCCCACGACGGCCCCCAATGGGCGTGTCAAAACGAAAGCCATCCAGAACAAGACCGTGCGGGAGATCCGGGTGTAGAAGTAGCCAGCTGCAACGAGCAGGAGCAAGGCCGCAAAGATCCCGGCCGCGCCGACGTAGCCCAAATTGGCGGTGTCCGCCGTCCAGTCCCCGAGAGCCGTCCCCAGCGTCTGGGAAAAGGTGATGGTCAGCCAGTAGAACAGCTCGCTGCGAGGCGAAGACACATCCGACACCGAAACGGTCCCGGTAACCCGTTTCCAAAGGTAGAGAGAGCCCAAGACGAGTGAAAGAAGGATCGCCGTGCCGCCAGTGTAACCCAGTCCGATGGATCGCGTGGCAAAGTCCGCAAGCGTTGTCCCGACCGTGGTGGATGCGATGATCGTAAACCAGTAGATGACAGGTCGGAACTTGGCGGCCCGGATCTGCACGAGGACCGCCGCGAGGAAAATCATACCAAAGATCACGGTGCTCAGCAAATAGCCGGCATCCATCGACATGGAGACCGCATCTCCCCCGGTTTCGCCCAGTGTTGTTGCCAATATTTTGATGATCCAGAAAGCGAGGGTTACTTCAGGGACCTTGCTCAAGGCGTCTTCCTCACTGCTTTGGATGCGATTATTCAAAGAATCAGGATTCCTTTGGTTTGGCGGGCTCTTCCGGGGAATCATCCCAGAGGAAGTTTTCGAGCCGGATTTTATTAATGCGGGCGGTGGCTTCTTCGCTGCGGGGTCCGGAGGCGGCTGCGACGATTTGATAGACTTGAATGGCCTGGTCCCAGCGTTTGGCCTCTTCGAGGAGGCGCCCGGCACTGAAGCCGGCTTTGTAGAACCAGAATAATTCGGCCGGCTGCCCGTCCGGGGAATTGAGGACGTCGTAGTAGGCTGCGACGGCCTTCATGACATCACCCGTTTTTTCGTAGGCCGCCCCGATCCGGAAGAGGGCCTGGTTACGCAAGGCCGGGGAAAGCGAGGGGTCGTCCGCGAGCGAGCTCCAGATCTTGATAGCGGCGTCCATGCCTCCGGGGTCTTTCGACGAGAGCAAGGTTTTTCCTTTTTCCATGAGGGCGGCGGCGCGCATTTCGGGGTCAGGGTTGGAGGCGAGGAGCCTGTCGAGGATCACGATGGACTCGTCCGGTTTGCCTTGAATTGTCTGGAGGACAGCCTGTTCGAGGCGGGCGCGCAGGGCGAGGGGGTTCTGGGAAGCGGCCACTTCTTCGAAAAGGATCATGGCGTCGTCGATGGAAGCAGGTGTTTGCAGACGCGAGGACGCCTGGGCTGCGAGGAAAAGCGCCGGCATGGCATCCGGCGAATCAGGAAATTTTCTTGCGAGCGATTCCAGGCGGACGCGCGCCCCGGCGAAGTCGCCTTTGTGGTAGAGGATTTCCCCGAGTTTGAGCAGGACCTCTGGTTCGGCAGGGGATCCCGGGTGTTCTTGGAGAAACCGCGTGGCCCCGGCCTCGGCCTCGGCACTGGCCGTCCCGTCATCGGCGAGAAAGACCCCCAGGGCATCAGCGCGGGCTGAATCCTCTCCGGGAGCGGTCGAGATCCGACGGAGCCCGGCAAGCGATCCATCCCGGTCGTTGTGCTCAAACTTCCACTCGGCGAGGGCAATGGCGGCCTTGCTGGCCATATCGGGATTATTTTCCGCAGCAAGGCTCTCGAGGAGCTCAGGGGCTCGCGGGTCTCCCTCCTTGGCCAGCAAAAATGCTTCTTCGAGCCTCAGAGTGGCCAGCTTCGGGGAATCAGGAAAATGGGATTTGAGAAGAGCGAATCCCGGTTGGGCTGGGCTTCCGGAAGCGAGTTCGCAAGCGGCGGCATTGAACAGTGCGGCTTCGGTGCAGGCCGGGTCCTCGGATGCTTTCAAGAAGGCTTCCGAAGCGGGGCCGTAGGATTTTTCCCCGGCCAGAGCCAGCCCGATGAGGAAATCGGCTTCCGGAGAGGTGCCTAGAGGAGGCAGGAGGCCAAGGGCGTCCTTGAGGCGTCCTTGCTGGATGCGGATCTTTGCAAGGGGGATGGCTGAGGGTTGGTCGCCATCCGACAAGGCTTTTTCGTAGAGTTCCTCCGCCCGGTCAGCGCGGCCGAGGCGATCTTCAAAGGCGGCCAGCGAGCGGGTGGCGAGGCGTCGGCGGGGGGAGGGGGCCGGGTCATTGCCCCAGCGTTTCAACTCGCTGGAGGATGGGGAATCCTGTGCGCTGTAGAGGCGGTCGAGGACGGCGAAGACAGGAGCGAGACCCGGGATGTCGGGGTTGCGCGAGATGAACCCCTCCACGAGGGACTCGGCTGTCGGAGCCTGCCCGGTTCGGGAGAGGGCTTCCGCCTGCCCAATCACTGCCGCGACAGCCTGGCTGGCATCCGTCGGAACAAGAGCGTCATAGAGGCGAATGGCCCCTGCATCATCGCCGGACATGGCGAGGGCTTGCGCCAGTAGGAACTCCCGCTGAGTTTTTCCGACGGAGTCGTCCGGGGCCAGGCCATCGAGAACACTGTGCGCGGCTTGCGGATCGCCGAGGTCCAGGTAGGCACCGGCTTTTTCGAAGGCGGAGAGGAGGGCGAGCCGGGGATTGGCCGTGGTGGGTTTTTCGGGGCCAAGCAGCGCGAGTGCCTCGTTGGGGCGTCCCAGCTGGCGCAGCATGCGGACTTCACCCAGCGAAGCCAGATCCGAGAATTCAGGAAGGGTAGCGGCCTCATGGTAGGCGGCCAGCGCTTTGTCGGCTTCGCCCAGCGAAGCATGGGCCTGGGCGAGCCAGAATTCACGGCCATTCCCGGCCTTTTGTTTGCTGAGAACTTCCATCGCACGGCGGGGCTCGCCATTTTCCACCAAGGCTCTGGCGAGGAGGAGTGCGGTCGAGGAATCCCTTGCGGCCTCTGGAATCCCTTCCAGCTTGGAGATGGCGACTCCGGGCAGGCCGTCGTCCAGCGCGGCCCGGGCGGAGGAAATCGCTTGGGTGTTGGTAAGCAGGTCGGCGGCGAGAATGAGGATCATGGTGTGAAGAATCGGGAAAGGTAGCGTCCGGTGTGGCTGTCCGTCGAGCAGGCGACGTGTTCCGGGGGGCCCTGAGCCACGATCTGCCCGCCGCCGCCCCCGCCTTCCGGACCAAGGTCGATGATCCAGTCCGCGCATTTGATCACCTCGAGATTGTGTTCGATGACAATGAGGGTGTTCCGCGCGTCGCGCAGCTTGATGAGCACTTCGAGCAGTTTGTGGATATCGGCAAAGTGGAGGCCGGTGGTGGGTTCGTCGAGGATGTAAATTGTTCGGCCGGTGGGGCGCTTGGCGAGTTCGGAGGAGAGCTTGATCCGCTGGGCCTCACCGCCCGAGAGCGTGGTGGCGGACTGGCCGAGGCGCAGGTAGCCGAGACCGACATCCTGCATCGTCTCCAGCTTTCGGCAAAGTGCCGGCACGTTGCGGAAAAACCTGGAGGCGTCATCTACCGTCATGTCGAGAACGTCGGCGATGTTTTTCCCCTTGTAGGTAACCTCGAGGGTTTCGCGGTTGTAGCGTTTTCCGCGGCAGATTTCGCACTCGACGTAGACGTCGGCGAGAAAGTGCATTTCGATGCGGATAAATCCGTCCCCCTGGCAATGCTCACACCGTCCGCCTTTGGCATTAAACGAGAAGCGTCCGGCGTCGTAG
>JBGSJQ010000182.1:0-13690 GCA_041741775.1 Terrimicrobiaceae bacterium | reverse complement strand
GCAGACAAAGTCCTCGCCTTCCGTTGCATCCATGCCAGCCGCAGGATGGACTCGTTCTGGAAATACCGCCTCAACTCACGCGCCGCAGGGAACGACACGCTCCCTCTCGCCGCATGACTGAAGATTTTTGTCCTGCACCCGAGACGAATTGAGTGAGACTAATTGAGTTGCACCCGGAGCTGCGCACGGGTCAGAATAACCGACCATGAAGCCCATCAGCCAGTGTCGCATCCTCATTGTGGACGATTTGGAGGAAAACCTGTGGATCGCGGAGGATCTTCTCCGTGACAGCTGTCTGGTTACAACTCTTCAGGAGGGGAGGCGGACGCTTGAACTAGCCGTGGCCTGCCACCCGGACATCATCCTTCTCGATGTTGTCATGCCGGGCACAGACGGCTTCGCTCTGTGCCGGGCGCTGAAACAGGATCCCCGCACCGCCCATATCCCCGTCATTTTCCTGACCAGCCTTGATGATACAGACAGTCGCTTGGAGGGGTTTGAGGCGGGTGGGGTGGACTACGTCACCAAGCCGTTTCATTCCGGCGAGGTGAAAGCAAGGGTTTTTACGCACCTTCGCCTTGCCTTAATGGAGCAGGACCTTCAGGACAACGTGCGCCATCTCTCCCGCTCGCTCGAAAGCACCGAGGAAAACTACCTTTTTATCGCGCGCAGCTCGACCGACGTGCTGATGAAGCTTGATGCGGATCGGAACATCGTCTTCATCAATCCCATCTGGACTGAGATGACCGGCGTGGAGGCCTCTGCGATGACGGGTAGCGCGTTCAGCCGGATCGCGATCGAAGAAGATGCTGCCGCTTTGGCAAGTGCTTTTGCGGATGCGATTGCCAGCGGTGCCGGGGAGGCCCGGATGCAGTTCCGGATTGCCGGTCGCCTCGATCTCGTCTGGGTGCGCGCCTCGCTGCGCCTGATCCGGGATGGGGAAGGCGGCACCTTTTTGGGGGCCACAGCGATCCTGAGCGATATCAGCGATCTGATCGAGCAGTCCGAGGGGCTCCAGCTGACGAAGGAGGGCATCGAGGAAGCGCATTCCGAGTCGATGGAAAACCTTGGCCGCAAACTCTGCACGCAGCTCAATGAGATTTTTTCCGGTCTCCAGTGCCTCCTGGATGAGGGCTTGGGGAATGTCGAGGGCATGCGCCTTCTCAGGCAGGGATACGAAAAGATTTCTGCGCTGGCCACCGTCTTGATTGGCCAATCCGTTGCGAAGCCGGAAGCTGCGTCGCGGGTTTCCAACCGCCTTCCTGCGGGCTATGCCGGCCCGGTTCTCCTGGTCGATGACTCCGCCATCAATCTGCGTCTCCTGCAGCACATGCTGCGGAAGATGGGGTTTGAGAGCATTGATCTCGCCTATTCGGGGGCCGAGGGGATTTCCCTCTGGCAGGAGCGCCAGCACGCTCTCGTGCTCCTCGATATCCAGATGCCGGAGATCGATGGTCTGGAAGTTTGTAAGAGGATCCGGGCGGGGCAGGGCGCAACGCCGCCGGTTGTCCTCGCTGTCAGCGCTTCCCTTCTTCCCGGGGACAGGGGTGAGCGCGAGGCCTGCGGGTTTGATTGGGAGATTGATAAGCCGGTGAACCTGGAGTCGCTTTCGAACGCCCTGTCTTATCTGGGGCGCTGACGGTCCCGGCGGTAGGTGGCCGGCAGATTGTCAGGTCATTTCCTCGGAGCCATCCACGCGCCGAAGAAGATGTTTTTTCCGGTGCGGATGGTCGGAAATCTCTTTACCCAAAGAGACAATAGCGGGCAGGGTGTGGGGATGCACCGCGTGGGTTTCTGGGTCTGTCTGGCACTGGTCTTTTCAAGTATGGTGGGGACGGGGGTCTTTACTAGTTTGGGGTTCCAAGTGGCGGAGCTTCCCTCGCCGTTTGTAATTTTGCTCCTTTGGATTGTGGGGGGACTCGTCGCGCTTTGCGGGGCGCTGAGCTACGCCGAGTTGGCGGCGGCACTGCCGCGAAGCGGGGGTGAATACCATTTTCTCTCGCTGATTTTCCATCCGGCACTCGGCCTGATGGCCGGCGTGATCTCCGTCTTCGTGGGTTTCTCTGCTCCTCTGGCTTTGGGGGCGATGGCGTTCGGAAGATACTTTGGAAAGGCGTTTCCGGGGACTCCCACCGGGCTGGCTCCGGTGCTCGTCGTGGTCGGGCTGGCGGCGGCGCATGGATTCACCCTGAAATTGAGCGGCCGGTTTCAAGTTTTCGCCACAGTTTTCAAGGCGGCGTTGATCGTGTTTTTTATTGGGGCTGGAGTTCCGCTGCTCGGGGGAAGCCAATTTAGTTGGCAGCCGGGTGACGCGGCCCTGATGGCAAGTCCTTCCTTCGCTGTGGCGCTGATGTTTGTCATGTATTCGTATTCCGGGTGGAATTCGGCGGTTTACATTGCAGGGGAGGTGAGGGACCCCTCGCGGACTTTGCCGGCAGCCCTGATGAGCGGCACGCTCCTGGTGACTGTCCTCTATGTCGGTCTGAATGCTGTTTTTCTGGCAAGCGCCCCGCTGGCGGAACTCTCCGGAAAAATCGAAGTCGGGGAGGTGGCTGCGACGCGGATGTTCGGTGCGGCGGGCGGCCGTGTGATTTCCGGGATCATAGCAGCAGGCCTGATCGGGGCCTTGAGCGCTCTGACCTGGACCGGTCCCCGGGTGGCGCAGGTCGCCGGGGAGGATTTTTCCGCCCTGCGGTGGTTTGCGACGAAATCGAGGGGAGGGGTGCCGGTTCGGGCGCTTATTTTCCAAACCACCCTCGTGCTTCTGCTGCTCAGGACGGCCTCCTTTGAATCGGTGCTTCTCTACGCCCAGTTTGCCCTCATCGCCTGTGCGAGCCTGACTGTAGTCGGGCTCATGGTGCTTCGGTGGCGTGAGCCGGAGCTGCCCCGCCCATTCCGGTGTCCGATGTATCCGGTGCCGCCACTCGTCTTTCTTGCCATCGGGATCTTTTCTCTTGGGTACACGCTGGCAGTCCGCCCGGTCCAAGGGATCGCCGGCCTGGTCACGATGGGCCTCGGAGCGGGTTTGTATTTTCTTTTGCCGCGAAATTCCTCTCAATAGGGTCATGCGCATCCTTGTTGCGATCCTATGTGTTTGTTCGGTTGCTGGAGCCCAGGAAATCCGGCGCGCCATTCCCTCCGCACCGAACGCAACGCCGGAGTGGGATGCGACCGCCAAGTTTCTTGCCGGCTACCCGCTGCCGCCGGGATCCCCGCTTTTCCGTTTACAGGAATCGCCGGACGGCCAAGCCCATGCGACTGCATTCGAGAAAATGTGGGCCCGCTACAACGAGCATTACTTCTCGCCGATGCGGGCCTGGGCCGCCGCCGAGCTGGCTCCGAGGATTCCCGCCACCGCGCCCCTCTATTATTTCTTCAGTGGCCCGGATGCCCTTGGGGCCCTCGCATTTTTTCCCTCCGCCACCGACTATTTGCTTGGAGGATTGGAGCCGGTCGGCAACCTGCCGGAGCCTTTAGGCCTGCCGCAAGATCGGCTTGCCCCCGCGCTTGGCAACCTGCGGGAATCCACGGACGTCATTCTGAACTACGGCCACTTCATCACAAAGGAGATGAAGTCGGACCTCACCACCAGCGAGTTTCGTGGAGTGCTGCCGGTTTTGATGACATTTCTCGCCATGACCGGAGGCGAAGTTCTGGATGTGAGCTTTTTTGGAGTCGAAAAGAACGGAATGGTCCGCGAGACGGGAAGGATCCCTGCCGGTGAGGGAGTCCTGCCGGGCGTCCGGATTACCTTTCGTCGCGACGCCCTGTCGGTGCCGCAGAGGATCCACTATGTGCAGGCAAATGTGGCGGACGACAGCCTCAGTAGCGGGTTGATGGTCTGGGCGGCAGGCTTTGGCAAAGGCAACGTGTATCTGAAAGCGGCCTCCTACCTGCTCCATGAGAGTTCGTTCTCAAAAATCCGTGCGTTTCTGATGGCGCAGGCCGTCTCCGTGCTGCAGGACGACTCAGGCATCCCCCTTTCCTACTTCATGAACGGGGACTGGCGGTGTCTGTTTTTCGGGACCTATTCCGGCACCCTGGACATCTTCAACAAATATGAACAACCGAAGTTGGCGGAAGCCATGAGGCTGCAGGCCTCGCCGCTGCCGTTTGGCACCGGCTACAAATGGCGCCTTGGCGAATCCAACCTCCTTCTCGCCATCCGGGAAGCCCCGGCCCGCGCGGAGCCGGTTAGCCCTTATTGAAAAGAGCCCGGAGGAAATCAGGATCCCGGAACCCGTTCGGACGCCCCATGCGCACGACGACCGTTTTTTGGGAGGGGATAATGTAGACCCGCTGACCTCCGGATCCGGCCATGCAGATGAGATCGGAAGGAGCATTCCGCGAAAGGCAGGAGGCCCGCCAGTCCGCCCGGTTCAAGCCGGCGCTGATCGCCTCTTCGATATCCCGCTCCCGTGCGCCCGGGGCGGCCCCCGCATTGAGCCAAAACCCAAGCCCGTAACACGCGTTCGCTCTGGTGCCCCGGATCGCTTCGTGGAATTTCCCGCGGGGAATGATTGGAAAAATCCCGGGGCCCCGCCCGCCGGATAGGACAAACTCACCGAGGCGGAGAAGATCGGTGGCGGTGAGAGCCGCACCGGCTGAGAGGAAAATATTTCCGTGCTGGTCGGTGTGCCAGGCAGCGGGTCGGATCCCCAGCCTGGAGAGAAGGCGGGTTGTGGGCTGCGATTGTCCCGAGCCGAAAAGCCCGGGAATGGTTCCGAGCAGTTCGTAGTGTGACGGGCCGTAGACGAAGCGCTGTCCGGCCTCCGCCTCCCGTGGAAGAGCAGCAGCAGCACGTCGGACGTCTGGCACCGATCGGCCATAGAGCTCACGGTAGCCCGGCGAAACGCCGGACGTCTGGCTCAATAATTCGCGAATGGTCGGGGAGGTCTTCGGATGCCCCGGAATCCGGGTGTCGAGGTCGGCCCGCGAATTGGCCAGGCAGGTGAGGGCAACGATGCTTTTTGTAATGCTGAAAACCGGGAGAGGGGTTGCGCTGGTCACTCCGCGTCCAAGCCACTGGAACGCCAGCTTTCCGTTCCGCGAAATCACCAGAACCGTTCCTCCCGTGCGTGAGGAATACTTTGCGGCTGCTGCGGGGTTCCAGAGCCGGCCCGGGCTGGCTGGGGCGGGCGCAGTATTTGCGTCCGGGGTGAACAGGAGAAGTGCCGGAAGCGCCCAAAGGGCCACAGGGTTCCTTGCCCCCAACAATGAAAGAAACCCATGCCTGCGCCGGCTGAAAATCATCCTGCCTCCTTGCATCCTGGCAGCTCAGCTTACCAAGCTCATGCGGTTGCGGCGGGGAGGCAGGCCCTTTGGAAGGAACTCCTCCTCCCCGGATGTGAGCGAGCGGTAAAACGAGGAGGCCAGCCAGATTCCCCAGCCGGCCACCCATTGCTCATCGCACTGGACACAAGTCAACGAGGGCCCCAGCCCGGGAAGCCAGGGGATCTCCGCCCCGCACTTCGGGCAAATATTTACAAAGGCCGGCTGGGCCACCAGCAGAGCGTCTGCCAGCTTTTCAACAGGAACATCCAAGTCTCCAGCCTCCATCGGCAGTTCGAAATTCCGCTCCCGGCTGCAGCGCTCGTAGTATCTCTTCTGAGCAGCATCCAGGAGCTTTGACACTCCTCCGGCATTCAGAAAACGCCGGTCCCTCCGGTCATGCATCATGTGCAGGGACAGAAGAATCTTGATCCGGGCCTTTGTGGTGAGCCGGATGTTCTGGACCTCCGCCTGTCCGGCGAACATCTCTGCAACCTCAGGCGGGGAGGGATAGGAAAAGTGGAGCGTGGCACGGAACATTTCCTCCGTCTCCGGCGAGTTGACGAGGACCGGTCGTACGAACTCGCGAGGCCCGGTGAAGATAAGGATTGTTTCCTCCCCGCAAGCCTCGAGTATCTGGCTCAGAAGCTCCCGGGTCCGGGCAAATGAGTACCTGGCATCCCTGCGGTCTAATAGTTCCGGGGCATGGAGCATGAGAACACCCCCGCAAGCCGATTGGACGGCGGCTTCAGGGCTTACGGAACCGGTCAGGACATCGTCCATCTTGGCCTCTCTCACCTCGCCAGTTCCGTTCAGCAACCCCAGTGCCTTGAGGGCGCTCGCGAGAAGGTGCGCGGCGTGACCTCGCCCGCTGCCAATGGGGCCTTCGAAAATGCAGTGGAAATGGAGCTGAGGAACGGGCAGTCCCATTTCCCGCCGCTGGATCGCGGCGTGGGCCTGGTGAAGAATTGTCTCCAGGATTACCTTGGATTCCCTCATTCCGATGACGTTGTGGATTTCGGAAACGGCGGAGAGAAAGAGGTCGTCCTTCGGCGGAAACGGAGGGGAGGGCGGATCTTCCATCCGGTGGACCCGAGCGCCAATCGACGCGACATCCACTCCTGCGGAGGCGTCAAAGCGGCAGAAATTCACCTCGGCCTCGGTGTTTTCCAGGGTGGCGTGGCTGTAGGCCGTGGACTGCTGCTCCGTGAAAGCGCAGCCATGGAGCAGCAGTGGACCCCCTCCGCGCATCATGAATCCGCCCAGGGCCTGCCTCTCGAAGAGGCAGTAGAGCACGTCGACTTTCCCGCACTCCACCAGGTGGATTCCCAATTGGTTGTCCAAAAAACTCGCTCCGGCACAGTAAATACGGGCCGCCTTCTCTCCGTGAATCCCGGCCCCCGGGGAGTTGGGGTCCTCGCCTACCGACCCTTCGACCCTTGAATGCAGGAAATCCAGCGCGGAGGCCGTCCCGACGAGAATGCCGACATGGCAGCCCGTAATTGATGAGCCCCAAACCTCCGCTTTTGCGCCGCCGGTTACGGAAATCCCAACCGAAGCCCGCTCAATGTGACAAGACTCGACGTAGAGCGAAGCCCCGGCTCCGGTAAGTGATACTGCTCCGGATACGCGGCAGTTTGAGAGCAAAAGACACCCACTACCGATGCTGACAGCCACCGACTCCCCGCGGCCAGCTTCCAACGAGATCCCCGAGAGGCAGATCACCACATCGCGATCCGCAGAAATGACCGCCCGCCCTTCCGCCCCACGCAACGAAACCGTTCCCGGACGGAGCGCCTTGAGAAAAATCGAGCGATTGGCTGGCGGGGCGGGATATTCGCCTGGAGGTAAAAAAATACAGTCGTCCCGATGGGATTTGCGAATCGCCTGCAGATAGCCCCGCACCGGCGTCGATCCATCCTCGGGCTCTTCCACGATCACCTCCCGGATTTTAGCTGCCGGATGGAGTTTTTCCTGAACAGCTTGAAAGGTGGCTTCGCGGAGGACGGACTTCATGAAATCTGGAAATACAAATTATCCGCACTTTTCCATGCGGAGTGCCCGATACTATGCGCCTGGATAATTGAAAAGTCCACACTGCAATCCTCGTTCATGAAATCTGGAACTGGATTTTATGATGTTGCTTTTGACCCCCGGACAGCCCAACCTCATGGCGAGTCGAGCGACTCGGAAATCACCCGTTTCATTTTTTCATCCATGAGCCAAACACCCACGACCCTCGATCAACTGAAATCCTTCACAACCGTTGTCGCAGACACCGGGGATTTTGAATCCATCCGCAAATACACCCCGCAGGATGCCACGACAAATCCGACGCTTATTTTCAAGGCGGTGCAGCAACCGGAATACCAGCACCTGCTGGACAAGGCGGTGGCCGACAACCGCTCCAGCGCTCTGGGCGGCAACATCCTGGTCCGAAAAATTATCGACGACCTGCTGGTCGCCTTCGGACGCGAAATCCTCTCGATCGTCCCCGGGCGCGTGAGCACGGAGGTGGATGCGCGTCTTTCCTTTGACACTGCAGAGACCATCGAGAAAGCCCGCTACCTCATCGGCCTCTACGAGCGCGCAGGCATCTCCCGCGAGCGGGTCCTTATTAAAATTGCCTCCACATGGGAGGGAATCCGGGCGGCGGAGGTCTGCCAGAAGGAAGGCATCCAGTGCAATTTGACGCTTCTGTTTTCCCTGCCACAGGCCATCGCCTGCGCGGAGGCCGGAGTTCGCCTGATCTCGCCGTTTGTCGGACGCATCTACGATTATTATAAAGCCACGACGGGGAAGGAATTCTCAGGGGCGGAAGACCCCGGGGTCCAGTCTGTCGGCCGGATCTATTCTTATTACAAAAAATTTGGATACCCGACTCAGGTGATGGGGGCAAGCTTCCGCAATACCGGGCAGATCCGGGAGTTGGCGGGGTGCGATCTTCTGACGATCAGTCCCGATCTTCTCGAGGAGTTGCAAAACTCTCAAGAGGCCCTCACCAGGAAGCTGGACCCCTCCCTCGCAGCCAACGAGGAAATCGAAAAGCTCCACCCCGATGAAAAGGCGTTCCGGTGGATGCTGAATGAAGATGCGATGGCCACCGACAAGCTCGCTGATGGCATCCGCAAGTTCGGAGCAGACATCGTCAAACTCGAAGCCATCATTTCAAAAAACCTATGAAATCCACCTTGCTCACCCTGCTGGTCGCCCTTTCCTTTGGTTTGTCTGCGGGCCGGGCCTCGGACGCCACCTTTCCGGGAAGTGCCCCAATCCTGCTCGGTAACGATGCTGTTCGTAAAGAGCTCGCGCTCTCCCGCTCCCAATGCGCCGCGCTCGACAGCATCCGCTCGCAGTATAAAACGGATGCGCGGGCCGTCACGACGAGGTATCCTCAGAGTGCCGCCGAAAAAGGTGCGGCGAACGCAACCATCGAGAGCCTGAATGCCAAATATAACGCGAGGGCCCTCGCGGTCCTGACTCCCGCCCAGAGCCAGCGCCTTGACCAGATCGGCCACCAGACGCTTGGAGGTTGGATGCTCTTCCTCCCCCGCATTCAGGATGCCATCGGCCTCGGTGCCGATAAAAAAGCCCTCATCGCCAAAATCGAAGGTTCGGGAAAGGTGTTGATTAACAGCGTCAACCGGGACTTCGAAGACGGAAAAATCAGCCTCCAGGAGCGCTTGGACCGGTTGCGGTCCTGGCGGATCAAGGAGTCGAAAAAACTGATGCGGATTCTGACCCCGGAGCAACGCCGTTCCCTGGAGGCTCTCCACGGTCCGGCCTTCCAATCGAGCTGAGTCTTGAACGCCCTACGCGATTGGATTTTCTGACCATTCTCCCATGATCCTCCCCCCCTGCTTTTTTATGGTTTTGTCTTCTTTGTCAGAAGCCCTGTGAAATTTACTCTCAGCACCCCGAGCACCCCGCTGCGCGATGCGTTTTACGTCGGGCTCTCCGTGCTGCTGTGCTTCATCGCCTCGGCTTATTTCATCTACAACCAGGCCAGCGCACGGAACAACCTCCACAATCGGCAGCAGTTGGAGGCGATTGCCTGGCGGACGGCCAACCTCGTTGATGAGCCATCCCACGAAAAACTGGCGCTGACCCCGCCCAGCCAGCTCGACCCCAAAGAATACGTTCGGCTTCAGGAACCTGCCCGCAACACCCGCGCGGAGGAGACCATTCTTTCGCGCGTTTACACCGTCGCCTTCGACAAGGAAATCCCGAAGATGGTCGTCGATAGCGAAGGCTTTCCTCCCAGGACATGGGAGCGCCTGCCGCAAGCCCCTGGGGAGAGCGGGGATTTTACCAAGGAGACGCTCTACTTTTGTGCGCTCTCAGTGATGAAGACCGGCAAGGGATGGGTCGGGGAGATTGCATATCCCGGGTCCCAAGAATCGTTCGTTGTGGCCATCGTGCCCATTTTTTCCAGCCCGGGACACCCCTCCAGCGTCCTCGTCGTCGAGTCCACCGCCGACCGCCTGCAACCGACACTGGCCTCGCTCCGGTCCGCCGCCATCTCCTCGGTTGTCATCGGGGCGATTGTCTCTTTTACCGTGGCTCTGGCCGTCTATTCCTACCGTCGCAGGAACCTCGTTGACGCCAACCTTCTTGTTCGAGTCACCCGCGACGAGGGCGCGCTGATCGATGCCATCGGCGAGGCGATTTACCGGTTGGAGCCGGAATCGGAGGAGATCTCCTGGCAGGGGAATTTGCAGGATCTCGGCTGGCCGGATTCCGACAATGTCCCCCGGACGCGATCCGCTTGGCTTGCGACCGTTCACCCGGAAGACCTCGAGCTTTTCCGTGCCGCCAGGGGCGAAAAAGCCCGGGACAAATGGAATGTCGAGTATCGAATTTTTGCACACAACGGCCGGATCAACTGGCTCCTGGATCGCGGCCAGCACCTCGATGCGGAGGGGTCCCGGAAGCCACTCGCAGTCGGAACCATCCTGAACCTGACTCCGCTTCGCGAAATCGAACGCCGCCTTCGGGATGTGGTCGATGCCGCCGGCGAATACATCTGGGAGGTCGATGCCAGCGGCCACTATACCTACCTCTCGGAGCGGGTCGAGGATGTGCTTGGCTATCCGGTGGAGGCCCTCATCGGCCGGCACCCGCTCAGCCTGGTGCCGCCGGAAGACCACGAGTCCGTCTCGAAGCAATCCTTGGAGATCCTTTCAAAGCGGCAGGTTTTCCGCGACTTTGAGCATCGCATGGTCCGCGGTGACGGGGCTGTCATCTGGCTCAGCGTGAATGGTGTCCCCGTGCTGAGTGCCACCGGTGAGATCTCCGGCTATCGTGGAGCCGGCCTGGAAATCACCGCCCGCAAAACATTCGAGCAGGCCCTGGTCCGGGAAAAAGAGGCTGCCCAGGCAGCCGACCGCGCAAAAAGTGAATTCCTGGCGGTCATGAGCCATGAAATCCGGACACCGCTCAACAGCGTGCTTGGGTTTGCCGATCTTCTGGGGGAATCCTCTCTCGACAGCGATCAAAAGGAGCAGGTGGAAATGATCCAGCGAAGTGGGGATGCCCTGCTCGTTCTGCTCAACGACATCCTGGACTTCTCCCGGATCGAATCCGGAAAAATGCCGATCCAGCCATCTTCGGTGGAAATACGGGGCTGCCTGCGCGATGTCGCGGACCTTTATCAAGCGACCGCACAGTCCAAAGGGCTCACTCTCAACCTAAGTGTGGACGAAGAGGTCCCGGAATCCCTCTGCACAGACCCCGGCCGCCTCCGCCAGATCCTGCTCAATCTGATTGGAAACGCCGTGAAGTTCACGGCTTCGGGAGGGGTTTTCATCACCGCCAAAGAAGGAGGACCTGCGCCCGGCGATGGCCGTTTTCCTCTTTTGGTGGAGGTTGCGGATTCCGGCATCGGGATCCCTCCCGACCGGATTGGGCGCCTCTTCAAGCCGTTTTCCCAGGCGGACTCGTCTACGACAAGGCGCTTTGGGGGCACGGGGCTCGGGCTTGTCATCAGTAAGAGACTTTCGGAACTGCTTGGCGGGGATGTTTCGCTTGTGAAATCTTCGTCGGAGGGAAGCGTCTTCGCGCTGTCCCTTCCTCTTGTCACTGTCCCCCGCGATGAGGAAGCCCAGAGACCGACTCTGGATGTGAATGCCCTCACGCCCGAGTTGGTCAAATCCGCCCCCTGCAGGCTGCTTGTTGTGGAAGACAACCCTGTCAACAGCATGCTTGCCCAGCGAATGCTTGCCAGTCTTGGCTTCGAAAGTGAGTCGCGCACCAATGGTCTTCTCGGCATCGAAGCCTACAAGCAAGACCGCTTCGATATCATCTTTATGGATCTCCAAATGCCAGTGATGGATGGTCTCGAAGCCACAAGGGCCATCCGACAGTTTGAGGTCTCAAATCCGGCAGATGTTCCGGCCTACATCGTCGCTCTCACAGCCGACGCTATGGCCGGGGATCGCGACCGCTGCCTGCAGGCAGGCATGGATGACTACCTGAGCAAGCCGATCCGCCGATCCGAGCTCTCTGCGGTCCTCCGCAGGGCCTGCGAGACGATTTTGAGCACCCGTTCCCTCTCGTGATCTTCGATACGCTCCGGTCTGCGGTGGACCTTTATACGCACCTGCCCCGCTACCGTGAAATCATCACGGTCCTCTTCAAATATGGTTTCTCCGATGTGCTCCGTCTGGTGGCCCTGCAACACATCCTCCGCATTGAGGACGCCACCATCCGCATTCACCCGGACGACGAAATCCTGTCGAAGCCACTGCCGGAGCGCCTGAGGCTGGCTCTGGAGGAGCTGGGCCCGACGTTCATCAAGTTCGGCCAGATTCTGAGCAGCCGCCGCGACCTGATCACGGACGACTATTTCATCGAGCTGACAAAACTCCAGAGTAGCGTTCCGCCCTTCCCGGGAGCGGAGGCCGTCGAAATCATCAAGAAGGAACTCGGACAGCCAATAAATCGGCTCTTTTCGACGTTTAATATCAAACCCATCGGAAGTGCCAGCATCGCCCAGGTTCATCAAGCCACACTCCCGGATGGAACGCCTGTCGCCGTCAAGGTTCAGCGCCCGGATATCGAAAAAACCATCTCCCTCGACGTGGCCATCCTTCACGACCTCGCCCGCTTCGTCGAAAAGCACGTTCCGGAATCTGCGGGCCTCAATCCGACTGGCGTCGTCGAGGAATTCACCCAGACGCTTCAGCGCGAACTCGACTTCGAAAATGAGGCGTCGAATGCCGAACGCTTTGCGGAGCAGTTTGAAGGGAATCCATCGATCCGCGTGCCGCAGATCTACCGCGACCGCTCGAATGCGCGCATCCTCACGATGGATTTCATCACAGGCACCGCGATCACCGACACCGCTGCGCTGGCCCGCAAAGAGATCGATCCGTCGAAGCTCGCCGGGACCATGACCGGCCTGATCTACGAGCAGATCTTCGCACATGGATTTTTTCACGGGGATCCGCATCCCGGGAATATGACGGTCTTGGACGACGCCCGGATTGTGCTCTACGACTATGGAATGATGGGTAAATTCACGCCTCAGATGCGTGAAAGCATCGCGCTGCTCGTCAGCGGCCTCGCTGAAAAAAACCATTCGCAAACCACCCGCTCGATTCTCGACCTCTCGGAAGAGGGAATTGCCAAGGACCAGATGCTCCTCCAGAGCGAGGTCGAAAAATTTGCCGAGCAGAACCTGAGCCGACCGCTGCGCGATATCAGCCTCGGGGCCGTGCTCAACAGCCTTCTGGACCTGCTCCGCGACAACCAACTCCGGATGAAACCCGCCTTTTACCTCGGCATCAAAGCTCTGGCTCAGGTGGAGGCCATCGGCCGCTCTCTCGACCCGGACCTCAATTTCATCAAGCTTGGAGAGCCCTACGCGACGCGTGTTCTGCTTGGAAAATTCGGCGCCGGCCGGGTTGGCGGGATCCTGCGTGGGGTTGCCGTCGAGGCCCTCGACTTCCTCCGCGACTTTCCAGGTGACTTCCGCCAACTCTACCAAAGCATCCGGCGCGGCAAGCTCAATATCCCCCTCGAACACAAGATCGACCCCAAGGGATTCGAGCCTCTCCGGACCACGCTCGATTCGATTGCAAACCGTCTGACCAACGCCATCCTTACGGCCGCCGTCCTGATCTGCTCCAGCATCGTCCTCCTGGCCAACGTCCCGCCACACCTCGGCACGGTGAGCATTCCGGGCATCATCGGCTTGCTCTTCGGGGCTTACATGTGCCTCCGTCTTGTCCTCTCAATCTGGAAACACGGAGGGCTCTAGCCCGAAAAAAGGTGTTGTAACCGAAATCGCAAATGTCCAACTTTTGATTTCCAAACGTCCAAAACATGAAGGCATGGACTGGCGGCTGGCAGGCAGGAAAGAAGCCTCTGAGCATCGACTTGAAACAGGGAAAATGCGGCTCAGATCATAGTCAGA
>JBGSJQ010000181.1:0-12428 GCA_041741775.1 Terrimicrobiaceae bacterium | reverse complement strand
GCCGCCCGGAAGCCTCGTCCGGCACGATGTCGATGCGCGGTGATGGCGTTCGCCCAGCTGCCTTGAACTCGGCCCGCGATCGGCGGGACACCTGCAGCAGCACGGCTTCAACGTGCTTGCAGGTCCCCAGGCCGTTGATCCGGAAATCTGTGCACGTGCAGGAAAACTGGCGGCTGGCCACATCACGGATTTCGACCTCGTAGGACATCCCGCTTTGCGACCCAACCGAAAAATTCGAGAAGATGGGTTGGGAGGGGTCGAGGTTTGCAATCCGGAAGCGTTCTTCGCGCGCGCGAAGGCGACGTTTCGCCAGCTCGTCGGCATCCGTCGTGCGCCAGTCGCTGGCCGGAGGGACGGTCGCGTCGGAGTGTTGGCGTTTTCGGGATGCCTTTGTGTGGGTTGTTTTCATGGGAGTTTCCAAGTGTCGCGGAGCCGGGTGGATTCGTCTTCCGGAAGGATGACAAAGAGCGGATTTTTCGAGGGGTCGAGGGCGGCGATGAGGGCGCGGAGGTTGGGCTCGGACATCGTCGTGCATCCGGCGGTGGCTTTCGATCCACCGCCGCGCCAGATGTGGAAAAAGATCGAGCTGCCCGCGCCGGGACGGATGGTGCTGCCGGCGTTGTGTTCGATGAAGAGCTTGAGGGCATGGGCGGGGTCGTTCTGCTTCATCTGCTGCTTTTTCTCCCAGGCGGTCGCGGGCTCAGCGTCGAGGCGGATATGGCGGTTGTAATCCGGGGAATCCGGATCCTCGACCCAGAGGTCCCGCGAGGTGATCTGGGAGTAGGGCATGCGTGGGTTCCGCGCGACATCCGATGCATATCCCCATGTCCCACCTAGGCGGAAAACTCCTGCGGGGGTCCGCCCGTCACCTTCCCGCTTGATCCGGGCTCCCTCGGGTATTGGATGCAGGCCAAGCCCCCAGACCAGTCCGTTTTTCCCGAGCCTCGCCTTCCAGGGCTCTCCGACCGGCAGCCAGTCGTTCCCGGATTTTTCGTAAAGCCGAAGCGTGGCTTCCGAGGCTTCCCATGAGGGAGCGGTTGCAACCAGGCATTGGCGGCAATTCGATGGAAGCTCGAAGGCCTGCACCCGCGCGAGTAGGGCGAAGGTTGCCAGGATGAAAAATGTTGTCCTCATGCCCGTGGTGTCATCGGGCGCAAAAGCACCCGCGCTCCGATCAGCGCCACGCCCGCACCCAGTGCCAGGAGGACGGCGCACGTCGCTACCAGCGGCCAGTTTGCCCGCTGGAAATTTTGGGCTAGAGCCAGCGCGGTGGATGTGAGGGTTGTCCCAAACATAAGAACTGCCGGCACGAAGACGAACCACGACTTCCGCCGGTGGCTGCGAAGCCAGACGCCCGCCACAAGAAGCGCGATGGCTCCCATCATCTGGTTCGCCGAGCCGAAGACCTGCCAGAGGACAGGCAGCGTGTTCGAGCGCGACAGAGCGAACATGATCCCCACGCAGAGCAGGGTGTTGAACCAGACGCTTCGCAGAAGCACGGGCGGATTCCGGAACGCCCAGGTCCAGATCTCTTCGAGCAGGTAGCGGTTGAGCCGCACAGCCACGTCGAGGGTCGTGACCACGAAGCCTTCCAGCAGCAGGATGCCAAGGATCGTGCCCACCCAGACCGGCGCATGAAAAGCCATGTGGATCAGGTTCCCCGTCGCCAGCGCGATCGCCAGAATCGGGTTCTTTTCGCCATAGGTAATTTGACGGTAGGAATCCCAGTCGAGGCCCAGGAGCAGGGTCAGGATCACGGCCACGGCGAGCAGAGATTCCAGTAGCATGGCGTTGTAGCCGACCGGGCGCGCATCGCGTTCGTTGCCGAGCTGCTTGGCCGTTGTCCCGCTCGACACCAGACAATGGAATCCGCTGATTGCTCCGCAAGAGACTGTGATGAACAGCATCGGCCAGAGCATCCCGACGTATTTCATCCCCTCGGCCGGATCCCATGCCGGGATCGCCTCGGCTGCCGATTGCGGAGCGACGGCAATCTCCGAAACCCCTCCACCAACGGCCGCCACGATCAGGCCCGCCACCACGGCAAGAAGCCCCCCATACAGGATCTGCACGTTAACAAAATCCCGCGGCATCAGCAAGAGCCAAACCGGAATCGCCGAGGCCAGGACGACGTAAACCGTCATGATGAACCGCCAGGTGTCCGCTGTGACGACCACCGGGTGGAAAAGGCCGAGCGCGACCGAGACCACGCAGAGCCCAGCCGCAATCGCGTAATTCAGCCAGGCCGGAGAGTGGGCCTTGTAGATCAAGAGCCCGAGCAGTGGGGCGCAGAGGGTGATGAAAAGAACGCTCGTCGAAGCGATCCCGCCGATCCGCGCCATCAGGACCGGTTGGCCGTCGCGGACCGCGATCGCCGTCGGCATGGCCGTTCCGCTCGCAAACGGCACGAGTCCGGCTCGATCTGGCGGGGTGGTGCGGACGGCTTCCTGCAATACCTCCGCAGCAACAGGCTCCAGACCAACTTTCTCGGCCGGATACATGCTCGTCAGCGCGGTCACGCTCAGGTTGAGAAACGTCGCTGTGATCATGAAGAGCCCGATCACCAGAAAGCTGACAATCAAAATATAACCGGAGTTCCCGAGAGACGCCCGCGCAATATCCGCGACGGATTTTCCCTCCTCCCTCACCGACATGTAGAGGGTCGTCATGTCGTGGACTCCCCCCAGAAAAATCGCTCCGATCACGACCCAGAGCAGGGCCGGAAGATACCCGTAGGCCACTGCCAGCGTGGGCCCCACAATTGGTCCCGCACCAGCGATGGCCGCGAAGTGGTGAGCAAACAACACATACGGCTTGGCCGGCATGAAGTCGTGGCCATCCTTCCTGGTGTGCGCCGGCGTGGGGCGTTCGCCATCAACGCCAATGGCCCTCTCCACATAGTGCGCATAGAATCGGTTTGCCACAAGGTAGCAAACCACGGCCGCGAATAGGATCCCCAGGATGTTCATCGAGGGCGGATATTGGCCGCCCCCGGCAATCCGCGCAAGCCTCAGGAGAGACCCGCCGGTGCGTAGGCGCTAAAAATGGATGGCCTGTCCGTGGGCCGCGTGCGCGGCTTCGTGGACCGCCTCGCTGAGCGTCGGATGGGCGTGGATCGTGGCGATGAGCTCGTCGTAGGTGGCCTCGAGCGTGATGGCGAGCCCGAGCTCGGCAATCATCTCCGTGGCGTCGGCTCCGATGATATGGGCGCCGAGGACCTCGCCGTGCTTCTCGCCAATGATCAGCTTCACGAACCCTTCGCTCTCGCCCACTGCGAGGGCTTTGCCGCTCGCCATGAACGGGAATTTCCCGATCTTGTATTTAAGTCCCTTCTCCTTGGCGGCGCGCTCGGTGAGACCGACGCTGGCGACCTGGGGCTGGCAGTAGGTGCAGCCAGGGAACACGCTGACTTTGCGAGGCTTTTTGGCGGCAAAAATCCCCTCGACCGCCTGCACGGCCTCGAAGCTGGCCACATGCGCGAGCCACGGAGGTCCGATGATGTCGCCCGCCCCGTAGATCCCCTTCACGCTTGTCTCGTAGTTTTCGTCGGTCTTCAGCCAGCCCTTGGCGTCGGTGTCGAGCTTCACGCCGCCGTGCGGCATGAGCGGGCTGACTCCGATCGCGACCAGCGCGATGGCGGCCTCGATCGTCTCGTTCGCCTTGCCGCTGACGGTCAGGCGCACGCCTTTGTTCGTGGTCTCCGCCTTTTCAACTTTTGTGCCGGTGAGGATCCGCATCCCCTGCTTGGCGAGGGATTTTTCGAGCGCGACGCTGACCTCGGTGTCTTCGACAGGAAGAATGTTCGGCAGCATTTCGACCAGGGTCACCTTGGTCCCGAAGGCATTGAAGAAATAGGCAAACTCCACGCCGATCGCCCCGGCTCCGATGATGATGATATCCTTCGGCTGCTCGGGAAGCACCATCGCCTGCTTGCTGCCGATGACGCTCTTGCCATTAAAAGGAAACCCGGGCATCTCACGGGCAACGACCCCGGTCGAGATCAGGATTTTTGCGCCTTTGATCTCCGACTTCTTGCCGTCCTTGTCGGTCACTTCCACGACGCCCGCCTTCGGGATCGAGGCCTCGCCCCGGATGTAATCGACTTTGTTTTTCTTGAATAGCATCTCGATGCCGCCGGCAAGCTTGTCGGCCACCTTGCGGCTGCGTCCGATGATCTTGTCCCACTCGTAGGAAACGCCCTCGATCTTGAGTCCGAAGTCCGCTGCGTGGTGGGTCAGTTGTTGGTAAACTTCCGCATTCTTGAGCAGCGATTTCGTGGGTATACATCCCCAGTTCAGGCAGGTGCCGCCCGCGCGATCCATCTCGACGCAAGCCACTTTCTTGCCCAACTGACCAGCGCGAATCGCACCCACGTAACCCGCCGGTCCGCCGCCCACCACAATCAAATCGTATTCAGCCATAAAATGTAAAATCTGGAAGGGAGACATTGAACGGAATTCCTCCGCGTTGCAAACGATTCTATTTCCAAGCGATGGGCGATTTTTTTGTCCGGCTCGCCGGCCCGGGTGGTGGAGGTTGAGGCAACCGCCCAATCGGCAAATCCGCAAAGCACTGATTTGCTTGCCCGGAGGCCGTCCACAAGCGACAAGGGAGGGATGCGCCGGTTTCTGCTTCTCTTTGCCCTCCTCGCCCTCGTCCCACTTCACGCGGAGCTTCCGCCTTCCGCCTATGAGTCGATGCAGAAGGCCGCGCCGGAATTGGTGACCATCGAGGTGCTCCGCGTCGAGATCGAACCCGGCGACGCCCCCGGGCGGCAGAACGTGTTGGTGATGGCCCTCGTTGATGGCGTGACCCGCACCGCCTCCGAGGTGGCGGATGGCGATCTGATCAACATTTCCTATACGGTCACGGACCGCGAAAAGGGCTGGGTTGGCCCCGGCGAGATCCCCGTGCTCGAAGATAGCGTTAAGACAGTTGCCTACCTGGTCAAAGACCCAGAGACCGGTAACTTCCATCCCGCCGCCGGCGCGATGAGCTTCCGGAATTTTTAAATCCATGGCTTCGATCGCCGAACGCGCGGCGCGTGGCCGGCAGGTTCTGGTCATCGGAGTGGCCGTCAATGCCGCTCTGGCTACGCTGAAGCTCCTGGCCGGATGGCTTGGGCACTCGGATGCTCTCATTGCCGACGGCCTGGAGTCGAGCCTCGACGTGCTGAGTTCCGCCATGATCTGGGGAGCCCTCAAATATGCGGAGCGCCCCCCGGACTACGGTCATCCCTACGGGCATGGAAAAATGGAATCGCTGGCCGGAGTGGGGGGAGCACTGCTCCTGCTTCTGGCCGGGATCCTGGTGGCCGTCAACAGCGTGAAAGAGATTGTTGCGGGTGCGCCGGACCGCCCCCTGCCGGCGGTTTGGACGCTGGCCGTGCTGGTGGTGATTGTGCTGGTAAAGGAGGGCATGTTCCGGTTGGCAAGCCGCCGGGGCCGTGAGGTGGCGAGCCGGGCTGTCGAGGCGGATGCGTGGCATCACCGCTCCGACGCCCTCACTTCATTGGCCGCCGTGATCGGGATCAGCATCGCGCTCATTGGCGGGCGGGCCTGGGTGAGCGCCGACGACTGGGCTGCGCTCTTCTCCTGTGCGATCATCGCCCATAATGGACTCCTCATGCTCAAATCCTCGCTTGGTGAACTCCTCGACGCGCAGGCCCCCGATAGCGTGATAGAAGAAATCATGAACGCTGCCCGCGAGGTCGATGGCGTGGCAAACGTTGAGAAGTGCCGGGTTCGGAAAAGCGGCCTGAGCCTGCTGGCCGACATCCATGTCCGCGTGCGCGGGGAGGTCTCGGTGACCGAAGGCCATGCCATCGCCCACCTGGTGAAAGACACCCTGCTCGCCGGCGGCCACCATCTCCTCGACGTCACCGTCCACATTGAACCCGCATAGGGCCGGCAGCCTCCGTGGCGTTCAGCCGCGCAGGCGGGCCTGCCAGATCCACGACCAGGGAAGGGCGCCATGGGAGAGCATCCAGTCGTTGAACTGCCGGAGCGACCAGCCCTCGCCGCTGACGAGGTGGCGGTGGAGTTTTTCCACCTCCAGGCGGCCAAGGAGGTAGCTCATGGGGACGGTTGGGCTGGAGGTATACCAGTTCACGTCTCCGGTGGCGCGGGCGGCTGTAAATCCGACGCCTTTTTGCAATCTTCTCGCTGCAGCGGCCGGGGAGAGGGAGCCCTCCTGAAGCCCGCAGTCGATGACGATCCGGTGGGCTCGCCAGAGCGCGTCGTGAAGCTGGATGAGGCGGGCGTGCGGCAAATCGATTAGGTTTTTTTCGACGGCCATTTTTTCGCACCACATCGTCCATCCCTCGTAAAAAATTGCATGTTCGAAGAGGCGGCGCAGGCGGCTGGGATGCTGGTATTGGACGACGAACTGGAGGTGGTGTCCGGGGTAGGCCTCATGCGCGCACGTGAGGCCCAAGCCGAAATGCTGGCGGACCTCGGCGAGAATTTTTCCAGGGTTGGTTTGGGTAAGGCTGAGGTCATTGACCCAGAAGATCCCGGTCTGTGTGCGGGCGAAGGGCTGCGGTGGATTGTAAGCGGCGGTGGGGAATTGGTGACGCAGAAACGGCGGCACGGGGAGGACCTTGAGCGACTCGCCCTTTGGAAGAGAGACGAGGTCGGCCCCCGCGAGCTTCGTCTTGATTTCCGTGGTGGTGCGCCGGTAGAGCTCGAGGAGCGAGCCGGCTGGCGTCCATTGGGCGGCGGCCTCATCGATGAGTTCCCGCGCGGAACGCGTTCCCAGCTTGGCGGCCTCTTTTTGGAGGAGGTAATCCTGCCCGGCCACCAGCCGCTCGCCGACCGCCCGGGCCTCGCGCAGCGACAGGTCAAACCCCAGCCGCTCGCGGATCAAAAACTCAAAGCGTTCCGTTCCGACGGCGAAATCCCCCGGCTTGCCCTGCCGCTTGTTTTCGATGAGGCGGGCGTATTCCTGAAACCCGCGAGCGGCGGAGCGAACGAGCCCCTTCGTGCGCTTCGGGTGGGGGGAAACGGCTGCAAGAGTGGCCTCGAGGCCCTCCAGAAATTCCACCGCCCCGGCGCAGGATTTGACCGCCAGCGAGGTCCAGAGCGGGACCGGGCGTCGGACGCATTCGGCTCCCGCCGCGAGGTAGTCGGGGAGACGCGCCAGCCGGGATTCAATCGACGGGAGGGCTTTCGCCAGGTTTTCGGAATGGCGAACGATCAGGTCGAAGACCGACTCGACGGCTGCGGAGCAATGCGTCTGAGGGTTTGTGCGCCAACGGGCCAGGTCCCGCGAAAAGAGGAGATCGGTGCGGAGGCTGGCAAGAAATCCTCGGCGGTCCAGCCAGTCGTCGCCGTGAAAGGCCGCCTCGGGCAGCTCTTCGGCTCGCGCCAGAGTCGCCTCCAATAGTCGCTCGTGGCGGCGGTGGGCAGCCGGAGTATTTTCTCCAAGCAGGGACTCGAATTTTTTGAAGCCCAGGCGGCTGGCAAACTCCGGAAAGAGCTCGCACGTTTCCTCCAACCACTGCTCCCCAAGGTCGCGCAAGGCCTGCGCGGTGGAACGATCCACGGCTTTGAGAAATTTCATCGCCTGGTTAGTGTCCCTACTGGCGGAGGGGAATGCCCTCCCGGGAGTTGAGGATTTCCTGCTCGGTGGGGAGCGGCTGGGGGCGGCTGCCCCAGATCAGGCGGTTCGGGCGCTCGGCGATATTCTTGAGAAGGAATTTTGAGTAGGTAGAGGTCACTTTGAGGTTTTCTGAGGTGATCCGCATGTTGACAATCGAGCGGTTGAGGTTCGATTCGTTGTCGCGGATCATCGTCTCGCCTTTTTTCGCGAGGGATGCGAGTGAGCCGGCGGCGGAGTCGATGCGGGTGACCGCGCGTCCGATCCCGTCCTTGTTCGACGCGAGGAGGCTGCGGAGGTCGGTGGCTGCCGCACGGGCATCCGAGAGGGTGGCTTTGGCGTCACCCATGACGGTCCCCGCGTCGGAGACCACCGGCTGCAGCCCGGTCAACACTTCCTCGGTCTGTCCGACGAGTCCATTGATGCGGGAGAGGAGGTCGTTGGCGCTGTCGGCTGTTCCGCCGCCCAGCAGCTTGCGAAGCCCTTCCAGTGAGGAATCGATGTTCCTTGCGAGCTGGTCGAATGTCGTCGGGGGCGTGCCCTGGAGCACGAACTTGGGCCCGAGTGGCTCCCCGGTCGCTGGATCGTCGGCCAGCAGCACAAATTTGTCGCTGAGGAGGGTTTCCGAGGCGATCGTGACCTGTGTGTTATTTGTGAGTGGAGGAACCTCCGGGAAAAGCTTGAGCGTGATCTCGACGAGGTTTTTCGGGTCGTCCTTGCGCTCGTTGACGGTGAGCATGCGGACTGCGGAGACGACTCCCGCACGGGCCCCGCCGTAGCGAACCTGGGAGCTCACGTTGATGCCGGTGACATCGGGAAACCGGACGAAGACGAGGTGCGCCCCAGGCATGATGAAATTCCCGCTTAGGCCCATGGCCAGAGCGACGAACAGGACAACGCTGCACACAATCACCGAGATAGCCACCCAGACGTCGGAGAGTCCTTTTTTCACAATATTGCCACCCCTTGCATCAGGCGATGTCTATGCGTGGGGAGGATTCGCATCAAGGCTGAACTGGATTGCGTTGCGGGAATCTGAAATATGCGGGCTAAGTCAATACTGTTCACTTTGCGGCGCATACTGTGTGCGCTCGTTCAGGTTCTTTCCGTTGCTCTCCACCCCGCCTCGCGGCGACGCGGTTACTTCAAGTTCTCAACAGCCAAACGGGGGCCTATGGCCAAGGTCTTCCATCCCGGAGGCCATCACCGCATCGGCAGGATGCCAACGCCACTTTTGTGAACCGTATTGGGGCTAAAGTGCAAGGTCGAGCTGGTTCGGTCCGGTCAGCGCCCACGCTTCCATCCCGCGCGACCGAAGGTCCCGGGCGAATTCCTGGGCGAATCCGTGCATCGTGAGCACCCGGCGGGGCGCGACATTTTCCACATGGCGGAGGAGTTCGTCGTAGCCGGCGTGGTCGGAGAGTGGAAACGCGGCGTCGCAACGGCTTCGGTAGATCGTCGAAGTGTCGAGGGCCCATCCGGAGACCATGGCCGTTCGAAGCTTCTCAACTCCGTTCAGCGATTGGCGGGCGGAGGGCGGACAGACAACAACGCAGTGCTCGGGATGCGCTGGATTCCAATCCAAAGGAGCCGGGAATGAGTATCCGGCCGCCTCATAAACCGGAAGGAGCTTGGTGATCGTCGGATGGGGCATGGCGGGAAGGCCCTGGCGGCCCAGCAGGGCGAGCACCTCCTGCGCTTTCCCCAGCGAGTAAGCCAGAAGGGCCGGGACGCCACCTGCGTCCAGCGACTCCCGGCAAAACGCAGCGATGGCAGCCCGCGCGGACTCTGCAGGGGGAAAAACATATTTCGGAACGCCGAATGTGGTTTCCATGATGAGGGTCTCGGCCTGGCACGAGTCGGCGGCTTCGGAAGTGAGGCCCGCACGGAGCTTAAAATCACCGGTGTAGAGGAGGCTGCCGGAGGCGCTCTCGATCAGGCATTGGGCCGAGCCCAGAACGTGGCCGGCCGGGAGCAGGCGGATGCGAAAGGATTCGAACTCGCGGGGTTCTCCGAAGGGGATGGCCTCCACGGCTCCTTTTGGCCGTCCCATCCGCAGGCGCATGAACTCGAGTGTCTCCGCCGTTGCCAATGTCATCGCATGGCGTCCCGTGTGATCGCTGTGGGCGTGGGAGACAAAGGCCCGCTCTCTGGAGACGCGCGGGTCCAGCCAGAGATCCGCCTCCGGAAGGTGGATGCCGCGGGAAAGCTTCACTTCGAGCATGCAGGATTTCTACGCCACTTCCGTCCGCTCGCGCGACGCGATTCTTTCCGCTCGCGGAAGCGGGGGCGGAGAAGAAAATTTTCAGCGATGGACTTCCGGGCGGGGGATTGGTATCTGCGGGCTTCGAAGGATGAACATGCAGACTTTGCAAATGGTGGCCGTGGCGCTCGTGACTGTGGGCGTCTTCGTGGCGTTTGTGCGCGAATGGGCGGCACCCGACGTGGTGGCGCTGACGGCGCTTGTTGCGGTGATTGTCCTGGGAGCCCTCGACGCCGATGCCGTCGTGGGGCTCTTCAGCAACAGCGCTCCGATCACGATCGGGGCGATGTTCATTCTGAGCGCCTCGCTCGAGCGCACGGGGGTGATGGACTGGCTTGCCCGGGTGTTTTCGCGCATGGCGGGAAAGAGCCTCCTGCGGGCGATTGCCGTGCTCGCGCTGATCGTGATCCCGCTCTCGGCGTTTGCCAACAACACTCCGGTCGTCGTCGTTTTCCTCCCGGTCCTGATGGCCTACTCACGGGAGTCCGGCGTGCCCGCCTCGAAGCTGCTCATCCCGCTGTCGTTTTTTGCCATCCTTGGCGGAACGACGACCCTGATCGGAACCTCCACAAATATTCTGACAGCGGGGCTCGCGGTGGACCTCGGGCAGCCGGCTTTCGGGATTTTTGAGATTACCGGCATGGGGGTGATTTACGCGGTTGTTGGCGTGGTTTATCTCTTGCTGGCGGGGCCGAAGCTTCTTCCCGACCGGCCCACGCTTTCGTCCCTGCTTTCGAGCGAGGACACGCGCAGTTTTTGCAGCCAGGCGATCGTGGCGGCCGGGTCCTCGCTCATCGGGAAGCGCCTGCCGGAGACGGGGCTGGGCCGCAGCCGGACAGTGAGGGTTTTCGAAGTGATCCGGCATGGCCGCCGGGTTCACGATGTGCCCATCGATGCGCTGGTGCTGGCCGAAGGCGACGCGGTCATTTTAAAGGGATCTGCCAGGGACATCGCCACGATCCAGGAGGCCGGCGACCTCGCATTTGAAAAAGAGACCCCGACCGATGACGGGCATGAGGTCCGGTTGGTGGAGGCGATCATTGGTCCGCATTCGCCGATGCTGGGGCAGACCATCCGGAACTTGGGGTTGCGGAGACGCTATGGCGTGGTTGCGGCTGCCCTGCACCGGCGGGGGCAGAACCTTCTTGAGCATTTTCAGGACATTCCGTTGGAGTTTGGCGACACGATCCTCTTCGAAGGACCGGAGAGCAACCTGGCCCGGCTGCGGGATGAGGATGATTTCCTGAGCCTCAACGAGACGACCCAAAAGCCCCTCCGCCGGCAGAAGGCCCCGATCGCCCTGGCCTGCCTTGCGGCGGTGGTCATCCTTTCCGCGCTGAACGTCCTGCCGATCGTCACGGCCGCCATCATCGCGGCGGTGGCCGTTGTTCTTACTCGCTGCATTGAACCGGACGAGGCCTACGAGAGCATCGACTGGCCGATTCTGTTCATGATCATCGGCATGCTGGGGCTCGGTAAGGCGCTGGAATCGACCGGCGGAGCCAAGTGGGTGGCCGAGCACCTCGCGGGGGGCCTGGGGCCGCTGGGGCCGCTGGCGCTTCTGGCGGGCATTTACCTTCTAGCTAGCATCATGACCGAGATCGTCACGAACAATGCCGTGGCGATCATCCTCACCCCGATCGTGATCAATATCGCCGCTGCTCTCGACGTGAATGCCCGCCCGTTCATCATCGCCGTCATGTTTGCCGCCAGCGCCAGTTTCTGCACGCCGATCGGCTACCAGACAAACACTTATGTCTTCGGAGCCGGCGGCTACAAGTTCTCGGATTTCGCCCGCATTGGCGTTCCGCTGAACCTGCTCCTTTTCACCGCAGCGATCTTTTTGATCCCGATCTTCTGGCCGCTCGTCAAGTAGCGGCTACTTCGGCCAGTGCCAGGCGAGAAAGCCTGCGTAAATGGCGAGAAAAACCGCGCCCTCCCAGCGCCGGAGCACAAACCCTGTCCACATAAATGGAATCAGAAGCAGCGAAACACCAAGTAGGACCCAGAGGTCAAAGGCTGCCATGGAGGAGGTGTCGATGGGAAGGATGAGTCCGGTGATGCCAAGGATGCAGAGGAGATTGTAGATATTTGAGCCGATGACGTTTCCAACGGCGATGTCCGCCTCGCGTTTGAAGGCCGCCACAAGGGTCGCGGCCAGCTCTGGCGCACTCGTGCCGGCCGCCACGATCGTCAGCCCGATCACCGCCTCGCTGACCCCCCAGGCCCGCGCGATGGCCACCGCCCCATCAAGGAGATATCGCGATCCGAACACCATGAGCCCCAGCCCGAGCAGGATCAGGCCGATGTCCACCGCCAGCGGAGCCCGGCGCTTCGGGACCCCCTCCGCGAACTCCTCGACCACCTCGCTGCTCGCCGTCCGCTTCGCCATCACGATGCTGAAGGCTGTGTAGCTGACGATCCCGGCAAAAAGAAGGCTCGCCTCCCAGCGGTCGATCCGGCCGTCGCGCATGAAAAAAACCACCAGCAGGGTGGCGGCAATCATCAGGGGCACATCGAACCGGAGAAGCTGGAATTGGATTTTAATCGGAAAAATGACGGCGGC
>JBGSJQ010000180.1:0-6580 GCA_041741775.1 Terrimicrobiaceae bacterium | reverse complement strand
CTCGCTCTCAGGAACCTGGCGCACCGTCCCGCCATGCAGACCGCGGAGCGCGCGCGCCCATTCCTCCTGGGCCGCCTCCGGGATCTCCGCCCCCGCGTGGATGCGGAGCAGGGAATCGAGTGGGGATGGGTCGGCCACCTGCGGGTAGCGAAGCCAGGCCTCGGCGCCGGATTCCGGAGAAGGCGGGATGGAGCGCGGAGCCGGCGAGCATGCGGAGAGAAGCCCGATCCCCAGCAAGGCTCCTATCCTGAAGCCCATCGTCATTGCTGGTCGGGTGGAGCAAGGAGCTGCTCGGCCGTTTGCCCCTCGGGCACGCTCACGTAGAGGAGCTGGTGCACGATATCGGGCTTTGGCGGATTGCCAAGAAAGTCGGCCGAGTGCGCCGTCAGGCTGCCAAGCCGGGAATTGAGGTCCTGCCCGAAGAGAAGAACCAGCTCCCCGCCCTGAGATGTGCGGAAGACAAAGGCAAGGGTGCCATCGCCGGCCGGGATGCGCCGGTCAAACGTGGCTGTGTCCAGGCGCTGGGCCATCGCAGCGTAGGCGGAGGCGGCGGGGTGCATTTCTCCGGACGGAGTGACGAGTGAGGACCAGTCGATCTGGCCCTGGGGATAGGGACGATAGAATTCCGGGCCCCCATTCATCGCGTAGCAGAAGACTTTTTCCACCCCCAGAGAGAACAGGACCGCGTGATACAGCGGCAGCTTCACGCAGCCCTCGCGCACGGCATCGAGCGGATCCTTCGGGCCGGGCACCGAATTTTTATAAAGTCCGGTGTCGGCCTTCCGCTGCAGCCATCCGCCCTCTGTCATCCAGAGAGGTTGGGCGGCGGCGGCCGGGTTGTTGCGGATCGGGGCGAAAATGCGCGATTCGAGGTTGGCCAGGATCTCCGACTTCGGGGAGAGGATCTGATCGAGGTCGCCTCCGAAGTAGGCGTGAAAGCTGATCGCGTTGCAGTAATTTTCCGCGCCAAGTTCGAGCAACTTGCTCATCCACTTTTTGCCCCGCTCCCCGAGCGTCCCGTCAATGCCGAGAATCGGGGTTTCCGGAATGACCGGATGGGCGGCTTCCCACGCGGCCTTCGAAAGGGCCACGAAGTCCTCGGCAGGGGTCGGTCCATGGTGCCAGCGCTTGGTGCCCTGCAGGTCGTCGCGCCATTCCTTGAACCAGAACTCACCCCATGGCTCGTTCCAGATCTGCCAGGCGTTAACAAGGCCCTTGTATTCCACGGCCGAGCGGCGGGCGTATTCCGCAAATTCGGCGTAGTCGCGGGGCTGCCACCAATTGTCGAGCCAGCCTTTGGCGTCGGCCCGGGTCACCCTCGCCCAGCCGGGTGCGTGCAGCCAGACCCCGCAGACCGCAAGGTTGGCGTCCCGGTAGAGGGAGAGGCGTTCCTTGTGCCATTTCCACTCGCCCTTGACAGGTTCCACTGCGCTCCAGTAGGCGGTGTCGCCGTTGCCGCCATGGATGCGGTTCCAGTTGGAACCGATCGCCTTGGCGGCATACATGTGCGGCTCGTAGGTATGGAAGTGGTTGCCGAATTTCGACTCCGGCGCGACGCGTCCCCAGAAAACCGGCTTGGGCACAACGTGGTAAACGACCTCAGCGACCGGGCTGGCTGGCTTGCCTTCCTGCTCGACCCACGCCTCGAACCGGAACGAACCGAGCGGCCGGGAGGCATCGGGTGCCGCGGGCGTGATCGATCCGCGCAGGGTTTCCGGCGTCAGGGCCATGGGAGCCGCCTCGGCGGTCCCTCCATAGAGGTCGGTGGTGCGCGTGCGGAGGGTGGCATTCTCCGCCGAACCGGTGATCGCGTAGCGCACGGATGGCGCGTCCACGCCCTCGACAAAAATGTTGCCGTGATCGGGGGCGGCGGCGAGCGCGACCTCGGCGGCCCCGGGCAGAGCGAATGGCTTGGCCTGCCGCCCCATGCTCACATTCAGAGCGTCGAGCGTGGCCGGCCCGTCAAATTCCCAGCGGATCACCTGCCACTTCGCGGCGGAATCCGGACGGAACGGGATCTTGACAAGCGTCCCTTCTGCTGACGCCACGAACGGTCCCGACCCGCATTCCTTGCCGTCGGAAAAAACCGTGACGGTCCCGGATGCCGGGCCGCCTCCCGCGACGAACGAGACGATATAGAGCTGTGAGGGATCGGGCACAGAAAACGGCGCGCTGAGCAGGACCGGCTTCACCCCCTCCCGGAGGAGCTCGATCACGAGCGGCGTGGTTCCGCCCGGACTGGCGGCATCAGCGGGGAGAAAGCGCGCATCCAGCTTCGAGGAAAGCCGCCGGCCGGTGCCCCATCCTGTCGGAAGCCCGAGCGCAAAGCCCGCGTTCGGAGCAAGGTTGGCGGGTGCGGCGGCGATTGCGGCCGCGCGCTCGGCTGCCACGTCCCCGGGCGTCCGCATGCTCAGGACCACCGAATACAAATCAAACACACCCGGGCGGTCGGCCATGAGCAGGAGGGCGGGCGGCTTGGCAGAGGGTGGAAGCTGAAAATCAAAGGTCTTCGTTTCGCGGCCCGGGGTGGGAACAATCGTCTGCTCCCAAAGCACCTTGTATGGTTGTTCCTGCTCAGTGACACGCAGGGTCAGGCGGCAGCCGGTATCGCTGGACAGGGTTGTCTCCAGGCGGAAGAGCCCGCCCTTCACCGCACCCGGAAGCGGCCACTTGAGCTGTGCGCGCCCGCGGTCGATCGGGCCCACCTCCGCACGGATCCATTTGAGATCGCTTCCCAGCCGGTCGGCCTGCGGGGAATAGCGGACCGTGACGTCCGCCCAGGCGCTGTCCTCGATCACGCCGCGCGGAAGCACGCCCGTGATGCGATCCGGCTTTGCGCTGCGAACGGGTTCCGGGGTGACCCCGAAGTCGGTGTTGACGAGCGGATCGGCCGCGTGGGCAGAAAGGCTGAGCAAGCCAGCTAAAAAGAGAAAGCGCATGGGAATGAGGGTTTATTCGGTGATGACGAGACGGGGTGCGTCTTGAGCCTCTCCGCCAAAGATCACATGCCGGCCCTGATTGGCCTGTGTCATATCCGCCACCGGGGCGTAGATCCCGAAGTAAACGATCGGATTCTTCGCGCTGGGAGGAGTGCCCTCATGCACGGCCGCAGTGACATCGAAGCGCACCTCGCCGAGCTCGGGGTCGCCTTCAATGGTGCCCACCGGGGTCAATTGGGGCGCGTTGTTCCAGGCCCCGAACTGCGAGAACATATCGGCGCTGGCGGGGGAGCTGCTCGAAAGAAGGGCGACGGAAAGCGGCGACGGCGAACCTCCGAGGGCCGTCTTGAGCACGTTGACGACCAGCTCAATCTTGCTGGCCATGGCGAGGCTATTGATCGCCTCCGGGTCCAACTCGAATCCGATGAGGTAGCCCATGCCGATGCCATCCCGGCTGGTCGCGCCGACGCGCACCTCAGCCTGCGGAAGCGACGCATCCACAAACTTCATCGCACCGGCCCCTGAGCCCGGCAGTGCCCCGTATTGACAGCGCCCGCAGAGTTTTTCTTTTTCCATGGCGGGGACTTGCACCTCGCCCGCGTGCGCTAGCGCGGAGGCGGCAAGAAGGGTGAGGATGAGGAGGGGTGTGGTGTTGGTTTTCATTAGGTGTGGTGTTGGATTTGTTGAGGTGGAAAGGAAGGCTCAGTAGCCGCGCCAGAAAATGCTCGCCTCCGATCCGATGGCCGCGTTCCATGGCATGAGCGGCTGATCGTTGGCTGAGTCAAAGCGGGCCTGATCGACCAGCTCGCTGTGCCCGTCGCAATAGAGCACAATATTTTTGCCGCTGTTTCGGTTTTTGATAAAGGTCGTGAATTGCTCGCTGAACCATGGCGCGCCATAAATCACTGGTGCATTGCACTCCATCAGGAGCATCTGCCCGGCGAGCTTCTGGCTGAGAATCGCCCGCGGGGTGCGCCGCTCGGGGTTCCCACCGTAGGTGCCCGTGTAGGGGTCGCCGTCCGCGCTGGGAAGAAGGGCGTTCATCCCGAACCCCTGGTTGCTGGGATTCTGGACCGCCGGCGCGGCAGCGTTGTCTTTCTTCCCCTTGGCGGGGGCGTTTGGCGTGGTGAAAATCGTGCCCGCAAGGTCGTTCCACGTCGCGGCGGGCTCCCCGTCATTTGTGTAGGGAAAAATCTGGTCCTTGCTCCAGATGTCCGACTCGGATTTCTTCGGAACCGGCCATTCGGAATTGTGGTCCGCAGCATACATCCCAAAGACCGCGTAGATCTGGCGCACGTTTCCCAGCGCTTTCGTTGTGCCCCCCTTGCGCACCATCTTCCCGACCACCGGAACAAGCAACGAAGCAAGGATGCCGATGATCGCCACGACGACCAACAACTCGATGAGAGTAAAAGCCTGGCGAACGCCGGTGTCACGGTGGGGAACCTTCATGGGTGAACTTTGCCTTCGGCTGAGCACCCTGCAAACCATTCTGCTTTGCAACCTTGCAATCCGGCGCGACGCGCTCCCACGCCCTCTTCGGACCGGGGTTTTGAATCAGCTCGCTTTTGGCGCTTCAGATCTGCGCGTATTCGTCCGCCCGGCGGTCTGGTGTGGGAATACGGTGCAGGAGCTTAGCAAGGTTGCAGAGCGGAGCCGTTGCGTGCTTGGGATGATGGGGTAAGATTGGTCACGAAATGAAAGTCCTCCCCGCAATGGCCCTTCCAGCCGTCACGCTCGGCTTCACGCTTTGCATGCCGATCGAAGCTGTTCAGGCGGCTCCCCGCAATGTGCTCTTCATCACCGTCGATGACCTCCGCCCGGAGCTTCCCGCCTACGGAGCCACGCACATCCAGGCACCGAACATCGACCGCCTCTCGACCGATGGCCTCACCTTCGGCCGCGCCTATGTCCAGCAGGCGGTTTGCCAGCCGGCGCGCGCCAATGTTCTGACCGGTGCGCGCCCGGATACCACCTGCATCTACAATGTTTTTGAGAGTGGCACGCCCACCTTCCGCACGACGATGGGCGGCGTGGCAACCCTGCCTTCGGTTTTTAAGGACAACGGCTACTGGACGGCCGGATACGGCAAAAACTTCCACCACACCGACAACCCATCGTGGAGCGAAAGCAACACCTTTTACTCGACGGCAGACCTCTACCAGGACCCGGTCAACCGCGCCATGGCAAGCGATGCCAACAACCGCCCGCCAGTCGAAAATTATGCGGCCGGGGTCGAGGAGGACTACATGGATGCGAAGGTCGCCAATGCCGCCGTCGCTGCGATCCGGGCCCGCGCTGCGGACAACCAGCCCTTCTTCATCGCCGCCGGATTTTGGAAGCCGCACCTCCCTTTCACCGCGCCGAAAGCCTACTGGGACAAGTATGACCGCAATACCATCCCGATCGCGACGGGTCCCGATGCCCTGCCGACTGAAGGCGGCTTGAACCCGCAATTTTACGACCCTTACTCGGGAGAACTCGGCACCTACAAAGGCGGAAAACCTCCTTTTGTCGCGATCACCCCCGCCACCCAGGCCGCCCTCGATAATGGCACCTTCACCACCAACCAGCAGACGGGAGCCGACTGGGGCATCATCACCGTCAACGGCACCCACATTTATCCCGAGGACTATGTCCGGGAACTCACGCACGGCTACTACGCCTGCACGAGTTTCGTCGACGCGCAGGTCGGCAAACTCCTCGCCGCGCTCGAAGACCCCAACGGAGACGGCAACAAGGACGACAGCATCCTCGATGATACGGTGATCGTTTTCTGGGGCGACCACGGCTTCCATCTCGGCACGCACGGAAGCTGGCCTAAGCACACGAACATGGACATCGCGACCCGCATCCCGTTCATCATCCACCATCCCGACATGCCCGCCGCCTCCCAAGGGCAGACGACCGATGCCCTCATGGAGTCGGTTGATATCATGCCGACCCTTCTGGAAATGATGAGCCTCCCCGTGCCGGGCACTCACACCCTCGAAGGGCGCAGCCTCGTCCCGCTCCTCGCCAATCCTGGCCAGGCATGGAAGACCGCCGCCTTCAGCCAGTATCCCAAGGAAGTCCCGATGGGCTCGGGCAATTGGTTCATGGGCTACGCGATGCGCACCCCCACGCATACCTACATGCAGTGGCGGCCAATGGAAGCGACCGATGCCAACCCGATCTCGCTGGCGAACCGGAATTTCACCATCACCAGCACCGGCGCCTACGAGGAGCTCTACGACATGGTCAACGACCCGAACCAGAGGCAGAATATCGGCGAGGATCCGAAATACGCCGCGCTGCGCGATGCCCTCGGCAAGCAGCTCAATACAGCCCTCTCCACCGGCTACGCCAACACCCAGAATGTCGGCTCAACGACACCCGCCGCCCCTCAAGCGCAGGCCGTCGCCTTCACCGGCGATACGGGGGTCGGCGACACCCTCACCGCCCACTATATCTACGCCGATGCGAATGGCGACAACGAGTCCGGCAGCACGCTCGAATGGGTGCGGGCGGACTCCTTCGCAGGTCCCTACACGAGTGTGGTCGGCACTGGCTCGACCTACACTCTGCAAGTGGCAGACGCTGGCAAGTATGTCAAACTCCGCGTCACTCCCGCCACGGCAGCCGCCCCGACCGCAGGGGCC
>JBGSJQ010000179.1:0-2080 GCA_041741775.1 Terrimicrobiaceae bacterium | reverse complement strand
GGCCCTGGCGGTCGCGGATGATCCCCGTGAAATAAACGCTGCGGAACGGGATCTCGCCGGTGTATTCGAGACCGGCCATGATCATGCGCGCGACCCAGAAAAAGATGATGTCCGGCCCGGTCACGAGGGCGCTTGTCGGATAGAATTTCTTGAGCGCGTCCGGCTCCATCGTTTCGTGGGCCCAGAGCCACGAAGAGAACCAGGTGTCGAGCACATCGGGATCCTGCACCCAGCCTTCTCCCGGCGAATCGACCTGGCAGCGGATTTCCGCTTTCCCCTCTCCGCACTCCGCATTCGCAGGATACCAGACAGGGATGCGGTGGCCCCACCACAGCTGGCGCGAGATGCACCAGTCCTGGATATTTTCCAGCCAGTGCTCGTAAACTTTCTCCCAGCGCTCCGGGAAAAACCGGATGAGGTGGTTGCGGACGGCGTCGCGGGCCTCGGCGGTTTTTGGGTATTTCAGGAACCACTGTTCCGAGAGGCGAGGCTCGATCGGGACATCCGCCCGCTCGCTGAATCCGACATTGTTCTCGTGGGGCTCCTCCTTGACGAGGGCCCCCAACTCGCGAAGCTTGTCCACAGCCTCGATGCGGGCTTCGAAGCGGTCCAGCCCCATAAAGTCCTCGCCTCCGAATTCGTTGAGCGTGCCGTCGGGGTTCAGGATGTCGATGACGGGGAGGTTGTGGCGAAGGCCGATTTCGTAGTCGGTCTTGTCGTGCGCCGGCGTGACTTTGAGCACGCCGGTGCCGAATGCGAATTCGACGGCCTCGTCGCCGATGATCGGGAGAACCGCCTGGTCTTCGAGAGGCAGGGGTCGGCGGACGTGGCATCCGATGAGCCCCACATAGCGGGGGTCCTTCGGATTCACGGCAACGGCCGAATCGCCCATGATTGTCTCCGGGCGGGTCGTCGCAATTTCCAGAAAGCTTCCCGGCCGCTCGACGATCTCGACTTTGAAATGGTAGAGGTAGCCCTTCTGAGGTTTTGGGATGACCTCCTCGTCGCTGAGCGCCGTGAGCGAGACCGGGCACCAGTTGACCATGCGCTTGCCGCGGTAGATCAGGCCTTTGGCGTGGAGATCCACAAAGACCTCCTGCACCTTGCGGGCATAGGCGTCATCCATCGTAAACCGCTCCCGCTGCCAGTCGCAGGAACACCCGAGCTTCTTGAGCTGGTTGATGATGATCCCGCCGTGCTTTTCCTTCCACTCCCACACGCGCCGGAGAAATTCCTCGCGGCCCAGGTCGTGGCGGGTTTTCTTCTCCTCTTTGCGAAGCTTGCGTTCGACGACCGTCTGGGTTGCGATCCCCGCATGGTCGGTGCCCGGAAGCCAGAGGACCTCGTGCCCGGTCTGGCGGGCGTGCCGCGCAAGGATGTCCTGGATGGTGTTGTTGAGGACGTGGCCCAGCGTCAGGACTCCCGTGACATTGGGAGGCGGGATCACAATCGAGTAGCCCGGCTTTGGCGAGGAAGGGTCGGCATGAAAAAGCCCGCGCTCCTGCCACCAGGCATACCATTTATCTTCCACCAGACCGGGTTCGTAGGCTTTGGAAATCTCAGACATCGGACCGCGCATTGTGCCCGACCTGCCACGGGATTCAATCCCCGAAGATGGAAATTCGCCCGCTGCTATGGTCCTGCCGGCGGGCGCAGGGACTGGAGCGCCTCGTGCCAGGCGGATTCCATGGTCCGTTCGACAGATTCGGCGTCAGGTTCCTCACATTCGACGCAGATCGCCTGCGCGGTGAGTCCGACCAGGCGGGCCGTACCGGGAAGTTGCCCAGCCATCCGCACGGCCGCAGACTTAACGAGATCCTCGCTGCCTCCGTTGATTGCGGTTCCCACCAATCCTGAAAATCGCTGCCAGGTATTGGCCCCTTGAGAGAAGAGAACCCGGCGGCCGAGTGCGGTTCGGGCCTCGGCCGGCCGGTCACGAGACCGCCGCTGACAGGCCTCGTGCCACTTCGCCACCCCTGCATGGCGCATGAAAAATGCCTTTCTGATCGCGTGCGGATCTCCCGGCAGACGAAGTCCCTTGCGAAGGCTCTCCCCCGCCATCGTGTCCGCACCAAGGCCG
>JBGSJQ010000178.1:0-2545 GCA_041741775.1 Terrimicrobiaceae bacterium | reverse complement strand
CGGCCCCGAGCGCCGCGCCAGCCAGCGACCAGGCCCCTGCCGCGAGGCGGGAGGACGTTTCCATGAGGCCCGGGATCGCCAGGCAGCAGAGGATGCCGGCCGCCGTGCCCCCGAGTGTGATTTCGTCGGGAATGATGTAGTGGCCGATGTCGATGAACGTGGCGGCGATAAGCAGGGAAATCAGGATCCAATAGGCCGGAGCCAGCGGCAGTCCGAACCGGTCCCAGATCGCCCAGAACAGAACCGCCGTCAGGATTTCCACCAGCACGTAGCGGGGGGAGATCCGCGCTCCGCAGCCGGAGCACTTCCCGCGCAGCGCCAGCCAGCTCACCACCGGCAGGTTTTCATACCACGGGATCAGCTTGTTGCAGGCTGGGCAGAACGAGCGCTTGGGATTGTACAGGCTGATCCCCCGCGGCATGCGGTGGATGCAGGCGTTGAGGAACGAGCCCACAATCGCCCCCAGCACCGCGGAGAAAGCCGCGAGGACAGCCGACGTCATTCTTTTTCCAGTCCGGGCTCGACGAGCTCGCAGAGCACGTGGAGAAGGAACTTCTGGGCCTCCTGGATCCGGGCCGTGACGGTGCCGGGCACCATGATCTCGATGTCGGAGGACCCCTTTGTGAAGCCGCCCCCCTTGCCGAGCAGGACGATCGTCTTCATGCCCAACCGCCGCGCCTCCTCGATCGCCGAGAGCACGTTGCGGGATTTGCCGCTGGTCGTGAGGGCGATCAGGATATCACCCGGCCGCCCATAAGCGCGCACCTGACGCGAAAAAACATCCTGGAACGAGTAGTCGTTGCCGATGGCGGTGAGCAGCCCGCCATCCGCCGTGAGCGAAATCCCGGGGTAGGGGCGCCGGTCACCGCTGAAGCGGCAGGTGAATTCGGTCGCGATGTGGGCGGTGTCGGCAGCGCTCCCGCCATTCCCGCAGAAGAGCAGTTTTCCGCCGGATTTGAGGCACTGGAGAACGGCGTCCGCTGCCGCGACGATCTCCGGCTCGAGAGTGTCCAGCGCCTTGAACGTCTCCTGGGCGTCGTGGAGCGATTGGGCGTAGGGGGTTACGGGGTGGGCGTGTTTTGGCATAAACGGGAATCGGTGGCGACCAGCCCCCGGAGCACGGGCCAGTCGGTCATGTCCATGGAGGAAAACAGGTGCAGATACGCGCGCACGGCACAGGGCGGGTATTTGGCAAAGAGAGCCTCCACGGCGGCCGTCACTTCGGCCGCCGGTGGCTCGGGCGGCAGACTTTCGAGGAGCCCCTTGCCATCGTGCGGGACCTTCAGGGCGTCCAGGAACGTGCAGACCATTTCTTCGTTGGCACCCATGATCCAGGCTTGGAGGATTTCGGTGGCGAGATCGGCATTGGCGGGCCGGCTCAGAGCCTCGCGCATCCAGGCGTGGCGTTCCTCACGGGGCTTGCGCTCGACAAAAACCGGCCGCAGCTTCCGCCGCGTGGCGAGCATTCCTGCCATCGTCTTGTAAGCCGCCTTGTCGCTCTCCTGGAGCCAACCAAAAACCTCCCCGGCCTCCCCGGGGGAAAACGTCGCAAACAATTCGTGGGCTGTCATGAACCGCACAGGCTATCAGATAAGCCCTCCGCCCCGTCAAGGACTCCCTTCTCCACTGCCGCTTGCCTTTCTGGCCGTCTTGGGCGAGAAGTGGCCGCATGAGGAAAAGCGTCTGGCTGGCTGGCGCGACCGGGGCCGTGGTGGCTGCGGGGTTTTGGGTTGAGGTAAGCATCCGCTCGGCGGCCATGCCGACAGGGCTCGATTCCCCTCCCCCGGCAACTCCCGTCCTCGAAGACATCCGGGGCCGCCCCTTCTCCTCGCCAGCGGCAGATTTTGCCCGCGATGCCCGCCCGGCGCGGCTCAGGGAGCTCGGACAGTGGCTGCCGGCCGCCACCGTTGCCATCGAGGACCACCGGTTTTTTTCCCATCCCGGAATAGATGTCGTGGCCATGAGCGGGGCCGCAATCCGCAACCTCCTCCACGGGCGCATCGTCTCGGGTGCCTCGACGATCACCCAGCAAACAGTGAAGCTCGGCACCGGCAGAACCCGCCGCACCCTGGATGCCAAATGGCGCGAAGCCTTTTCTGCCCTCCGGCTGGAAAGGGAGTGGAGCAAAGAACAAATCCTGGAGTCGTATCTCAACCGTCTCGACTACGGCAATCGACGAATCGGGCCGGTCGCGGCAGCCTCGGCCTACTTCGGAAAATTCCCGGAGGAGCTGACCTACCCCGAGGCGATCTATCTGGCCGGAATCCCTCAGTCTCCATCCCGCCTGAACCCATGGAAAAACCCGGACCAGACGCTGGCCAGGTTCCGTCGGAATGTTCGCCGCATGGCAGCCGATGGACTGCTGCCACCGGGTGTGCGGGCGCAGGACCTGCTGGCCTCTCCCCCGGTCCCGGGCCGTTTTGATCCCCCTTCGGCAGCTCCCCACTTCACCCGCGCAGCGCTTGAGCGTAGCGGCAATGAAGGGGCCGGCCGCCGGACCACGCTCGATCTGGAGATCCAGTCGGCGGCTGAGCGCGTGGCGACC
>JBGSJQ010000177.1:0-6007 GCA_041741775.1 Terrimicrobiaceae bacterium | reverse complement strand
GGGCAGGGGAGATCTCGCGCACCCGCGCCAAGGCGCTGATCGAGGAAGGCGCCGTCACCGTCGATGGCCGCCCCGAATCCAGCCCCCGTGCGCCGATCAAGCCGGGCAGCGTCTATGTTGTCTCTTTGCCCGCCCCGGTCGCCGCCGAGCCGCAGGCCGAGGATATCCCCCTCGACATCCTGTTCGAGGACGCTCACCTGATCATCCTCAACAAGGCCGCCGGCATGGCGGTCCACCCGGCGCCCGGCAGCGAAGACGCCACCCTCGTCAACGCGCTGCTGCATCATTGCAAAGGTCAGCTCTCCGGCATCGGCGGGGTCGAGCGCCCCGGCATCGTCCACCGGCTCGACAAGGACACCTCGGGTTGCCTCGTCGTCGCAAAAACCGACATCGCCCACCAGTCACTCACCACCCAGTTTTCCGAGCGATCCACCATGGAAAAGCTCTACCTCGCCGTCACCCACGGCATACCGAAACCGGATAAGGGCACCATCTTCACCCATATCGGACGCCATCCCGTAAACCGCCAGAAAATGGCCGTCGTCAACCCTCCCGGCGGCAAAACCGCAATCACCGATTACGAAACGCTCGCCACCGATCCTGCGACCAAAACCGCGCTGATCCTCTGCCACCTGCACACCGGCCGGACCCACCAGATCCGCGTCCACGCGGCCCACGCCGGCCATCCCGTCGTCGGCGACAAAATCTACGGGCCCTCCCCGGATTGCTACCTGGAGTTCATCCGCACCGGCTGGACTCCCGCCCTCGCCGCGAGGCTGCTCCATCCCCGCCACGCACTCCACTCCGCTGGCCTCACGATCGAATGGGATGGCTCCCCGCTCACCTGGACAAGCGACCTTCCGCCCGACCTCACCGCTTTTCTCGCCGGGACGGAAACTGTGTAAAGCCACCAAATGGCGTTCGCGATCTCGCCTGCCCGTCAATACCGCCGCCAGAGCGAGGGCAGGAAAAGAACCAGCAGGGCGAAAAACTCCAGCCTCCCAAGCAGCATCAGAAACGCCAGGATCAGGTGCGCAGCCGGCGAGAAGAACGCAAAATTTTTCGTGGCACCGACTTCGGCGAGTCCGGGGCCGATGTTGAACAGCGTGGCAGTCACAGACGTGAAGCAGCCGACGAGCGAGAGGTGGGGCTCCAGCAGGGAGATGGCGAGCGTGCCCGCAGCAACGGTCGCTCCCGTGAGTGCAATAAAAAACAGCGCGGCCGTCTTCTGCGACTCCTCGAGGATGTTTCCATTGATCCGCACCGGGATGACCTGACTGGGCCGGAAGGAATTGATGAGCTGCTGGCCCGTGGTTTTAACAAACGTCAGCGCGCGCCCAACCTTGATGCCTCCCGACGTCGAACCGGAGCATCCGCCGATGAACATCAGCAGCACGAGCACGGCCTGGGACAGGTTCGGCCAGAGGTCGAAGTCCGCTGAAACGAAACCGGTCGTCGTCATGATCGAGATGACCTGGAACGAACTCCATTGCAGGCTTTGAAAAACCGGGACGCCCTGGCGGATCATGAGGTCCGCCGCGACGACCAGAGTCGCGGCAAGGATGATCCCGAAATAGGTGCGGAACTCCTCTTCCTTGCGAAGCCCGGCAATGTCGCGCCGCAGCACGCGCACCATCAGGAGGAAGTTCGCGCCGCCGAGAAACATAAAAATACAGAGCCAGGCATCGATCCCCGCGTTGGCGTAATACATGATGCTCTCGTTGCGGGGACTGAATCCCCCGGTCGAAATCGCCGCGAAGCTATGGAGCAGGGCGTCGTAAAAACTCATCCCCATCGCCGCCAACCCCGCGACGCAGATGGCCGTGAGCGCCGTGTAAAGCGCCCAGAGCCCAAGCGCGGTCTGCCGGATCCGCGAGTGAAAACCGTATCCGATCTGGGCGCTGGACTCATGGCGGAAGAGCGCCTTGCTGCCGACGCCGAGCGAGGAGAGAAGGGCGACGAACAGCACAAGGATCCCCATGCCACCAAGCCACTGGGTCGTCGCACGCCAAAGCAGAATCGACTTTGAATAGGCCGTCAGGTCCGCGATCACCGTCGATCCCGTCGTCGTGAACCCGGAGGCCGATTCAAAAAATGCAGCGGCCGGGTTCATGGCCGGCGTGCAAAAAATATACGGCAGAGACCCGATCGCCGCGCAAAGCAGCCAGCCGAGCCCCACGATGGCGATGGCCTCTTTGCGAAGAATTTCCCGCCCGGTCCCCCTCCCGAACCACACCAGGTATCCCCCTACAGCAAGCGCGATCGCAAACGCCTTCGCCAAAGCAAAATCATGCGTTCCCTGCCGGCCCGGATGGTCCAGAAAAAATCCGTAGATCTCACAGGCGATCAGCGAGACGGCCATCAGCAGAACCAGCAGTCCGAGAACTTTGCAGAGAAGTCGGTAGTTCACCGGAGAAGCTGGTTGAACGCCTTGCGGGCCGCCGGGGCGACCATGGCCACCACGACATCACCGGATTTCAGGATATCCTCGGCGGCCGGGACGGAAGCAGAGGACCCGCGCGTCAGGGAAACCAGAAGGCTCCCTTTCGGCCAGTTGGTCTCGAGGACCGAGTGACCGGCGAGAGAACTCCCCTCGCTGATCGTGAACTCAATCACGTCAAGCCCACCGTTCAGGGTAACCAGTGTGTCAGCGCGATCCCCGACCGTGAATCGCATGAGCTCACGGCTCGTCGCCACCCGCGGGCTCACGGCTCCCAGTATTCCGAGGCGCCCCCCCGCGCGCGTCACGGCATCCGCATAATCTGCACGGTGGATGAGCGTCACGCAATGCTTCACCCCCAGGTCGCGGGCCTGGAGGCAGGTCATCACGTTGTCCTCATCGTGCAGGGTGGCCGCCACAAAAAAATCGGCCTCACCGACCTGCTCCTCGCGCAGTTGAGCCATGGACGTGCCGTCCGCGTGAATGAGGGTGGTTTTTTGGAGGAGCTTCGAGAGCAGGGCGCAACGCTTCGCGTCCGTCTCAAAAATCCGGGTGCGAAAACGCCCGCCTTCGAGCATCTGAGCGAGGGCGAGACCGTATTGCCCCCCCCCAAAAATGACAACGCGCGCCTCCTCGGCGGCCCCGCCTTCATGGCGGAAGAGTGGCGCGGCCTCGGCCAGCAGGTTGGTCGCTCCGAAGAGCGTCACCACATCACCGTCTGCCAGAACCTCGTTTCCGTCAGGGATAAATACCTCGCTGCCGCGCTGGACGGACCCGACGCGCACGCGGGCAGGAAGTTGCAAATCACGGAGGGCCTTCCCGCAGGCCTGGCTCTTCGGCGAGAGCTTTGTCTGCTGTAGCTCAATCCTTCCCCGGGCGATTTCCTCGACCACGAGGCAATCGGGGTTCCGGATATGCTTCGCCAGCTCGACTGCGGCGAGCCGTTCGGAGCTGAAGAGGTAGTCCACTCCGAAATGCGTCCGGAAATCGAAGAGCCACTGGTCCTGCTGCACATCGGAGTGCACTCGGGCAATCGTCTTTTTTGCCCCGAGGGGACGGGCGATTGACGCGGCGACCACGTTTGTGTTGTCGGAGCTCGACAGGCCGTAGAACACATCACACTCAGAAACCCCGGCCTCTTCCAAAACACTCACCGCCGCCCCGTTGCCGATCACCACACGCACGTCCAGCTTCTCGCTCACAGCCGCCGCCACCGCCTCGTCGGCCTCGATCACGCAAATATTATGGTTCCTCTCCACCAGCTCCTCGGCCATGTAAAATCCGATCTCGCCGGCGCCCAGTATCAAAATATTCATCTGGCGCGCATCCTCCCTCATTCCCGGCAAAGTTTGCAAGCACGACCCGCCCTCACCATGCAGGCCGCGGGAGCGGGTGGCTCTCGGCTCGGCGAGAAGTTTTCCCTGGCGAATTCAACCTGCCTCTCGACAAGTGACGCTCACGGGGCATATTTCTGCCCGAAATGAACAGCGGCTTGAAATCGGTGGTGCGGGATGTCCTGCGATCTTACGAGGATGTGGGGGGTCTCAATAATACGGACGGCCATAACCTGCCTTCGAAGCGCGAACTCGACCGCATCTGCCACCGTCTTCTCCAGGTGCTTTTTCCGGGTTTTCATGACGATAAGCCGATCCATAAGAGCGAGTTGGCCGATCTGACGGAGGATCGAATCCGGGAACTTTCCGCCTCCCTGGAGGACCAGATCGCCAAGAGTTTGCAGGTCACGGATCCGGCCTGCCCGAAGGCGCGCGCCCGCGACGTCCTCCTGCGTTTTCTGCAGGCGCTGCCCGGGGTTCGCGAACTCCTCCGCACGGATATCGAAGCCGCCTACGAGGGCGACCCGGCGGCCCTCAGCAACGAGGAGATTATCCTGTCCTATCCGTTCCTGGAGTCCATTGCCATCCAGCGTGTTGCACATATTCTTTATCTGGAAAACATCCCGCTTTTGCCACGAATGATGACCGAGTGGGCGCACGCACGCACCGGGATCGACATCCATCCCGGCGCCCGGATCGGCGCGTATTTTTTCATTGATCATGGCACAGGCGTCGTGGTGGGCGAAACCTGCCAGATCGGGGCCCACGTCAAACTTTACCATGGGGTAACGCTGGGCGCTCGGAGCTTTGCGAAGGACGACGCGGGGCAGATCGTCAAAGGCGGCAAGCGGCATCCAAATGTCGGCGAACGCGTGACGATCTACCCGAATTCCACGATCCTCGGCGGCGAAACCACGATCGGAGCCGGCTCCACGATTGGAGCAAACGTCTTCCTCATGCACAGCGTGCCCGCCGGTTCGCTCGTCGTCTATGAGGAGAAACAGCTGAAGATTTTGGAAAAGTCGCAACACGGCCCGGCATCCGAGATCGAATGGTTTATCTAGACTACAACGCGACAACCCCGCTCTGCCGGGAGGCCCGAGCCGCGATGGAGCCGTTCCTGGACGGGATTTACGGGAACCCCTCGTCGATCCACTCGGAAGGCCGCCGTGCGCGGGCGTCGGTGGACGATTCCCGCGACACCCTGGCCGGGATCCTGGGCGTCCGCCCCCACGAAATCATCTTTACGGGAGGCGGAACGGAGTCCTGCAACCTGGGGGTTATTGGCCTGGCGCGGGCTCATGCCCCGAAGGGCCGCCATCTTATCACCTCGGCGATCGAGCACCATGCCGTGCTGCACGCCATGGAATACCTCCAGCACTTCGAGGGTTTCTCTGTCGATTTCCTGCCGGTTGATGCCAAGGGCGTTGTTCACCCGGAAGTCCTGCGGGAGCGACTCCGACCCGACACGACGGTCGTCAGCGTCATGCACGCCAATAACGAAACCGGAGCTCTCCAGCCGATTGGTGAGCTGGCGGAAATCTGCCGGGCGAGCGACGTCCTTTTTCATACTGATGCGGTTCAGACTTTCGGCAAGATGCGAGTGAATCCTACCGAGTTGGGCGTCTCGGCCCTTTCGATCGCTGCTCACAAATTTCACGGACCGAAGGGCGTCGGGGCGCTCTACCTCGGAGCCGGGATCGCTCTGGCCCGCACGGCCTACGGCGGAGCCCACGAAAATACCCGCCGCCCCGGCACGGAGAATGTGGCAGCAATTGCCGGCATGGCGGCCGCAGCGTCTGCCTGGCACGATGACTCGGAGCGCTTGCGCCCGCTGAGGGAGGACCTCTGGCAGGGCATCGCAGCCATCGCTCCCGGGGCCGTTCGCAATGGAGACCCGGCGGGCTCTCTGGCCAACACCCTGAACGTCAGCTTCCCCGGAGCGGATGGTGAAGCCCTTCTCATCGGACTGGATCTGGAGGGGGTCTGCGTCTCCAGCGGCTCGGCCTGTATGGTGGGCTCGGTCCAACCCTCGCATGTTCTTCTCGCCATGGGGATCCCCGCCTCCACCGCTCTTGCCACGGTCCGCTTTTCCCTCGGCTCCGGAACGTCCGCAGAGGACATCCGCCTCACCAAGGCCGCCCTTCAAAAGGTCCTTTCCTCCCAGACGTTGCTCACCCGATGAAATACCAGCAACTGCTTCTGAACTTCGGCCGCTCGGTCATGCGCCGGG
>JBGSJQ010000176.1:0-12839 GCA_041741775.1 Terrimicrobiaceae bacterium | reverse complement strand
AGCGGTTGCCCAGACTCTCGCCGTGGTCGGAAACAAAAACCACGATGGTGTTGTCGGACTGACCGGATTTCTCCAGGTAGTCGAGCACCCGCCCGAACTGGGCGTCGATGTAGGAGCAGAGGGCGTAGTAGCGAAGAGTCGTCCGCTTGCGTTCACGAGGTTCCAGCGTCAGCCACGCTTCGACGGCCTCACCGGTGTGCGGAAGGTTCGGATGGTGATCGGTGAGAGCGGCGCGATCCGGAGGGAGAAGCGGATCGGGCAGGGCATCGAGATCGTAGAGTTTTTCGAACTCCTCAGGCGCGTAGAGCGGCGCGTGGGGGGCGTCGAAGGAGAGATATGCAAACCATGCTTCGCCCGCCTCACGGGCGCGTTCGATTTCGGCGATGGTCTTGTCGGTGAGCCAGGCCTCGCGCAAGTCGCTTCCATCGCCGGGGAGGGTGCGTCCGAGGTAGCCGGCAATGCCCTCGCCGCCGAATCCCGCCTCTTTGTTCCACTGGCGAATGGCGGCCATTTTCTCCGGATGTTGGTCGGGATCTCCAAAATAGACGGCTCCCGGCTCGCGATCATGGCCGCCGGGCAGACGCCCGATATATCGCTTTTCAAAGCCGAAGGTGGAGGGCACCACCTCGCGGATGCCTTTCGCGGGATCAGGGGCGATAGTCCAATGTGTCTTGCCTGAGCCGATCGTGCGCCAGCCGGCTTCCGCGAAGCGGGTGAAGATGGTCGGCCAGCGCAGATCCCGGCTGTCCTGGATCGCCTGCCCGTTGCTGCGCACGCCGACCTGCGCGGGATACATCCCGGTCGTCATCGAATACCGGCTGGGGATACACATCGGCGACTGGCAGACGGCTTGATCGAAGACGATGCCGCGACGCGCCAAGGCGTCGAGATTCGGGGTCTTCACTGCGGGATTGAGCACGCCGAGCGTGTTCCAGCTTTGCTGGTCGGTCATGAGAAAGAGGACGTTCGGCGCGGCGGGCGATGGGGCCCGCTTCTTCGTGAGCGGGGAGGGACCGGGCTCCGGAGAAGCTTCGGGCGGGGGCTGGGCGGCCGCCATCGAGCTTCCACCCGGCAGCAGCATTGCTGCCATCACGCCGCCACTGCTAACGAGAAACTGCCGCCTCTTGAGCGGGATCGCTTCATCTTTTGCTGAAGGCCGGGCAATGGACATGGGGCTGGGTGTGGTCATAGGGGCTGTTGTACTCTACAGAATATGTTCGTTCGGGCAAATGGACAGGCTACTGAACCGTCCCCCTTCGCGCCGCTCCGCCGTGCACAGTTTGTTGTAATCGATCTCACGGGGCAATGCCGTCACAGCGCATCGTTGCATGGCTCGTGCGCGCCTGTAGCGGAATCTGATTCCCCGCTTTCGGGGAGGGAAGCCGGGGAGGAGCTTGACGCCGACGGGGCGACTATGCATCGTTGCGTTGTGAAGGAAAAACCCGTGAGAGTCTCGCACCGCGCGATTGCATTGGAATCAGGAGTGAGCCAGGCGACGGTCAGCCGGGCTTTGCGCAACGACGCACGGATATCGGAGGAGGTGCGCAAGAAGGTGTCGGAGATCGCGGCGAAGATGGGGTATCGGCCCGACCCGCATGTGAGCAAGCTCATGACGCATATGCGCAGCATGCAGGAAACGCATTTCCAATCGGTGCTGGGGTTTATCCTGCCTCTGGAAAGCTACAATAATGAGTTTATGCGCGAGATGCTGCGTGGGGCGCGGGAGCGCGCCGACGTGCTGGGGTATGTGGTGAACGATTTTCGCACGGGTCTGAGTCGCACGGAAATGCCCGGGCTCAATCGCGTGCTGCGCGCGCGCGGAGTGGAGGGGATCGCATTTTTCCCGAGGCATTCCTTCGAACCTGCTCCGCAGGGTTTGGATCTGAGCGATCTGGCGGCTGTGTCGTGTGCCTCCTTCGAGGGCTCCTTCCCTATCCACCGCGTCAAATCCGGCCATGCCGAAAACATGGCACTCATCCTCGGCGAGGTGGCCAGGCGGAAGTGTCGGCGTCCGGGTTTGGTGACATGGGACGAATTCGACCATCGTCAGCGCTGGGCGCCGCGCATGGGGTATTATTATTTCTATCACGACATCCTGGGGGAAGCACCGCTGCCGATTTTTGATTGGCACAGGGCCGGGACCCAGGTCGCCCCCGCTTTTTTGCGATGGTATCGCGAGGTCCAGCCGGATGTGCTCTTGGTGGTGGGACCGACGGTCGCCGACTCCATCTCGCGCATCCTGGCGAGTGCCAGGATCCGCAAGAAGGCGCCGATGCTGGGGATCGGACACATGCCGGCCGGCTACCGCGGCATCAACGAAAAGCCCGCGAATCTGGGCGCAGCCGCCATCGACATCCTCACCTCGCACATCGTCCGCAACGAGAAGGGCTGGCCCCGGGATGTGAAAGTGATGACCCTGCCCGGAGAGCTGCGCTGAGGGATCAATCTTGTTGCCTGCGGTATTCGAGCGCGGGGCTGGAGTAGCCGCCGGAGTCCATCCGCCTCCAATATTCTGCGATGGAGGCCTCCGGCAAGACGACTCCCATCCCGCGGGCGCGGCGGGAAATGCCGGAGTCCGTGCCGGGAAGGAATTCGGTCTTCGGATCGGGTGCCAGGCCGGGATCCTCCCAGCGCGAGTCCGCATCGCGCCCGCCGGGAGCGCCGGATGCCTCAAGGATCCCGCGCCATTGGGCAAGGTCGCCCCACGACTCGTCAGGAAGGCGGAAGCCCGCCGCCTCAGAGCTCCAATAGGTATTGTGATTTGAATCGAGAACGCCCAGCACGTATGGGAACTGCTCGGCCGGCGTGGATTTCCTGGAAATGAAATCCGAGATGCGGGCGCTGGCCGATGCCATCACATTGTTCTGGATGACGACCGATTGCCAATCGGCAGCAGACTTCGGCCCCTGCGGATGGGGGGCAAACTTGTAGAGGATCTGGGTGTTTTTTGCCTCGTCCTCAACGAAGCCTCCCCCACCGTTGCCGACAAGCAGGCATCCCACCACCGAGGAGTTGGAGGCCATCGAGAGGAAGATGCCGGTGTTGTCGTTGAAGGCGCACACGGAATTGCGCAGGATCTGCGGGCCGCCACGGGGCTTCGTGAGCTCAAACATGACCCCCATGCGCTTGTTGCCCAGAAAAAACGAGTCTTCCACCAGGATGTCGCGGCAATAGACATCGAACCAGAGGCCGTTGGCGTAGTTGCCGACTGAAGCGTGCCGCCGGAAGTGGATCTTCTGGACGCCGCCGCTTTTGCTTCCAGAGGCATGCCATGCTGTCCATGCCGCCCATCCACCGCGGTAGTTATTGAACGATGTCTCGCAGTCTTCGATGAGAATGCGGCTGCTGCCTTCGCCGGCGCCGATGCCGTTCGAGCCATTGTTGTTGGCCTTCACATGGCGCAGGGTGCCATTGTGGGACGATCCCAGCGAGAGGCCGGAGGCGACGTTGTCGCTCACATTGAGGTTCTCGAGGAGGAATCCGTCGCACTCGTTCACCACCAGTGCAGTCCCCATCGGCCCGGTCGTCACGTGGCGGATTGTGAGGTTGCGAAGCACAATGCTGTTTTTTGCACGCACAACCAGCATCGGCGACCACGCGGTCCCCTTCCACTGACCGGCCTCGATTTTTTTGACCCCATCCATGAGGATCCCCGCCGGCAGGCGCAGAAAGATTTTTCCCTTCAGGTTCGCCGGAGCCTGGGGTGCGTTATAGACCGCAAAGGTGCCCGGTTCGCGAAGGTCGTCCGGGGATTTTAGTTCGAGCCCGTCGAAGACGAGTTGCCCGGGTTTGTTGCTGGCATCGCCTCCCTGGCCGGTGCCCCGGTCCTTGTATCCACGCGGCCCGTCGGGATCCTCCCATTTGTAGCGCTCGGCGAGGACCTGGCGCATCGGCGCATCATCCACCCAGATCATCTCCGAGCGCTGCATGAGCCCCGGCAGCATCGCGAAACCGTAGCTTTGAATCCACGGGCCGGCATCCGGGGGCGCGTCAAATGGCCATTCGTTCATGTAGAGACCGGGTTGGCCGGGGACCGGGAGCCAGGCAGCCGGCTGGAAGTCGGTCTTTCCCTGCGACTCGACCGATCCGCTGAGGACTGTTCCCCCGGAGGGATCTCCCTCGACAATCAGCAGGGTGTTCCTCGCCGCAGCACCCTCTTTTTGAAAGTTCAGGAACGACCGTAGATCTTCGCGATAAACCCCTGCCGCAATGCGGACCCGGGTGGCCGTGCCGGAGGCAAGGCTGCCGACGACGGCCGCGCGGGCGGCTGAGATCTTCGGAAACGGGTGGGCCTCCGATCCATCCGCCCCGGCTTCCGGCGCTCCGGCGGCAACGTCAATGGTCACGGAGGCCTCGCTGTTCGAAAGGTCCGGCAATTCGGAAGAAAAATCGACCACCGTGGGCTGGGCCAGTGCAGCAACCGTGGGTTGGGCCGGTGGCTCTGTCGGCGATGCCGCAGGAGTCACCTCCGCCGGCGTGGAAACCGCAGCGGCTGGAAGCGGGGAGGGAGACGGTTGGGCTGTGGGCGATGGGGAGGGTTGCTCCATCTCGCGCGGCTCCGGATCCGGAGAACAGGAAGCCAATAGGCCGATTCCGGCAACAAGCAATGCGACACGCCGAAACCAGCCAGGAGAGAGAATCTTTTTCATGGAGCAAGAGGTTTTGCACAGAAGACGGCGACGGGGCAAGGCCACGCGGGTGCATCCTTGCAGAGGGCGTGTGAACCGTTCGCAAAAAGCCCGGATTGCGCATCGATGCAAACAAGTCTGCAGGCTGCCGGGCGGGGAAATGACCGGGGTGGCAGAAGGCGGCGGCGCTTTACACAGCGGTTACGGGGGATATAGCTTGCCGTGTTATGAAATTCCTCCCCGTTTGTCTGTTAGCATTCCTTTGGGCTGCCTCCTTCATTCAGGCCGATGAGGTCATCAACGGCCAGTTTACCGAAGGCCTGAAAGGCTGGATGATCCAGAGGGAGGGCCAACCCTCCCTCGCGGCAAAAGAGGCGACTCCATTTTACCTAATGGGGGACGAGGGAGGAGCCGTCATCAATGTGGCCGCCATCGGCACCGCGAACGGGGAGAAGCGGCCAAGCAGCGTAATCCTCACTCAGTATTTGAAGGCCTTGCAGGAAGGGAGTGACTACACCCTCACGTTTGAAGCGAAGATTCCTGCCAGCCAAAAAGTGATTTATGGATTGGGAATCGGTGTCCAGGGAGGACCCAACAAAAGTAATCTTGGTGGAGCCGTGCCGCTGACCGAGCTGACAGGCACCGGGGACTGGATGCCGGTCAGTGCGAGTTTTCGGTGGGACCCCTCGGGGCCCACGGCCTATGCGAAAGACAATGACGTCGGCCCGACCACCCTGCAGTTTCGCATTGGACTCCTGAATGAATTTGGCATCAGAAATGTTGTGCTTGAACCCTAGCGGAGTGTCTCGCAAATGACTGGTGTTTTGCAGAAGAGAATTTTGGCGATTTTCAAGGCGCGAGCGAAGTGCCTGTGTGTGACTCACACTGGCCGAGCGAGCAACGCAGAAAATCGCAAAAATCCTCACGGCCCGAAGGGTTGGGTTGAAAATGGCCCGGCGCCTGCGTTGCTCCTCAGTCACGTATCACAACGGATATGCTCCTTCGTCGCGCCTTGGCGGCGGGCCATTTTGAACCCAACAAAACACCAGTCATTTGCGAGACACTCCACTGGATGTAGCGGTCGCGGTCACCGTGATCCGCGCTCCACAGCAGCTCCGCAGGCATTCACCCTGATCGAGTTGCTGGTGGTGGTTGCCATCATCGCTGTCCTGGCTGCCCTCCTGGTGCCGGCCGCTCAGCGGATGATAGGAGGTGGCACTGAGACAAAATGCCTGTCCAACCTGCGCCAGATCAGCACGGCGATGATCACCTGGGCCGCCGACCATGACGGCAAACTGCCTCCCCAAACCGACTCGTCCAGTGGGTTGCAGTGGAACAATCCCGGCGGGCCATTTTTTGAGTTCATGCTCAACAAGGCCGGAATCGCGGACAATTGGGATGAGCTGGTGAACACGGTCCTTCGCTGTCCGGGCAGCAATGCGAAAGGAACCGCCGACGGCGAGCGGGACAATTCCTACGGGCGCAACTCGCACCTCGGGGTCGCCGATTACGCCGTGACGGACATGCAGTATTTCGAGACGCCCCTGGCTCGCATCCAGTTTCCATCGCGAGCCGCCCTTGTTGCCGACTGGCCGCTCCCGAATTTTCAACGATACACGCTCACATCCCAGGCGCGCAAAGACAACCTCTGGGGCCGCCACGATGGCCGCATGAATGTCGCCTACGTGGATGGCCATGTGGGGCCGATCACCCGCCAGCAATGGGACGCCTGGACCGCGGCTGGCGGCGGCTCACAAGAGCAAAAAGATTTCCGCTTATTCCTCACCGGATTGGAGCGCAACAACCCGAACTTCTGAAAGCCAAGGCAAGCTTCATGCCCGGATTCGGATCAGTGAGTATTCCGGGATCCGGCCAATACGACTGCGGCGGGTGACTGGCCCTTTGGGCCGCAGCGTCAGGACACGTCGCAGCGCACGATCTCCGGACGGGCGTCCGGTTTCCGAGGGGTGAGGTTCACGTTGTGGAGCCGGAGGCCGCGCACATGGCGGAAGAAGAAGCCCCAGGCGGGAGGCACGCCGAACATGGTGGCCTCGGGATAATCGGACGCTTTTTCTGGAAGCGCCTCCGGGTCGGGGGCCTCGGGGTGGCCGCCGGCACATTCGAGGCGGATATCCGAAAGGCTGAGGTTTTCGATCGGGTGCCCGGGAAGTCCGCAAAAAACGCAGCCGATATTGTCGTGGCCGGTGCCGATGATGTGGTGGATCGAGACATTCCGAAGGGTGCCAATGCCGGGGACGGGATGGCCGTCGGCGTAAGGACGTGCCCGGTTGCCGAGGCGGACGAACAAGGGAACTTTCGTCCCGCTCAGCGTGATGTTGGAGATGGCAACCCCGTCCAGCTCTCCACCATCAACCGACTCGAGTGCGATCCCGCAGATGCCTTCAGGAAAGCCGTGAATGTTTTCCGGGTTTTGCGAGCGGGCGATGACGCAGTTGGAAATCGTGATATTGCGGAAGCCGCCGTTGGATTCCGTGCCGAGCTTGATCGCGTTGCAGTGCGATCGGATGACACAATTCGTGACCACAACGTCCTCGGTTGGTGCTGCACAGCCGCTTTTGAGGGTGATCCCGTCGTCATCGGTGTCGCTGGTGCAGTCGCTCACGCGGACATCGCGGCAGCCCTCAATGTCGAGGAAGTCGTTGTTCGGTTGTCCGTGGTTCCATGCGTCCAGGCCGGTAATGCGTAGCTTTTCGCATCCCAGGTAGTGCTGGAGCCACATTCCGGCGTTGCGAAGATGCAGGTCTTCGATACGAACCCCCCGGCAGCCGATCATCTGGATGAGGCGGGGACGCCCGTCGAGATCGTCGCCGGCACATGCAAAAACTTCGCCATTTCCATCGATCGTCCCGGTTCCCGTGAGCGCCACATCTTCGGCGTTCCCGGCATAAATGAGGGAGCGAAAACCATTGAGATCGGCCCGGCATCGAATGGAGTGTTCCGTGCGCAGTGGATAGTCGGCCAGATTCTCCGAGCCCAGGATGCGGGAACCCTGTTCAAGATGCAGGCGGACCCCTGAACGCAACTCCAGAGTGCCGCAGACATGATCGCCGGGCGGGATGGTGACGGTGCCTCAGCCGCTGGCGTGGACTTTATCAATTTGGGACTGGATACAGGAAGTTTCGGACATGATTCAGCTTTTTTTTCTGTCGGCATCGACCGCATCCGGCGGATCCACAATTGCTCCCGCCGGCGCGGGGACAGGTCCTGCGAGCAAGGGGTCTTCCGTTCGCTTCATCCATCGATTCAAGCGGGCGCGCATGTCTTCGAGCACTGCGGCATGTGCCGGGGAGCCGGCCAGGTTGCGGGTTTCGTCCGGATCCTCAGCCAGGTCGTAAAGTTCCTCCTCCGGCACGGGACCTCTCAGGAGCCCATTGGCAAGCATCCAGGTTTTTGTCGGGCAGGGATCGATGTTGGCAAGTGCCGGGTGGTATTCCAGTTCGTAGTTGCGGATGTATTTGTGTTGGGCTGTGCGGATCGCGCGCTTGGGCTCGTAGCCGGCATGGTAGTTCACCTCGGCAAAGACCTCTTCCGCACCCGTGGCTCCCTCCGCTTCCTCAGCCAGCGGGCGCAGCGAGCGGCCAAGGCAGCGCTCTGGAACAGGCAGTCCTGCGTAGTCGCAGACGGTGGGAAAATAATCGAGATGCGAAACCATGGCATCGCATCGCCCAACTTTCTGGCCGGGTGCTTTCAGGAGAAAGGTCACTCCCATGCCATGATCGGTGAGGTTCGCCTTCATTTTAGGAAATGGAATACCGTGATCGGTTGTGAAAATGATGAGCGAGTTATCGGCGAGGCCGGTTTCCTTGAGCGCGCTCCAGACCTCTCCGAACGCCTTGTCCATCCACCAGGCCGCCGTCTGGTAGGCCGCCATGTCTTCCCGCACGACCCCGTTGTCCGGCAGAGGCGGCGGAACAGGCGCTTGCCCGGAGGGAAATCTCTCATCGGCCGGCGGCAGTATCCGGTGGGGGTAATAAAATCCCACCGAGAGAAACAGTGGTCGTGGATCCCGCCGGGTGCGCAAAAAGGACGCTGCCGCACGGCCAATCTTCAAGTCGTTCTCAACATCTTCGCGGTTTTCCACGCCTTCCTGAGGAATAATTTTTTCGTAGGGTGGCGGTCCCGGGTAGGCCCATTCGTGTTGGATGCCGCACAGCGCGGTCTCATATCCATGGCTCGCAAGGAACGGACAAAGGTGATCCTCATTGTCCCGAAGTTGAAATCCCCGATGGGCGAGTCCAAGCATGCCCGCCTGGTGCGCCGTCACGCCTGTGAGCAACGCGGCACGGCTCGGAGAACAGGTCGGCGCATTGCAATACGCCTGCCGGAAATTCATCGCCCCGCCGGCGAACGCTCCCAGATTCGGCGTGCAAACCGCCTCTCCGTAAGGGGACAAGTAACGCCCGGCGTCGTGGCAGTGGATATAAATAATGTTCATTTTGAGCGCTTGCCATCCTGAACTTTGGCAACGGAGACATACAAACACCAAATTTAATACCTGCATCGTTGCAATTCTGCGAATGGGGGAGGTGCGGCGGATGGGTCGCTGCCGCGATAGACGAGCAACTCCTGCCCCTCCTCAGGTGCGAACGTGAAGCGGCTGGTGCCAGTGTGGAAAATCGAACCCGGCGCAAATTTCCGGTATCCTGCGAATCCATCGCGCCCCATCACCCGCGGGCTTCCGGAGCAGAGTCCGTTCGGCCACTCGACAACGTCGGCGCGGAAAGGCTTGGCGCAATGGTAATCAGGTTCATTGACGACGGCGCTTTGCGCGGAGGTGGCCGCGTCATTTGCAACGATGCGCATAACATCAATTGCCATTGCCTCTTCTAAAGCGGAAATTGCCCTCAGACAAAGCGCGGGAAGTTGCGCTACAACAAATACCCAATCCCAGAACAAATTATCGTCATGAAAAAAATCATCCTCCCCATCGTCATCGCAGCTTGCGCGGCCTCGGCCCACGCAGGCGTGATCTTTAACGACACCTTTACTTCCGGCACCGCGGCTGATGCAGGTTACTACCGGTTCGGCACAACCGCGACCACGCTCGCCACCGACGGCACCGAACTCGATTTCAACTATAACGTCAGCGGCACCACGTCCTCCCGCTCCGGCGTGATCAAATCCTTCTCAGATCAGACGCTCGCGGTCGGCGACTCCATCACCTTTTCATTCACAATCAACAGCCGCACTCTGGCCAACAGCGAGAACAACGCCTTCCGCTGGGCCATCGGCAACCTAGGAAATCCTAGCGCAGTAACAGGAGCACCCGTCACCGCCGATCTAGCGAGTGCCTCGCCCTTCGCAAGCGGCTCCCGCGAGATGTATCAGTTCTCCGCCAGCACGGGCGCCGCCGCCGGCTGGGGCCAATTCCAGACGGGCTCTACCAGCCCGGTCCACACCGGCGGCACCAACACCGCGATCACCGGCTTCACCGGTCCCGCCAGCATCGCCACCTCGGGCGTCGGCTCCATCAACCTGACCATCGGCAAGACCGTGACAGGTTACAGCATCACCCAGTCGGCCTTCGGCGTCGATAGCAGCGGCACGCTTACAACCGGCACCGACATCTTTAATACCATCGCATTCTCGATGAACAACGCAGGAGCTTACAGCGTCGCTCTGGACAACATCCAAGTCTCCGTCGTTCCCGAGCCAACGACCTTCGCGATGATGCTCGGCGGTCTTGGTGCGTTGATCCTCATGCGCCGGCGCCGGGCATAGCCCGCAGCCCGTTTCTTGTTTTGGGGTTGAAGCGGCCCGCGTGAAAGCGCGGGTAGTTTTTTTTGTCTAATTTTCACCCGGTTTCACGACAGGCGGCTCAACCGGACCCTCCATGATGATGTCGCTTAAAGCCAGGGGGGCCGCCCCCAACTTGACGTCATCGAAAACCAGTCCGTTCACGATGCCGCGCGGATACCGGTTGGCAATTCGCACCTGGCCAGGCCCGGCGCCGAGGCGTACGCGCTCAAGGAGCACATTCTCGATTCCGCCGGCCTGCTCCTGGCCTTCAATGCGAGGCTTGAGCAGAAAATTCACGCCGACGGGGCACAGGTCGACGCGGATATCGCGGTAAACCACGTTGCGGAGCATCGCGCTATCGAAGAGATCGATCGCAAGCGCCTCGCCGGCCTGCACGGCATCGCAGTCCTCGAAGACGATTCCCTGCATCAATTTGCCCTTGGTTTCCGTGCCGATTTTCAGGCAGCGGGTCGGGCTCCAGAGCGCGCAGCGGCGGACCGTGATTTCGGATGTGGTCCGGGTCGGATCTGTGTTTTTCACGGCGATCGAGTCATCGCCTGCCCGGATGAAGCAATCCTCGATGAGAACGCCTTGGCTTGAGTCCGGGTTGATGCCGTCGGCGTTGTTCCAAATCCAGCCGTCACCAGCGCCGTTCCAGTTTGGAGGCGGGATCTCACAGAAAACCGTGACCCCGCGCACACCGACATTGCGCGAGCGAAGGAGGTGAACCGTCCATGAGAAAGCGTCGAACAGAAAGACATTCTCGATGCGGATATCCTCCGAGTCCTGAACGTGAAGGAGTTTTACATGGGCATGCTTCTTCGGTTCGCTCATTTCCCGGCGCTGCTGGCTGCCTTGTCCGTCGATGGTGCCGGAGCCGGTCAGCGCGGCTCCTTTCACGTGGTCGAACAGGAGGACGGCGCGGCGATGATGGCCGAGTGGTGCATCGAACGGCGGGAAGTCGGCGTCGTCGGTGCTGGCGACAAGCCGGGCGCCAAATTCGAGATGCAACCGCACTCCATCCCGCATCCGGAGGGTTCCGATGCGGTAGGTTCCCTCAGGCACCAGCACCGTGTCACCCGGTCGGGCCGCGTCGAGTTGCGCCTGGATCGCCGGGGAAGCGAGCGCCGTGCCAGTCGCGTCAACATCAGCACCCGACACCCGATGAACCCCCGGGCCGTCCGGGTTCGCGTTTGGAGCCGTGATGAAAACGAAAACAGGAGGTAATCCCACCCGACGAACTTCCGACCGAAAGGGAGCCCGGGCTTCGAGCGTCACCATTGCCCCCTCTTTGTGGATGGCAACAGCCGTCGAACGCGGGTAAACGGAGACGCCATCCGGAGCTGGAATCTGCAGCGTAAACGTTCCTTCCGCCTCCGTCCGAATAACGCGCACCGGAACAGGTAAAGTGCCTGAGGGATAGGGGGGCTCGAAACTCGTTACGAACGGCACAGCCTTGCCGTTAAGAAGCGGTTTGTCCGACACCATGTTGTCGGCTTGGCTGGAGATTGGAAAAGTAAGAAGCAGGAAGGCTGCGGCTTTGACTGTGGAAAAAAGATTATGGTTCGGCATTGAGTCTCTATGTTTCGGTGGTTCCCGGCATCGTCGTGCAGGAAGCATCCGTCAATTTGGCACACACCCCAACCGGATGCGAGACGCCAAATGTGCATGGTTGCATGCGGGCTAGATGACGACTTCGACCTGGTGTGTGCCCTCGCGGAGATCGGGGAGTTGATTTCCGGATACAGGCTGACCGTCGATGGTCAGGCTGGTGAGGCCGGTGCAGCGACCGGCGCTGTTGTCAATACGGATGTCGAAGGTGGCGCCGCGGAATTTGCGGACGATGCGGGCCTTGGGAATGCGTTTGGTCAGGCAGGGCTGGATGCGCAGGCCGTCGTAGTCGCGGCGGACGCCGAGGATGTATTCGACGAGCAGCAGCGTGAACCAGACACCCGTGCCGGTGTTCCACCCATAGAGTGCTTCGCCGTAGTGGTAGTCGTCGGCGTAGAATTTGTTGGAGAAACAAAACGGTTCCATGCCGGAGCGGGTGATCGGGTTGTCGGGGTTGTCCGGGGCGATCTTACGGAAGGTATCCCAAGCGAGTTCGGCGCGGCCTAGAAGGCAGTCGGCCACGGCCTTGAAGCCGACGGCGTGGTTGTAGCTGCTGCCGTTTTCGATGTTGCCGGGGAAGACGGTGGAGGAGCCGCCGACACGCGCGTCGAATTTGGAAAAGGGCGGCCACACGGTGCGGTAGCCGATGTCGAGGCCCAGGAGTTTTTCGAGGCTGTCCATGCACTGCTCGGCGCGCTCGGGCGGAGCGACTTTGCCAAGGATGGCCCAGGATTGGGAATTGATGAAGATTTTCCCTTCTTCGGCGGTGTGGGTGCCGAGGGCGAAGCCGTCGTCGCAGAGGACGCGCTGATACCATTCGCCGTCCCAGGCGTGCTCGTT